>NZ_BQYI01000001.1:4282500-4657500 GCF_027923405.1 Paenibacillus sp. YYML68 | reverse complement strand
CTTATCTCCCCCAAGAGTCCACATCGACGGGGAGGTTTGGCACCTCGATGTCGGCTCATCGCATCCTGGGGCTGAAGTAGGTCCCAAGGGTTGGGCTGTTCGCCCATTAAAGCGGTACGCGAGCTGGGTTCAGAACGTCGTGAGACAGTTCGGTCCCTATCTGTCGCGGGCGTAGGAAATTTGAGAGGAGCTGTCCTTAGTACGAGAGGACCGGGATGGACGTACCGCTGGTGTACCAGTTGTTCCGCCAGGAGCACGGCTGGATAGCCAAGTACGGACGGGATAAGCGCTGAAAGCATCTAAGCGTGAAGCCCCCCTCAAGATGAGATTTCCCAGTATGTAAGACCCCTTGTAGACGACGAGGTTGATAGGTTCGGGGTGTAAGCGCGGTAACGTGTGTAGCTGACGAATACTAATCGGTCGAGGGCTTATCCTAAATAATTATGAGATGTACATCTCATAATGCTAATATAGAGCATCAGCGTGCTTGAGTTTCGTATCCAGTTTTCAAGGTGCAATAGCCTTGAGTTTTAAGCTGCATGTCCTTTTCAAGGTTGGATATTTTATTGTCGAATCTCGAAGAAGTGATGTCAGCATAAAAATCCGGTTTGGTGATGATGGCGGAAGGGAACCACGCGTACCCATCCCGAACACGACCGTTAAGCCTTCCAGCGCCGATGGTACTTGGACCGCAGGGTCCCGGGAGAGTAGGACGTCGCCAAGCCGGTATTAAGTTGCCCTGCAACTATTAACATTCCCTGATAGCTCAGTTGGTAGAGCACTCGACTGTTAATCGAGTTGTCACAGGTTCGAGTCCTGTTCGGGGAGCCATTATTAAGGCCCGTTGGTCAAGGGGTTAAGACACCTCCCTTTCACGGAGGTAACAGGGGTTCGAATCCCCTACGGGTCACCAGTATGGAGGCTTAGCTCAGCTGGGAGAGCATCTGCCTTACAAGCAGAGGGTCGGCGGTTCGATCCCGTCAGCCTCCACCATACTAATATCGCGGGGTGGAGCAGCTCGGTAGCTCGTCGGGCTCATAACCCGAAGGCCGCAGGTTCAAATCCTGCCCCCGCAACCAAATATTCTGAGCATCGTTTCAGAGTAAATTGTTTTATCGCGGAGCCGTGGTGTAGAGGCCTAACATGCCTGCCTGTCACGCAGGAGACCGCGGGTTCGAATCCCGTCGGCTCCGCCATTTTTTTGAATTAAAGTATTTCAAACATATAGTGTACCTCGTAGCTCAGTGGTAGAGCAATCGCTTCTAAAGCGTAGGTCGGAGGTTCGAATCCTTTCGATGGTACCCGTTATATTTATGGCGGTCGTGGCGAAGTGGCTAACGCATCGGATTGTGGCTCCGACATTCGAGGGTTCAATTCCCTTCGATCGCCCCATTACCTATTGGGGATTAGCCAAGCGGTAAGGCAACGGACTTTGACTCCGTCATGCCTAGGTTCGAATCCTAGATCCCCAGTATTATGAGTCATTAGCTCAGTCGGTAGAGCACCTGACTTTTAATCAGGGTGTCGTAGGTTCGAGTCCTACATGACTCACCATTTCATTTATTATTTCGTGCGGAAGTGGCTCAGCGGTAGAGCATCGCCTTGCCAAGGCGAGGGTCGCGGGTTCGATTCCCGTCTTCCGCTCCAATTTAACCAAAGGGTTAAATTATTGTTGATTGTTTTGTGGTTTTATGATTAAATATTTATCAGTATCTCCTTATGCGGAAGTGGCTCAGCGGTAGAGCATCGCCTTGCCAAGGCGAGGGTCGCGGGTTCGATTCCCGTCTTCCGCTCCAACTTCATATTAGCCGGTATGGCGGAATTGGCAGACGCGCGCGACTCAAAATCGTGAGGGAAACCGTGGGGGTTCGAGTCCCTCTACCGGCATTTATAAATTACGGGACGTAGCTCAGCTTGGTAGAGCACCTGGTTTGGGACCAGGGGGTCGCATGTTCAAATCGTGTCGTCCCGACCATTATTTTGCGGGTGTAGTTCAATGGTAGAACTCCAGCCTTCCAAGCTGGTAGCGTGGGTTCGATTCCCATCACCCGCTCCAAGTAAGTTCCAGTAGCTCAGCTGGATAGAGCAACGGCCTTCTAAGCCGTCGGTCGGGGGTTCGAATCCCTCCTGGGACGTAACCTTGCATACTCGCATATTTCCAGACCTCTTGCACTCAAGCAAGAGGTCTTTTCATTTGAAATAATTATTGGATACTATACGTCTTTGCTCCGTGGAATGGGGCAGAGACGTTTTTTTATATAACACCCTAAATATATCTTGTCGCCAGCTCGAGCTTATAGTAGAATACGTGTAATCTATTGTTAACCTAAATATTATAAACGTGGTTAACGTTTGGGTGAGGGTGACGGCAAATGTATAGACATAAAGGTCTGTTCATTACCGCAACAGACACCGATGTAGGCAAGACATGCGTAACGGCTGCTCTAGCCGCCTATGTCTGTCAGTATGTGGAGGATGGCAGCAAGCCTTGTATTTGGAAGCCTGTGCAATCAGGAGTAGAGCTAGGCGATGCACATGCGGATAGCTACCGTCTAGTCCATGGAAGCGGTCTTCAGCAGACAGAGGAAGAAACGGTTACCTATACGTTCAAGGAGCCATTGGCGCCATGGATGGCAGCAGAGCGCACAGGAGCTGAGATCAGTTGGGACAAGCTGCGCAATGAGGGCCAACGTCGGCTTGAGGCTCGAAGGCCGTTGCTCGTGGAGGGTGCAGGAGGGCTTCTGGTTCCTTTGACGGGAAAACATCTTGTCGCGGATCTGGCTATGCTGCTCGGTCTTCCTATCGTGATTATAGCTAGGCCTGGATTAGGAACAGTTAATCATTCGCTGTTAACAATTGAAGCAGCGAGGAAGCGCGGCTTGGACGTTGTGGGTGTTATCTTGAATGGCTACACGGATGCCCATGACCGTACACTTGAGGAAAATCGCAGAATGATCGAGACGTTCGGAAATGTGCCGGTGCTGGGCATGCTCCCATGGATAACCGTACAGTCCTATTCAGTAAGCACACAGGTTGATAAAGCTACTATTCATGCTCAATGGCGGCAAGTGTGGGTTGAGGAGCTGGTACGTTCGGGAATCGGCGAGAAGCTTCGTTCTTTTTTTACATAAATATAACGAAATGCATATAAGCAGGAGGCGGATGACATGGTACAGGTACAGACACAGGTGAATTGGAATGACTTGGCGGAGAAATCATTAAGAGGCGAACTGCTGACGATGGATGACGCACTCTCAGTGCTGAAGGCGGACGATGATGAGCTACTTGCGATTATGCACGCGGCCTTCCAGGTGCGCAAGCACTATTATGGCAAGAAGGTTAAGCTGAATCTGATCATTAATGCAAAGAGCGGCTTGTGTCCAGAGGATTGCGGCTACTGCTCTCAGTCGATCGTATCGAAGGCTGGAATTGAGAAATATCCGCTGCTGGAGAAGGATACACTTGTGGCAGGTGCTAAGAAGGCGATGGAGCTGAAGGTCGGCACCTACTGTATCGTAGCAAGTGGCAAAGGACCTACGAATAAAGAGCTTAATCATGTGATCGACGCTGTGAAAGAAATTAAGTCTTCGATGCCGATGAAGATCTGTGCATGTCTGGGTATTCTGAGTGATGAGCAGGCGGAGCGATTGAAGGAAGCTGGGGTCGATCGCTACAATCACAACCTGAATACAAGCAAGCAAAACTTCGGCAACATTACGACTACACACACATATGACGATCGGGTAAGTACGGTTGAGAAGGCGAAAACGGCAGGTATGTCGCCGTGCTCCGGCTGTATTATCGGAATGGGGGAGACGCTGGAGGAGATCGTAGAGATGGCGTATGCCTTGCGTGAGCTGGATGCCGACTCGATCCCGATTAATTTCCTGAATCCGATAACAGGTACGCCGCTTCAGGACCGTAGAGACCTTAACCCGCGTCATTGCTTGAGGGTGCTGGCGCTGATGCGATTCATCAATCCGTCAAAGGAGATTCGGGTGGCAGGCGGTCGAGAAGTGAATGTGCGCTCCTTGCAGCCGTTGAGCTTGTATGCGGCGAACTCGGTGTTCGTAGGCGACTATTTAACAACGGAAGGACAAGAGGCGTCCGCGGATCATCAGATGATCGAGGATCTCGGCTTCGAGATTGAGCTGTGTGCATTGTAAATGCACATGTCGGATTTGAGGATAGCTATGGAATCTAGTAGTTTAAGCTGGATGAAGGATGAGCTTCAAGCGTTGGAGGCTAAGTCGAGACGACGCTCGCTTGTTATATCCGAGCCGCTGGAGAGCGGCTGGATGCTGCGCGACGGTAGAAGAATGCTCAATCTGGCCTCTAACGATTATCTCGGATTGGCGGCTCGAAATGATAGGGCAGAGCGCTCATTAGGTGCAAACAGAGGTGCAAGCAGAGGTGCAGGAGCCTCCAGACTTGTTACAGGTACCGGCGTAGAGGTGGCAGAGCTCGAGGAGCAGTTCGCAGCTTATAAAGGAACGGAGGGCTGCCTGCTGTTCGGAAGCGGCTATATGGCCAATATCGGCGTCATACCCGCTGTCGTCGGCAGAGATGATGTTGTGTTCAGCGATCGGTTGAATCATGCGAGTATCGTGGACGGGATTGTGTTAAGCCGTGCGGAGCTGAGAAGGTATAGACATCGGGACACGAATCAGCTGGAGGATATGCTGAAGGCTGCGTCATCAAGCAAGCGCAAGCTTATTGTGACTGACTCGATCTTCAGCATGGACGGCACGATCGCGCCGCTGCGTGAGCTCGTCTGGCTTAAGGAACGGTATGGTGCGATGCTAATGGTAGATGAGGCGCACAGCGGCGGCTTGTATGGGACGACGGGGCAGGGTCTCATCCATGAACTCGGGCTGACTGAGCAGGTGGAGCTGCAGATGGGCACGTTCAGCAAGGCGTACGGAGCCTATGGAGCTTATGTGGCGGGCAGTATGATGGTGAAGGAATCCTTAATTAATCAGGCGCGAAGCTTCATCTACTCGACTGCGTTACCACCTCAGTTGATTGTTACGATTCGAGAGCATTGGATCGAGGTTAAGGCTGCTTCGCTTGCGCGAGAGCAGCTGCAGTACAAGGCGGCCTTCGTCCGCGATTCGTTGCGCGATAGAGGCGTTCAGGTGGGTCTGAGCGAATGTCACATTATTCCGGTGATAGTTGGCTCGGATGCGAATGCGGTGCGCATGGCCGATCGTCTGCAGCAGCTCGGTATTGCAGCCGTAGCGATACGACCTCCTACCGTCCCTGAAGGCACAGCAAGAATTAGGCTGACGCTCATGTCCGAGCATGCGATGGACGATTTACGCTGGGCGGTAGAGCAGATTGCCGCTTGTGTCGCGGAAGGAGAGGCTGATTAGTGAGGGGTGAATATGACGTGCGTAGCCCGAGGCGTCTGCTCTGGATTCACGGCTGGGGAGCGTCTCCGCGAGATTGGGAGAGGGTGACGTCATTGTTCGCACAGGAGGGCGCTATTGAGCTTGAGGCGGATTCGGTGAGGTGGATGCATTATTATTTCACCTATGATGGTTGCAAGAGCAAACCTTCCTTCCAGCAGGCGCTGCATGAGCAGGTCACTCGAGTAAGGCCACATGCCATCGTAGCGTGGTCGATGGGCGGAATGCTGCTGCTGGATTGGTTAATCGCAAGGTGCAAGACGGCTCTTGATGGTGAAGCTGTTCAGGAGGAGCTGAACCATAAGCTGAATGATGAGCAGAACGATGAACAACAGGCACGTGCTTCTTTTCCGAAAATAATCCTCGTCAGTTCAACATTATCCTTCTTGAGTTATGACCGTGCTCTTGGGTGGCCAAGACGTATTGTAGAGCGGATGAAGGGGAAGCTCGAAGCTGAGACGAAGACGGTGCTGCAGCAGTTCAGAGCTTCGATGCTTACTGACGTCGAGCGGAGAGAGCTCAGTGGGCAGATGGAGGCTTGGGAGTCGAGCAGCTCGGACTTCTCGCTGGAGGGGCTGAGGGCAGGTCTCGATTACTTGATGGAGTTGTCGCTTCAAGAGGGCTGGGACGTTATTGTACGAGCTGCCCTTGCAGAAGAAGCTATTCAGCTGCTGTGGCTGCATGGGGAGAACGATTCGATATGTCCGTTGCAGGCGATGCCGGAGGGTACACCAGGGCTTCAGCGCTATGTGCTGGAGGGTGCCGGACATGCACCGTTCTTGACACAGCCGGAGTTGTTCTACAAGCAGCTAAGGGGATTTATTCATGATGGAAACGATACGTATTCATAAAAAATCGGTACAACGCCACTTCGACCGCTATGCCGAGCAGTATGATCGTCATGCTGTCATACAAGCACGTATGGCTGATCGGTTGCTGGAGCTGGTCGGATCAAGTCTAACGAACCTGCAGATGCTACCGCGTGAAGTGCACCGAATCGTTGAAATTGGCTGTGGCACAGGCCGACTGACGGCGAAGCTGCTGGAGCAGTTCCCGAATGCGAAGCTGCTCGCGATCGATCTCGCACCTCGTATGCTGGAGCTGACGATCGAGCGCTGCAAGGGGGCATACGAGCAAAACCGGCTAGAGGTGTGGCTAGGTGATGCGGAGCGATGCTTGAGCAGGGAAGGCGAGGAGGACGCTCAGGTGTCCACATCTTGCTCCGATGAGTGTCTTGCGCTGGAGGACGGTTCTATCGATCTAATTGTATCTAGCGCTGCATTCCAATGGTTCACCGACCCGGAGGCCGCGATGAGCGCATGGTTGAGGAAGCTAGCGCCCTCTGGCCAGCTTGCCTTCAGTACGTTCGGTCCCGAGACGTTCCGGGAGCTGCATGACAGCTTCAGAAGGGCGGAGGAGCTGTTAGGCTTGCAGGGTACGATGCGAAGGGGGCAGCATTTTCTCGGACTCAGGGATTGGGAGGCATTGTTCAGCTGTGTGGCAGGCGGAGGTGATGCCGCAGCTTCTACTGGCAGACATAAAGGTACAGCAGAGTTCGAGCTTAGCGATCAGGCGGCGGCTACTCTCGCGAATGGACGGGTGTTCTATCAGGAAGAGTGTCTTCATCATGTGCATTATCCGGATGTGCGAAGCTTCCTCTACAGCGTCAAGGAGACGGGCGCCAGCAGTGCGAGTCACGGTGCGGCCGGGGGGAGCTTGAGCAGGCGGTTGCTGAAGACGATGGAGCAGATGTATGAGCACCAATATAGAGATGCGAGCGGGGTCCGTGCAACTTATCATGTAGTTTATGGGATATTAGTATAGCGTAATGACGATCGATGACGTATAATATTGAAAAGAAGCGACTCCTATTCGGGGTCTTCAACACTATTGAAACGTTTAAACTATATGAAGGAGGCGTAATGCATGTTTGATTTGACCGGAAAAGTAGCATTGGTAACCGGAGGGGCCGTTGGTCTAGGCGGAGGTATTTCGCTAGGACTAGCGAAGGCGGGGGCTGATGTCGCGATTGTGACAAGCAATGACCGTAACCGTGAGGTGCAGCAGCAGATTGAGGCGATGGGCCGCAAGGCGCATACGATCGTGGCGAACCTGATGGACGAGCAGGCACTGGAGGGTGTTGTTCAGGAGGCGCTGTCTGCCTTCGGTAAAATCGATATTCTCGTTAACAACTCCGGTATTATTCGCCGTACGCCTGCTGCAGATCATGCGGCATCTGACTGGCACGATGTACTGAACCTGAACTTGAATTCTGCGTTCTTCCTGTCGCAGCTCGTTGGCCGCGAGATGATCAAGCAGGGCTCGGGTAAAATTATTAACATTGCTTCGATGCTGAGCTACCAGGGCGGCATCAACGTACCAGGCTATACAGCCTCCAAGCATGCGATCGCGGGTGTGACGAAGGCGCTGGCGAACGAGTGGGCGAGCAAGGGCATTCAGGTGAACGCGATTGCTCCGGGCTACATGTCGACGGACAATACAGCGGCGCTGCGTGCGGATGAGGAGCGCAATACTCAGATTCTCGCCCGTATTCCCGCAGCTCGCTGGGGCACGCCTGAGGATATGCAAGGTCCTGTCGTCTTCCTCGCATCGGCTGCTTCGGATTATATGAGCGGACATGTACTGTGTGTTGACGGAGGGTGGATGTCACGATAATGAGCACATCAACGAATAACGAGCCAACCCAAATGTTTCAGCCGGATGTTGTGACCTTCGGCGAGTCGATGGCGCTGATGATGCCAGATAACTCCAAAGGTATTGAGTATTCCTCTGGCTTCCAGAGCTTGTTCGGCGGTGCAGAGAGCAATGTTGCGATCGGAGTATCGCGTCTGGGACACCGGATCGGCTGGTTCGGCCGACTGGGCAAGGACCCGTTCGGCCGCATGATTGTGAAGAAAATTCGCGGCGAAGGCGTCGATGTGTCCCGCGTACAGCTGACTGCTGAAGCGCCGACTGGCCTAATGCTTCGGGAGACCGTGTCGGGCAAGTCGTCTGTCTACTATTACCGCAAGGGCTCGGCTGCGAGCTTCATGCGTCCAGAGCATCTGGACGAAAGCTATATTGCGCAAGCAAAATATTTGCACGTGACCGGCATTACGATGGCGCTGAGTGAGTCTGCTCGTGAGACGGTTCGCGAGGCTGTGCGCATGGCGAAGCGGAACGGCGTGAAGGTGTGCTTCGATCCGAACCTTCGCCTGAAGCTGTGGTCGCTGGATGAAGCGCGTGAGGTGCTGCTTGAGGTGGCGAAGGAAGCCGACTACTTCATGCCGGGTCTTGATGAGCTGAAGCTGCTGTATCAGACGGAGAGCTTCGAGGAGATTATCGGCCGCTTGAAGGAGCTGCCTGGTGTGTCCATCGTGAAGGGCGGCGACAACGAGACGTACATCGTGGAAGGCGATTCGTTGACAGCGGTGCCGTACTTCAAGGCGGAGCAGGTTGTCGATACGGTAGGCGCCGGTGACGGCTTCTGCGCGGGGTTCTATGCAGGCCTCTTGAAGGGCTATTCGCTGCAGGAAGCAGTAAGACTTGGTAACTTAATCGGCTGCATGGTCGTACAGATGGAAGGCGATTGGGAAGGTATTCCGACCTGGGAGCAGGTTGAGGCGTTCCTGAACAACGTGCAGCACGTGGAGAGATAATATTAGGAATAGGGGATATTCAAGATGAAAAAAATTAAGCTGCTTCAACAAATTACGGAGCAAGGTGTCGTAGCGGTACTTCGCGGCGATACACCAGATGAAGTTGTCGAAATGGCGGAGCAATCGATCGCTGGCGGTATTAAAGTTATCGAAGTGACGATGACCGTTCCGTTCGCTCTTCAAGCGATCGAGAAGCTGGCGAAGAAGTATTCTAGCACAGCAACGGACGCGGACAAGTTTGCAATTATCGGGGTAGGTACCGTGCTCGATCCGGAGACCGCTCGTGCTGCCATTCTGAGCGGCTCGGAGTTCGTCGTAGGCCCTTCGCTTAACCCGGAGACTGTGACGCTCTGTAACCGATACCGTGTGCCTATTATGCCAGGCGTCATGACGATCCAAGAGATCCAGAAGGCGCTTGAGCTCGGCGTCGATGTGGTCAAGCTGTTCCCGGGCAACCTGTACTCCCCAGCTATGATCAAGGCGATTAAGGGACCATTGCCGCAGGCGAACATTATGCCGACAGGCGGCGTATCGCTGAGCAACCTTGGCGAGTGGATCAAGGCAGGTGCGGTAGCTGTAGGTATCGGCTCCGACCTGACTAGCGATGCGGTGAAAACAGGCGATTACAGCCTGGTTGCGAAGAAGGCTGCTCAATACATCGAGGCGTACCGCGCGGCGAAGTAAGGGAAGCACGTCGAGTAGACAAGCATAGAGAAGAAGAAGCAAGCATTGGAGTGAAATCCGGTGCTTGCTTTTTTTGGCATGGTGAGGAGAAGACCATATTGAATAAGTGTAAAAAAACAGCCAAGGACGAGGTCCCTGGCTGCTGTATGCGGTTGATGCCAATTACTATTCGGTTGCTACAGACTGATCAGCCTGCAGGCCGACAGGAGCGATACGAACGAAGCTCGCTTGCAGGTTGTTCAGCAAGTATTCGATCTTCGCTGCAGCTTCCGCTTGACCGGTAGCTGCGAGCTCATCACGGTAAATAGTGAGCAGCTCGTTCAAGTCCTTGATGCTCTGCTGACCGATCGGCTCGATCTTCACCTTCGCGCCCTTCGCAATACGGCGCTGTAGTGCTGCCTCATCAAGACCCATCTCTGGAACAAGACGCTGGTAGATGACACCGCCAGTCATACCTGCGCAGATCCACGGACCTGGATCGCCGAGCACGACGGCACGGCCGTTCGTCATATATTCGAACGCGAAGCCCTTCAGGTTCGCACGTGCGGCCAGACCGCCCAGCTCATCCTGCAGAGGAGCTGTAATCTCTCCGCCGAATACGACGTCAGCGCCGGAGAAGCGGATGCAAGCACGCGTATCCGCGTTACCTTGAATCAGGAACAAGCCCTTCTGTGCACCGTAGCCGAACGACTTACCAACGGAGCCGTTAATAAATTGCTTGTGCTTGCTTGGCGCCTTCAGAATCGCCACCTTACCACCGAATGCCATCTTACCTACGCCGTCCTCAGCACCGCCGTGTACGGTAATGTCGACGCCGCGAGCGTTGAAGGCACCAAGTCCGTTACCTGGAACGGAGCCTTCTGTAATCGCGATGTTGACCGGAGGCAACTCATCGTAGCTGCCGTCGAAGCGATCGCGAACGCGATGGCTCGCATAGCGGGAGCCGAGAATACGGGATTCAGCATCGATGTTCGTCCACTTGCGCTCGACTGGAGCGTCGAAGGAGACGGACTCTGGGAACAGATCCAGACCCTCAGCGCCTGCTGCAATGCGGATATCGGACGACACCGCTGCTGCAGCCTGCTCTTGAGCATCCTTCGCAGCTGCGAAGGAGAGCGGAGCTGGGCGAAGCAGGTCGGACAGGTCGATGCGATCCAGGTGGCTTACTTGCTTCAACAGGTCGGAGCGGCCGACAAGCTCTTGAGCATCCTTGAAGCCGAGTGCTGCGACGACGTCGCGAATTTCTTGACCGATGCCGCTGAACAAGCGAACGAGCGATTCAACCGCTGTGTCGTATACACGAGGCACGAAGCGGCGAAGACCTTTCTCTTCTGCTTCCCCGAGCGAGTCGATCTGTGTTGCAATACCAACGTGACATGTGTCAAGGTGACAGCCGCGGCAAGTTGTACAACCGATCGACTGCATCGCGATCGAGCCGAAGCCGACACGGTTCGCACCGAGCATGAACATCTTCACAACGTCAGCACCGGACTTAATACCGCCGTCAGACCAGAGCTCTACCTGATGACGCAAGCCTGCGTCGATAAGCGCAAGGTGAGCCAGCTTCGTACCGATCTCAGTCGGAAGACCAACGTGTGTGATCGAGTGAATACGAGCCGCACCTGTACCGCCGTCGAAGCCGGACAATGTGATCACGTCAGCTCCTGCCTTGGCGATACCGACTGCAATCGTACCAACGCCTGGAACGACAGGAATCTTCACGATGATCTTCGCCTTGCGTCCGCTTGCTTCCTTCAGCTCGGAGATGATCTGTGCCAAGTCCTCGATCGAGTAAATATCGTGGTTGTTCGATGGCGAGATCAGGTCAGAGCCGATCGTTGCGTTACGGGCAAGTGCGATCTTAGCTGTTACCTTGGAGCCTGGCAGGTGACCGCCTTCGCCCGGCTTCGCGCCTTGACCGATCTTGATCTCCAGGAACGCTACTGCGTTCGCGAGCTCAACGTTGACACCGAAGCGTCCGGAAGCGACCTGAGCGCCGCGTGTCCGCTTGTAGCGTCCGAGCATATCTTTAATTTCGCCGCCCTCACCGTTCATCGTTACCATGTTCAGACGCTCACCGGCTTCCGCGTAAGCACGGAATGCGGTCTCGTTCTGCGAGCCGAAGGACATGGACGAGATGAGTACAGGCAGGTCGTGACCGCCGATGCCGATGTTCACATCAGCAGGGTTCAGCGGCTTGCGGCCTTCGTTGTGTGCTTTCTCCATATCGAAATCCGCAATGTGGCGGATCGAAATCGGGTTCTTCTTCTCTTCTTCACGCAGCTTGTCGCGGTAGTCGGTGTACGGAGCCGCACCGGATGCTGCATCGCCGAGCGCCTTCCACATACGCTGGAAGAAGCGGAAGTTCTTCGATGCCTTCGCCTTCGGGTTCGTGAAGTCCTCGTAACGAGCTTCAGCATCCTTCTCCAGCACCTCAAAGCCCGTACCAGCGTTGTCGCTGCCAAGGTAAGTGACGATGTCGAGAATTTCAGCCAGCTCAGGCTTCAAGCCGATCGACGAGAAGAAGCGCGTATAGCCGCGAAGCTCGTGCGTACCGATCGTCGAGATGACCTTCT
This sequence comes from Paenibacillus sp. YYML68, assembly GCF_027923405.1. Lineage (NCBI taxonomy): Bacteria > Bacillati > Bacillota > Bacilli > Caryophanales > Paenibacillaceae > Paenibacillus > Paenibacillus sp. YYML68. Next base: position 4,645,170 of record NZ_BQYI01000001.1, on the reverse strand, counting down.
CCAGACCCTTCATCAGAGCGGAGAATACTTTGCGAGCGGCAGGAGCGCCGTCCTTCGCCGAAGCTGTCGCGAACATCAGGTACGGAGACAGCACGTCTGCTCCAAGACCTACCGCTACCGCAATGTCGTGCAGGTTGCGGATCGCAGCGCTGCGAAGTACGAGTGTCGTCTGGCGGCGCAGGTTGTCGCCGAAGCCAAGCTTCTCCGCGCGAAGCGCGATGTCGACCTTCGATACGGCCAAATGCGGATCCATCCACAGACGGTCGTTCTGATGCGCTTCACTGTCATCGAGGATGAGCAGCATCGCGCCATCGCGAACAGCCGCTACCGCTTGAGCGGCCAGCTGATCAAGTGCGGCTTGCAGCGATGTGCCGCGGCCGAATGTGAGCGACAGCGTTGCAACAGCTTGGCTGCCTTCAGCGCTGAACAAAGACTTCACCTGCTCGAAGCTAGGCTGCTTCAGCTCGGCCAGAGATTCCAAGCCGTTGCTGCCTTCCAGCACAACCGGATACAGCAGCTCGATGCGTGGACGCGGGTCAAGCGCCTTGTACAGCTGTGGACGAGGACCTACGACGATACGCGTGGAGAAGTGCTCCATCTCACGGTCACGGTCGATCGCAGGGTTCGTAACAACCGCTACGCTTTCCTTAATATAATCCGGAATGTTCGTACGCTCCGGGTTCAATGCCGCATGCGGGCTGTCATGACCGAGCGAGCGAATCGGCTCAGCGCCTGTCTCGGCTGTCGACTCGATCATCTGGATGCCGTCGCGATCCCAGCCGAATGCGCTGTAGATCGAGTCGGAAGGAACGATATCAGCGGAAGCTGCAGCTTCAACAGCTGGAATCCAGCCGTGCAGATGCTTGCTTAAGCCCTCGAAGCCGACACGTGCCTTCGCACGCTCCAGCACAAGGCCTTGTACTTCATGATAAGGAATGACTTGTACGTGTTCGCCTGGTGTTAGCACAACGCCGATCTTCTCACCTGGAGCGATCGGCTTCGGCTCGGCTACCATGTCGCCAACCGTAATTACGCCTTGCTCGGAGGAGAAGTACAGGGATGTCTCGCTCTCCACCATCCATACCGGACGAAGACCGAGCGCGTCTACGCTGAAGATGCACTCATTGGCATAGCGCGATACGATACCGGCCGGACCTTGTGCATAATGACCCCATGCTTGACGATAATAGACGTAGAGGTCCTGCATTTCCGGACGGAACAGCTTCATCTCGTTCAAGATCGGCGGGAATACGATTTCCATGGCCTCGAACAGGCTGAGACCGTGACGGTGAATGAACGTTTCGATCGTACGGTTCATGTCCTGCGAGTCACTGCCGCCGTCTACGAGCGGTACGCCGACCATATCGGCCTCGACACGCATCTTCTTCACCGTGTTGATCTCGCCGTTATGACCAAGCAGCGAGAACGGCTGGACGCGGAAGAAGCTCGATTGCGTGTTCGTCGAGTAACGGTTATGACCGATCGTTACTTGAGCGGCGAACAGCGGATCGCGTGTGTCGTTGTAATATTTAGGAAGAATGCTGGCTGCACCCATCACTTTATAAGCAGCGGTCACATTGCTTAGAGTTGCAACGTGCACGTTATATTTCGCTTCAATCGCTACATGAAGCTCGAACAGGTGATCGGCCACCTTCACTTCAGGCTTCTCACTAATCGCAGCGATCTGCCAGAAGGTTGGCTCGTCGTTCAGACCGTTAGGACCGAGGACGCTGCTGTCAACCTGGTTCTCCTGCTCGAGGATGATGTTCACATCGAATTGTGCGAACAGCTCGCGAATGCCGTTCTGCATCTCTTCAACCGAGATGCTCAGCTTGCGAGGTACGAAGATGTGTCCGACCGAGAAGCGCTCATCGTAGGCAAGCTTGCCGTCAAGACCAGCTTCGCCGAGCTTCTTCTCCCACAGGGCGCGTGGAATGTCGGTCAAAATACCACAGCCGTCGCCTTCGCCGTTAATAAATCCGGAGCGGTGCTCCAACTTAACGAGGGCGTCGATCGTCTTCTTAATGTTGTCTCTTGAAGGAAATCCGTCCTTCTCAATGATACAAATGATGCCGCAGCTGTCGTGTTCAGTAGCGAGCAAGTTCTGGAAGCGGCCTTCATCACGCATTATTTGATTCATTCTAATGGTCAGCAGGCTGACCTTCACCTCCCAATAAATTTCATTGCATCATTCGTACTGAAAGTAGGCTTTGTCATGTGCTGCAGATAGCGGCAAGCGATGCGTATTCAGAGACAATGAATAAAAATACATGAACATTGTATAATTAGCACTGTCGTTCCTTCTTTACACTTTCCCAATAAATTCGCAATTGGCCACTAATAAAAAAAGAAATGTGCCCATGACGAATAGATGAGCGCATATTTTCACTGCAATCATGGCGAAAACCTTACATTTTGCCGATTATATTCGATTACAAAGTAGTTATAGAATAACATGAAATCGAAATGGAGACAATAGAACATTCCACCTTTCGACATGATGAAAGCGCTCTATATTTTGCATAATTGGTGAATATGCTTAAAAATTTATCAAATGTTAAGCTTATGTTAAAAACGAACGAACTATTACGCGGATTTCGTAATAGTTCGTGATTTGTTGTTTATGGCGTACGCGTTGACCTAAAAAATGACAGCTCATCCGCGGACAAGCTGTCCGAAGGCAGCATCCGCAGCGGCAAGGGTAGCCCGAATATCGTCCTCGGTATGAGCGGTGGTCAGAAACCACGCCTCATACTTGGAAGGAGCGAGGCATATGCCCTTCGCCAGCATCAGCCTGAAGAACGCGGCGAACTGCTCGCTGTCCGACAGCTGCGCCTCCTCGTAGTTCGTGACCGGATGCGCACAGAAGTGAGTCGACAGCGCGCCGCGAATACGGTTGATCGTCAGCGGAATGCCGTGAGCGGCGGCGGCGGCGGCCAGACCGTCGCCCAGCATCGCGCCGAGCCGGTCAAGCCGCTCGTACGTGCCGGACTGCTGCAGCGCCTCGAGGCAGGCGATGCCCGCTGAGATCGAGGCGGGGTTACCCGCCATCGTGCCTGCTTGGTACGCGGGTCCGAGCGGAGCGACCTGCGACATGATGTCCGCGCGGCCGCCGTAAGCGCCGATGGGGAGGCCGCCGCCGATAATTTTGCCTAGAGCGGTCAGATCGGGTTCAATGGCTTGGTAGTCGGTCCCTTCCGGCAGGCCGTCGAACGTCTGGGCGGAGCCATAATGGAAGCGGAACGCGGTAATGACCTCGTCGTAGATGACGAGGGAGCCGTTGCGACGGGCGGCAGCACACAGCGCCTCCAGGAAGCCGTGCTTCGGCATGACCATGCCGAAATTACCGACGATCGGCTCGACCATAACTGCGGCGATATCGTCTCCCCACCGATCCAGCGCCTCCTCGAGCGCCTTCGAATCGTTGAACGGCACCGTGATGACTTCATGCGCAATGCTGATCGGGATGCCCGCGCTGTCGGGAATGCCGAGCGTCGATGGACCCGAGCCTGCGGCGACGAGCACGAGATCGGAATGGCCGTGGTAGCAGCCAGCGAACTTGACGATCTTGTTGCGCCCCGTGTAGGCGCGGGCGACGCGAATCGTTGTCATGACTGCCTCGGTGCCGGAATTGACGAAGCGAACCTTATCAAGCGATGGGATCGCTTCCTTCAGCATGCGGGCGAACGTAATCTCGAGCTCGGTCGGGGTGCCGTACAGCGTTCCGTTCTCGGCGGCGCGGCAGATGGCCGCTGTGACGTGCGGATGCGCGTGACCGAGAATAACCGGGCCGTAGGCGGCCAAGTAGTCGATATAGCGGTTGGCGTCCTCATCCCAGAAGTACGCGCCTTGGCCGCGCTTCATGAATACGGGTGCGCCGCCGCCGACTGCCTTGAACGAGCGCGAGGGGCTGTTCACCCCGCCGACAATGTGCTCCAGCGCTTCGCCGTACAGCACCTCGGAGCGGGGTCTGGCTGCAGAAGCTGCAGCTTGTGGTTCGATAGACATGATCGTTAATTCCTCCATAGCTATTCATGTAGACTTATTATAGTAGAAATTGTCCGGACACGCGAGGGAGCAGCATCAACGAACGGGCACCGCAGGTAGCCGACAATAAGCATCTAAGAAGCACAAAAGCCGTCCGGCATGCACCGAACGGCCTCTCCTCGCCACGTCCACGTGGACGAGCGTAATCGTTTTATTTCTTCGCACCTGTGCTGCTTCCCGCACCGCTCGCACCGCCCGCACCAGCATTACCTGCCGCCGCTGCACTTGTCGTCTTCTCCGGCTTCGCGAACGGGTCCTTGCCTGCGAAGACGTCCTGCACGTACCGATGCAGCTTGTCGGTGCTGGCCGTAATGACGGCCGCGCCGCCGACGCGCTTCTCGACGAGCAGCTCTGCAGGCGGCACCTGCTTGCTCGGCATGCCCTCGGTCTTCACCTCAAGCGCCAGAGCGCCGAGCTTGAGCATATCGGTCGTGTTCAGATTCGTCTCGATATACGGATCGATGCTGCGCAGAATGATCGGCAGACGGATGAGCGAGCCGGTCGACTTCATCTCTTGGGCGACGGCAGCCATGAACTTGCGCTGCCGCTCGGTACGCGAGAAGTCGCTGAGCGCGTCGTGACGGAAGCGCACGTATTGCAGCGCCGTTTTGCCGTTCAGGTGCTGGACGCCCTTCTTCAGGTCAATGTCATATTCGGGCTCTACGGAGTCGCGGTACTTCATATCCTTCTCGACCTCAAGCTCGATGCCGCCCATCGCGTCGACGAGCGCCATGAAGCCCTCGAAGTCGGTATATACGTAATATTGGATCGGAATACCGAGCAATTCGCCGGCAGACTTCATGGCCAGATTCGGGCCGCCGATGGCGAGCGCCGTGTTGATTCGTTCCCCGCCGTGACCGGGCACCTTCACATACGTATCACGAAGGATGGAGAACAGCACCGCCTTCTTCGTCACCGGGTCAACGGAGACGACCATCATGGAGTCGGAGCGCGGCGCTTCGTTCTTCGTCAGCCCCCGCGAATCGCCGCCGAGCAGAAGAATGTTGACGCGCTCCTTGCCCTCCCACTTCGGAGGGGCGTGCGTGTCGGCGCCGCCTGTTTTTTTCGTGCTGATCGCAGAGAACTTCGTCGTCTCCGGCTTACTCTGAATGTTGTTCGCGAATTGCACAAAGCCGTATGTATAATAGCCGATAGCCGCGAGTACGAGGACAAGGGATAAGGTGAATAGTCTTCTGATCGTTCGAGCCATGGAAAAATCGATCCTTTCTCTATAAAATGTACGGTCGCTTTTCCTATGCATGCGCTTCGTGTATCATTAACAGTTAGGATGCTGAAAAATTGTTTACATTATACTCATTACCGGAAGCTTCCTGCAAGTTTCGGCAATATATTACAGGAGGGATACGCGATTCATGTCACTGGCCATTGATGTGCACCAGCTGCGCAAGGAGTTCAAGGTGCAAAAAAACCGGGAGGGTCTGAGCGGCGCCCTTCGAGACTTATTCAATAGAGAGTATAGCCACGTTACGGCAGTGAAAGACATCAGCTTCCAAATTCCGCAGGGCGAAATATGCGGCTACATCGGCGAGAACGGTGCGGGCAAGTCGACGACGATCAAGATGCTCACGGGCATTCTCGTTCCGACCGCCGGAGACATACGTGTCAACGGCTACATCCCGCATAAGGAGCGGGAGGCGTTCGTGCGCGGCATCGGCGTCGTGTTCGGGCAGCGCAGCCAGCTGTGGTGGGACCTAGGGGTCATCGAATCGTTCCAGCTGCTCAAGAAGGTGTACCGCGTACCTGAAGCCGACTACCGCGCCCGCATGGACGAGCTCGTGCATCACCTGCAGCTGGAGGAGCTGCTGAATCGTCCAGTGCGCAAGCTCAGTCTCGGTCAACGGATGCGCTGTGAGCTGGCGGCGTCGCTGATCCATAACCCGTCTATCCTGTTCCTGGACGAGCCGACCATCGGTCTTGACATCGTTGTGAAGACGGAGATTCGCGAGTTCCTCAAGTCGTTGAACCGCCGATTCGGCACGACCATCCTGCTGACGACGCACGATCTGCAAGACATCGAGGCGCTCTGCTCCAGAGTCATCATGCTGGACGACGGGCGCATCATCTACGACGGCGGCCTTGAGGAGCTGAAGGAGCGCTGGGGCAAGGGCAAGGAGGTCATTCTCCGGTTCACCTCCCCGATCACGCTCGAGCATCTGCGCGGCTTAACGCACGGCCTCGACGTCGAATGGTCGCTCGACAACGAGCTGACGGCGAAGGTGTGGATTCCGCAGCGGGCAGGCGGTGTGTCCGAGGTGCTCGGCCGCGTCGTCGGCGTACTCGACATCGACGATATGAAGATCGTGGAGACGAATACCGACGACATCGTCCGGGAGATCTACAAGTCCGGCTCGTCTGACGTGAAGCGGAAGCCGGCGGCTGAAGCGGACCAGCAGGAACAGGAAGTGACGCTGCATGTCTAGCGCTTATCTCGAGATTATTCGCATCCGCTTCCTGATGATGCTGGCGTACCGGGTCAATTATTACAGCGGGATCATCATCTATGCGTTGAATATTGGAGCGTATTACTTCCTATGGAAGGCGATCTATGGCTCGAAGGAGCTGCTCGGCGGCTTGACGCTCACCCAGATGACGACGTACGTGGCGGTCGGCTGGATGGCGCGGGCGTTCTACTTCAACAATCTGGATCGCGAGATAGCCAATGAGATCAAGGATGGCAGCGTGGCGATCCAGTTCATCCGACCGTACAACTATATCGTGGTGAAGATGATGCAGGGACTCGGCGAAGGTCTGTTCCGCCTCGTCCTGTTCTCGACGCCGGGTATGGTCATCGTCTGGCTGCTGTTCCGCATCGAGCTGCCGACCGACCCGAAGCTATGGGCAGTATTCCTCGTCATGCTGTTCTTCAGCTTCCTGATCAATTCGCAGATTAACATCATTACTGGACTATGCGCGTTCTTCCTGGAAAATAACGAGGGGCTGATGCGGCTGAAGCGGGTTGCGGTCGACCTGTTCTCCGGACTCGTCATACCGATGTCGTTCTTCCCAGGCTGGGCGGAGTCGGTGCTGAAGCTGCTGCCGTTCCAGGCGATTACATATTTGCCGGGCAAGGTGTTCACAGGCGCGGTGCCGGAGGGGGCGGTCTACGACGGGTTGCTCGTGCAGCTGCTCTGGTTCGTTCTGCTGCTGCTACCGCTCGTCCTGCTGTGGCGCAGCGCCAGGTCGCGTCTGTTCGTGCAGGGAGGGTGAACATATGTTCTATGCAGGCTTAGTGATCGATTATTTGAAAAATTACATGAAAACCCGCCTCACCTATCGCTCCGACTTCTGGATCGAGGTGCTGAGCGATCTGCTGTTCAACGGCTTCAACCTGTTCTTCATCCTCGTCGTATTCGGACATACCCAGACGCTCGGGGATTGGAACGAGCATGAGGTGCTGTTCATCTACGGCTACTTTATGGTGCCGTACGGCTTGTTTATAACTTTCTTCAGCTTATGGAACTTCAGTGAGCGTTATATCGTGAAGGGCGAGATGGACCGCATCCTGACGCGACCGGCACACAATCTCATTCAGCTCATGCTGGAAAATATGTCGCCGTCCTCGCTGTTCAGCTCGCTCGTCGGGCTCATCGTGATGGGCTACTCATGGTCGCAGCTCGGCCTTGAGCTCGTCTGGTACGATCTGCTTGTCCTGCTCTTGCTCGTGCTCGGCTCCATGCTGATCTATGGCGGTGTATATATCTCTTTCACCGCGCTGTCGTTCTTCTCCGATGCACCGACCGGTATTACGGCGATGCTGTGGAACATCCAGAACTACGGCCGCTACCCGATGACGATCTACAACCAGGTGCTGCGCTTCACGCTGACGTGGGTGCTGCCGTTCGGCTTCGTCGGCTTCTACCCGTCGGCCTACTTCCTTGACCGGGACAACTGGGGCAGCTTCGCGCTGCTGACGCCGGTCGTGGGGCTTGTGTTCTTCACGCTGGGGATGTTGGTGTGGAATTACGGGGTGAAGCGGTATCGGGGGGCAGGGTCGTAGGTGAAGAGGTAGGGGGTGACACTTAGTTGAGATCGCGACGACTCATTATACTTGTTGTCCTCACCACCGCTATGTCCGTACTACTCTACGGATACTACATCCATAGACAAGCGGCGGTAGCTACGGTCATGAAGAGCTATAAAGAGTGGGAAGTGAAGGATGTCTCCTTCTACGGCACATGGACTGTTCGGATCGGCAAGAGTAATAGCGACAAGACGTATAATATCTTTGTGAGTTTCGATGGAACTCAGATTATTGGTGAGCCGGGCTGTATGTGTGATGATTAGTGTAATAAGTACCCACCTGTGGCGCTAACCTCGGGGTGGGTTTTTACTATTTTTGGATGCACTTATACCATTCAGTCATCATCGAGGAGGAATGAAGTAATGACAGAGCAACAGCTGATGCTAGGCCAGCCTGCGCCTACGTTTACATTAATGGCAGGCAACGGGGAGCCTGTCTCTCTACAAGATTATGTGGGACGCAACGTCGTCATCTATTTTTATCCGAAAAACATGACCCCAGCCTGCACGGAGGAGGCTTGTCAATTCCGGGACTACCACGGTGAGTTCGCGGACAAGGGGACGGTCGTGCTCGGCATTAGCCCGGACCCGGTACGCTCACACGAGCGGTTCGCGGGGAAATATGAGCTGCCGTTCACGCTGCTGTCCGACCCGGAGTACGAAGCGGCGAAAGCGTACGGCGTATGGGCGCTCAAGAAGCTGTACGGCCGAGAGTATATGGGCATCGTGAGGTCGACGTTTCTCATAGACAGGCAAGGACGGCTCGTTCGCGAGTGGCGGAACATTCGGGTGAAGGGGCATGTCGAGCAGGTGCTGGAGGCGGTGCGTGAGCTCGAATCTGCAGAGTAAAGCGAATTTTTAACTGGAATAAACAGGAGATTGATCGCTCGGTGGCGAATAGAACGATAACGATTCGTATGGAAATGGAGAGATGCACGTATGCCTGAGACGGACAAGGAGTGCTTCCTATACGTTGGTACGTATGAGAATGGGGGAGCCGATTCGATCTTCACGCTCGTCTTGAATGAGGAGACCGGTGCGCTTGAGTATAGGTCGGCTAACGGGGAGACGGAGCAGCCCTCGTTCCTCATTCGCGGCCAAAGACGGGACAGGCTGTACGGTGTGATCGAGCTTCAAGCTGCACATCACCCTTCCGTTGGCGGAAGTGTCTCGGTGTTCGCCTTGGACGAGTCGTCGGGTGCGCTGAAGCTGCTGCAGACCGCCTCGACAGAAGGGGCATCGCCGTGCTATGTGACGCTGGCCGCGAACGGGAAGGTGCTGCTGGCTGCGAACTATATGAGCGGAAGTGTGTCGGTATATCCGGTGCTAGAGGATGGCTGCCTTGGGCCGCTGAGCGATGTGCAGCGTCATGAAGGGCGCAGTATTACGGAGCGACAGGAGGCGCCGCATGCTCATTGCGTGCTGGAGCGGGACGGGCACGTGTTCGTCACGGACCTCGGGACCGATGAGATCGTACGCTACAGGCTGGAGCTTGAGGACAGTCGTCCGCGGCTCGTGAAGCAGCAGTCGGTGAAGTCGAAGGCGGGGGCAGGTCCGCGTCATCTGGCCTTCCATCCGCAGCGCCCGTTCGTTTATGTGATGAATGAGCTGGATAACACGATTGGCGTGTACAGCTACGAGAAGGAGAGCGGCGAATGGACGCTCATCGAGAACGTGCCTTCGCTGCCTGAAGATTATAACGGGATGAATATAGCTGCACATATTGAGGTGCATCCGAACGGCCGCTACCTGTATGCGTCTAATCGCGGGCATAACAGTATCGTCGTCTGCGACATTGACGTGATGAGCGGCAGGCTGACCGTTGTGCAGCATGCTTCCACGCTCGGCGACGGTCCGCGTCACTTCGCGATCTCACCGGATGTTAAGCTGCTGGTCGCAGCGAATCAAAAGAGCGGCAGCCTCGTAACGTTCCGCGTGGATGCACAAAAAGGGACGTTAGAGCCAACGGGTTATTCAATAGAAGTTCCGAACCCGGCTTGTGTACGTTTTATTTAATACTGCTCATACTAAAAGCTGCATGATTGGTCAACAATGGTAAGAGTAACAATTTTATCGGGGAGAGTGATGACATGCTTCCTTTCCATTATCGAATGGCAGAATTGTGGACTTATCATCAGACCAGAGAGTTAACAGATGAGGAGCAGCAGGAGCTCTCGTTATGTTTGCAGGCCAATGCGAATTTCGTAGGAAAGCTTGTAGAGCTTCATAACTGTATCACCGCAGCTACGATTGCGGGCGACAAGATGTGGTTGAAGGAGCTGAACTACAAGCTTGCAGAGCAGTCACAGCAGCTTCAGCTCCAATTCAACGCATTGAGGACGAGCAGGTTTAACCAAAGCACAGCTTCAAGTGATCCGAAGCAGGATCATGAATAGGCTCAAGTACATAAGCCGATAATAGCTACTCTATAATTCCCAAGCGGAGCCGCCAAAAATGGATTCCTAGTTGTTGGAGGCAGGGGCGATCCTCACGCCCCTGCCTCCAAATGTAACAATCAAGATAAAGGGTACACGCCACACTGGGGTTTATTAATGAGCTAGTGTGCTCTCCAGCTTAAGCTGAAGGGGACTTCTAATAACATGCGACCACTTGCGGTACAGAAGGAGCCCTCTGACAAGCTCATCAAATGCCATGCTAATAAACACGCCAACAACTCCAAGGCCTAATGGTATTGCAAGAATATACGCCATAGGAATGAACATGCCCCACATGAAAATTCCTCCGATTACCGTAGGGTAGTTGACGTGTCCTGCTGCCCGTAGTGCGCTGCCTGTTACTTGATTAAAGCCCGATCCCGGCTCGTTAACGAAAGCTAGTAAGAGAAGCATCGTCGATATAGCAATGATGTCTTGGTTTTTAGTGAATACGCCGATAATCGACTCGGACATGGCGTAAATCAATGTTAGCATAATAATAGGAACGCCTGTTCCTATTAGCAGGCTTTGGCGAAACTGGCGTTTGACCTGATCCGTTCTCATTGCACCGACAAGATGACTGATTAAGATTTGCGTACCTTGAGAGACTGAATAGCAGAACAAGCTAACGAAGCTGGTAACTGTTACCGTATAGGTTCGAGCTGCGAGCTCATCTGGGCCGATGGAAGCGATAATTGCGGTGGCAACGAGCTGTGCGCCATACCAGAATACCGGCTCCAACGTAATGGCAAATACGGTCCGGATCATCACCTTCGTGTTGGTCAGAAATCCGTCTTTAGCCCAAATGAATTGGATCTTCAGCTTATATCGGACGAGCCACCAAGAATACAGAAATCCGACGATGCGGGCAATAACGGTAGCTAGCGCAATACCTATGATGCCTAGCTTGGGTAGTCCGAAATAGCCGAAGGTGAGTGCGTACACACCTATAATATTGATTACATTCGTGGCTACAGCCACATACATCGTATAATGAGTATAACCGTTAGCAGACATTATTCCCCAAAAGAAGGTCGTGCCTGCATAGAAGAAGGTCCCGCCGCCTACGATAGCCAAGTACGTCTTTCCGTACTCGTGCAGCACTCCGTTCAGCCCAATCCAAGATGCGAGAGAGTCCGACAGCAGCACGAGGATCAAGCTGGTCACGATGCCGACTGCCATATTCAACACAAAGGCGGATGCGTAGAGTCGTCGAACGGCGTCTTGCTTGTTCGCACCTAAGTATTGGGAATAAATAACCCCCCCACCGATCCCCAGCGCACCGAGCAGCATGATTACAAATAGTACAATAACGTTAACGGCACCGACAGCTGCAGATGCATGGTCAGAAATTTGACTTAATAGAAATACATCGACAAAGCCGACGAAATAACCAAGCATATGGTCTATATATATGGGCCATGTCAATGCAAAGATACTTTTGTCTTGAACCGATTGCTCCTTACGCTCCTGCTCCATCACTTATCATCCTATAGTTCGGCTAGGTTAAGACGACATGCCGAAGCTCTTCCTTCTTGGGCTGAACCCGATTACGAATAAACATATCTAGTGTTTCTTGGGAACGGAGACCATCTCGGAAGTCTGCAATGCAGACGTTGTGATGGGCAGGGGTTCTTGTGGCCTTAAGCTGCCAATCCTGCAGCTGATGGATGAACGAATCCGACCAACCAAATATTTCATTGGGAGGGTCGGTCAGTGTCTGGGGCGCGTCATACGAGTGCTCTACCCATTCGATGCCTTGTTTTATTTTATAGGTACGTTTCCAAGCGGACTCATAACGGAGCTCCTGCTTAGTGCCAATCAGATTCAGATAAACCCCGGTTTCCTCCTGCGTCGACGATTTGGAAGCGATGAGTTCAACGTAGGTACCTGACTTAAGCTTACCGTACACGGCAGAATAATCGTCGACGTGGATCGTTTTATTTTCTCTGATAGGAACGTTTGTTTTCATTATTGTCTTTAAGTCGGCTTCATGGATTTCTCCTTGAAGTAAGAACCACAACATATCGATTAGATGAACGCCCAGATCGCCTAGTGCTCCACTGGTCATTTTACTTGTGGAGTCATCCCGCCATGTAAAGGAGGTTTTGGTTAGTGCGCTGCTCTTCTGAAAGCCCAGCTTAACAGCAAGCAGTTCACCGATCTCCCCGTTGTCAAGCAACCGCTTAATTTCGCGAATGATGGGGAGGTATCTGTAGTTAAAGCCGACACAAGCGGAAGCTGAGCATTGCTTGGCTAGCTCGGACATGGTGCGTGCTTCATCTAAGCTGACGGCCATCGGTTTTTCGCATAAGACGTGTTTATTCGCTTGGAGAACAAGGAGCGATTGCTCCTGATGCATGAAGTTAGGTGAAGCGATGATCACACCGTCCACAGCTTCAATTAATTGCTCGGGTGTAGCGAATACGGTGCAGCCGTTTTCGCTAGCAACCTTCTGTGCAGATTCGAGGTTAATATCATAGACACCTGTAAGTTGAAGGGCATGAAGCTTGCCCAGCGCTCGAATGTGAGCTTTGGCTATTCCGCCTGTACCGATAATTCCAATTTTCATTATGGTTCACTCCGATCCGTTTATCTTTATTTAAGGGTCAATAATTGTTCTACCAATACAGTATGGATGGCTTCCGCATATGCATGATTCGCTATAGAAGGAAACTTGGAACGTGCCTCATCGGTCGCATTACCGACCAGATATCCGTATTTAACCGATTGAAGCATGTCCAGATCGTTTCCGCTGTCCCCAAAGGCGAATGCATGCTCGGATGATACTGCTGTTTTGTTCAACATGTAGGCGACAATATGTTTTTTGCCTGAGTTTATTGGGATGAAGTCAATGTCGTAACAGTCCTCAGGGTCACCTGCCAATGGATTGCATTTGCTGATGTTGACGCCAATCCCGTTCTGTGAACAGTATTCTCGAATTTGATCTAGGGAGAGCGTGTCGTCATCAGCAACTCCGGTTTCCCGATAATAGTAGCTATCTTTCAAATTAGATGCTCCTTGCGTGCTTTGCGGTATGAGAACAACGCCTTGGCGGTTCAATGACTCGACGAGCTCGCTTACTTTGTCCTGCGAATAGCCGCTTTCAAGCAGCCGTAGCTCCCATTCGGTATCTTTGGAGCTACGGCCATTGCTGAAATACGTAATCTCCGTACCGAGCCCGCTGGCAATAAAGTGTGGCAGCACGTTCAGGCCGTGCCTGGCAGCTTTGTCGAGGACGGAGGACAGGCTGCTGCCGGTCACCCAGCCGACTAAGAGCCGTTTATCTGATGCGTGCTCCAGAAGAAACTGCTCCAGTAGGCGCAAGCCCGCAACATACGCTGCATCCCCACTATGTGCCAAGTACGTTTCGTCAAAGTCAGAAAAGATAACATGTTCAGGATTAGGAACGAGTGGCAAGTGTAGAAAAGTGGAGTTAGAGGACTGCATGCAAACCCTCCACAACCCGATCCTGCTCGTCCAACGTCATATTGGGGTGGAGTGGGAGATTCAATAGCCTCTTGTGCAAGGTTTCGGTATTCGGAAGCGAACAATGCTTGAAGTGCGTGTCACGCAGTGGTGTCTGCTGAAGATGACTCAGCACGGTGTAGTAGACATCGGTTTCAACTTGAAATTCCGAATGCAGTCTGCGTCTGACCTCATCGCGATCGAACATGGAGTGGATTTGAATGGAAAATAGGTGCCACACGTGATCTCCTGTCAAATCAGGTAACGAAATGCGACCGGATTCCTGAAGTGGTCTTAAGAGGCTGATATAACGTGAAGCAAGCACCATTCTTTTGAAGTTGTTTAGAGAAAGGAACGGAAGCTTGGCTAGGCCAATAGCCGATTGCGTATTATCGATCCTCGAGTTATAACCGAACGATTCCTGCTTCACATTTTTTTGTCCCTTGACAAACCCGTGGTAGCTGAAGCGGCTGCAGCGTTCTGCAAGCTCATCCTTATTGGTCATCAGACCGCCAGCTTTGCCGCATACACCCATATTCTTGAATGGATTCAGGCTAATTACAGCGATGTCTCCATATTTGCCTAAATCAGTTGCACCAATCGCTTGACATCCATCCTCAATAAGAAAGAGACCGAAGGTGTCAGCTACGGCTCGAAGCTGTTTCATGTCAGACATACGACCATACAAATGTACAGGAAGTATCGCCTTGGTGCGGGCTGTGACGAGGGGTTCGATCTTAGCTGCATCAATCAAGTAATCATGAGCAGTAGAGTCGCAGAAGACAGGAATCGCTCCGCAGGCAAGGACAGCGTTCTCGGTAGCAGCGAAGCTGTTGGCGGGCATGATCACTTCATCTCCTGGCCCAATGCCTAGTGCCAGCAAAGCGACAATCATGGCGTCAGTGCCGCTGCTGCAAAGCAAGACGTGCTTCTGCTGCAGGAAGGAGGAGAACTCGCGCTCTAGCTTTTCCGTGAAGGGGCCTGAGGTGTAGAGACCGGATTCCAATACTTGCGCGAATGCAGTCATACAAGCCTTCTTCTCTTCTTCATTGGAAAGACGGTGTAAAGGCAGGAAAGGGACGATGCTCTCACTAGTCGTTTTTTGAAACAAGTGTAGCGGGTCGAACGGATCCTTCAAGCGTCCCTCGTGAACTAGTGCTTCCCGTAGCTTCTCATTAGCCTTATTCGAATCAAATGCTATTTCCAAGCCGCTGTTATGAGAAAGCATTGCTTGATAGAGTAATAAATTGCTTTGGCTATCTCCTCGATGCATTAAAGTGGTCACTGCCTGAACGGGTTGCGGCATAGTGCTTCTTGCCTCCTTATAGGATATTGCGCAAAAGGTTTGCGCATTGGATAAAGCTTGTCTCATTGTCCAAAGCTTCCTGATCGTCGTAAGGTGTGCATTCCGTTGCGTTAAACTTGCTCGGCAGACCAAGACGTTCGTTCGCTTAGTATATAACCGTAATACTGAGCGTGCTTCCAGGCCCCCATACACCCCAGGATCATCGATAGCGCATTCTGGCGTGTCCCGCCGGACCATCTGGCATTCTTCTTAAATGGTATAATGACGGGGTGCAGGCTGAATCAATAATTTTCAATATAATACACCTCCTTCCAATTTTGGCACTAACAAAATACTAGCATCTGCTTTTTAGTGTTGTCAACAACAACTTCAGTGTAAAAATTACATGTACACCAAATCTTGGATGTGGTATAAAATTAATATAGGCGTTGGTCAAAAGACGAAGGATTCGAATGTGACCAGACCTGTACTGGAGCGCCATTGTCCATCCATGGAAGAGGGGGATTAACAAGTGACGCGTGCTGAGACAAACCATAGAGGAATTACAATTGCTGGCGAATTCATTCCTGTGAAGGCCATCGGCTTTGATAAAGATGGAACCTTGTTTCATGCTGAGGCTTTCTGGGATTATGTGGATGAAATGCGCAAGGAAAACTTCGTTCGAATCGTTGGTGAAGAGCATGGTCATCTTTGGAATCAAGCGATGGGGACTGATCAGCCGGGTAAGATCGATTATCAAGGGGTACTTGCTGTAGCGACACTGCAAGAGGAAATCATAATAATTGCAGGGTTGATTTACTTGCTTAAGCGTTATCCGTGGTTTCAATGCAGAACATTGGCGGAATCCATTTTTAAAGAAGCTGATCGGCATATGCAGCTGGAGAAAGCTTTTCTCAGAAAAGAAGGCGTGCCAGAAATATTTCATCGCTTGACAACGCGAAATATCCGTACATGTATTGTGACCTCTGACCATGCGCTTCGGACAAAGGCGTGTGTCGATTTATTAGGAATAGAGGAATTGCTGGATTTCATCATTACTCCAGAAGCGGTGACTAAAGGGAAGCCCGATCCCGAGATGACTTTGGAAGCATGCAGGAGGCTTCAGATACAGCCCCATGAGTTCGCTGTGGTCGGCGATTCTATCGTCGATATGCGGATGGCCAAAGCAGCAGGCAGCATTGCCATTGGTGTCGTCACCCACGAAGGCTCGAGAGAGATGCTGGAGAAGGAATGTGATTATCTTATTGAGTCTTTGGTTGAGATCGAATAGATGATAAGAGACTGTCAGGAACTGAATGATGCAGAGCGAAATTTACAACGTCGCTCGATCATCACGTTCGGGTTATGATTCGGCCCGATATTTGGCTATTCCTTGAACGAAGAAATCTATTATTTCTGGCTGCTGCTAGGTGTGGGCGGCGTCTACCTTGGGTAGGCGTCTTTTTCTATTTAATGTGAACAATTCCGAGAGACCTCGGATCTGTTATTCCAGGGGGAAGAGCTGCCCTCAATTTGTCTGCGCCAAATTCGAGGCTTGCCATAACAGATCCGAGAGGACTCGGAATCTGTTATTTCAGGGGAGGTCTATTCCATAGATGGAGCCCATATATTCTATTAAACCAAGTCTCGTAGAATGTATGGAGGGATTGCGAATGAAGCGTGGATGGCCGGCACGATTCAGCAGCATGTTCAGTAGAGTGGTAGTGGTAGCGATGGTGATGGTAATGGCTCTAGTTGGATGGGGGTCAGGTAGCGGGGGTGCTGAAGCGAAGTCTACTACAGAGGCTGGGCATGGGGAGCAGGCGCTGCAGGAGGCGTACGCGGCCTTGTCTGCAGGGAAGCGGGTGGAGACGGAGAGGTCGTATCGGACACCGGAGAAGCCGACTGTATACTTGACGTTCGACGATGGGCCGAGCGAGCTGACGCCGAAGGTGCTGGACGTGCTGAAGGAGCACGGTGTTCCGGCTACGTTCTTCGTTGTAGGCGCACAGGTGGAGGCAAGGCCCGAGGTGCTGAAGCGAATCGTGAAGGAAGGCCACGCGGTCGGCAATCATTCATATAATCATTCGTATAAAGAGCTGTATTCGAGCTTCGAGGGCTATTGGAGCCAGCTGAAGCGGACCGAGGAGGTGCTGCTGCGCACGGCTGGTGTGCGGACATCCATTGCGAGGGCGCCGGGCGGGACGTTCTCGAATTTCGACCATTACTACTTCTATTATTTGCAGGAAGCGGGCTATCACGTGTATGACTGGTCGATCGACAGTGGGGATTCGAGGCGGGTCGGGGTGCCGGCGGCGGAAATTGTGGCGAACGTGCAGAAGGGTCCTTTTCGCCATGAGGTCAACGTGCTGATGCATGATGGAGCGGGGCATGGGGAGACGCTGAAGGCGCTGCCGGACATCATCCGGACGTTCCGGGATCAAGGCTACACGTTCGCTGCAATGGATGAGCAGGTGAAGCCAGATCGGTTCTCGGTCGTCAAGTCGTCGAGATGGCCTAGACATACGACGCTGGAGACGTTCAAGACGACGACAGAAGACATGAGGGAGCACTTGGCCGCACGCTTGAAGGAAGCAGCGCCATTAGATAAGGGACGAGCTGCAGAGGGGTTAGCTGGAAGGCTGAAGTCGGCCGACGGCGATGTACTTGAGGGCGGCGCGAGGGCAACGGCTGGATCGGCTGGAGCCGTTCAGTCAGGTGGACCCGTGGATTCGGCTGGATTAGCTGGATTAGCGGTATCAGCTGGATTTACAGGCTCGGGTGGTGCTGCTGAAGAAGCCGCAGGGGCAGTCACGGAGGATTCGGCTTTTTCGACGGTTACAGCTATGGATACGATTCGGCTTCAGCAGGTGATGCTGCGGATTGGCAATCGACTTACCGAGCTGGAGGCGTCTGAGCTGCTGCTGCGCGAGCACCGGCTGATCGTTCCGCTGCGCGCGCTTGCGGAGGCGCTGGGTGCTAAGGTAGAGTGGTCGGAATCGTCGCGTACGGCAGCGATCGAATACGGCACGCACCGGGCGGAATATGATCTCTCGCGCCTCCAGCTACGCAGCTATGAGCAGGTGCGCATCGGGATGACCGACATCTACCGATCGATGCAGGTGACCTCGCTGCCCGAGCTGGAGCTGCGGGATGGGAGTCTGTACGTGCCGATGCGTGCTGCGCTGCAGCAGCTCGGTGTGAAGGTGCTGGCCTATGAAGCCGCCTCGGAGCGTGCTGCCGTTGTTCAAGCGGGAAGGCCGCAACGAATGGGAATGCTCGTCCCTAGCGTGCCTATGATACTAGCAGGGTATCTTCCTGTGCCTGAAGTCTAAAATCTCTTAATCTCGGCGATACTGGATTTATAGCATGTACACAGACTGCATACAGACTGCGAATCTATGAATCGGGCTATTAGCCGAATATTAGGAGGTTCTTATATGGCATCATCCTCATCCTTGTCAGATTCGTACCAAGCGACGCTCGAGCGTATTGTGTTTCAGGTGGAAAAGGTGATGGTCGGCAAGCGGCCGATCATCGAGAAGCTGCTGGTCGCTCTATTGGCGGGCGGTCATGTGTTGCTGGAGGACGTTCCGGGCGTCGGCAAAACGATGCTCATCCGCGCCCTGTCGCGCACGATCGACTGCGGCTTCAAGCGCATTCAATGTACGCCGGATTTGCTGCCGTCTGATTTGAGCGGGGTGTCGGTGTACAACCAGCGGACGATGGAGTTCGAATTTCGTCGAGGGCCGCTGTTCTCGTCCATTGTGCTTGCTGATGAGCTGAACCGGACGTCGGCACGGACGCAGGCGGCGCTGCTGGAGGCGATGGAGGAGAAGCGGGTGACGGTGGACGGGGAGACGTATGCGCTGCCTGAGCCGTTTTTTATACTCGCTACGCAAAATCCGATCGACTTCGAGGGCACCTACACATTGCCGGAGGCACAGCTCGATCGGTTCTTGCTGAAGCTGAGGCTCGGCTACCCGGAGCCGCGTGAGGAGGTCGAGATGCTCGGCCGGATGGAGCAGGAGTCGCCGCTGTCGCACATTCGCGCCGTTGTGCTGCAGGAGGAATTCGCCCGTCTCCAGAAGGAGGCGCGGGCGGTGCATGTGGACGAGACGATCAAGCAATATATTGTGCAGCTGACGACATCGACGAGACAGCATGCGGATGTCGTGCTAGGGGCAAGTCCGCGCGCGTCGATCGCGCTCATGCGGGCGGCTCAGGCTGAGGCGTTCCGCTGCGGCCGCGGCTATGTGATCCCCGACGATGTGAAGTCGCTGTGCGTGCCAGTGCTCGCTCATCGGCTGCTGCTGCAGCCGTCTGCGATGATGGGCGGACGCGGGGCTGAGTCGATCGTGTCGTCGATTGTAGCTGCGATGCCGGTTCCCGTGCGCCGTCATGCGGCTGGCTAGCGGGGTGACTTATGGGCGCTATTGCAATGCTGGTTGTATTCGCTTCGCTTAGCGGAGTGTGGGCGTGGACGATGGGCGGACGGGCGGCGTCGTATTTGCTCGGATTGTTGATGGCCTTGCTTGTGTACGGGATCTGGGTCTGGCTGGCGTTCCGCTATGGGCGATGGTCATGGGTACAATCGCACGGTGTGGTGGATAGTGTGACCGGGGAGCAGTCTCTGGAGCGTGCTGTACCGCTTGCCGTTCGCGGACGTCTGCAGCGTCAAGGTCGATTGCGCCATCATCGAAGCGCGTATGGTCGTCGTGACGGGCTGCGACGGCTAGCCTCTGCTGCGGATCGGAAGGAAGCGGCTGGAGGTGAGCGCGGGGCGTCGGAGGCTGCTATGCCTGATGGGCTCGGCTTCGCTTCGGCGGCAGACGCGTTACATGTGTACGATCAGTCCTTGTATAGAACGTATGTTCTAAAAACGCAGCTTCCCTTCGGTGTCTGGGTGCGTCTTGAGGAGCATTGGGTGCATGTGGGAAGCGGGGACGTCGTTACGCTTCGCGCGTACGGCGCGGTCGGCTTCGACGGAAGCGCGGTGCTGAGCGGACGACTAAGTGGACTCGTCCGCGGCACGTATGTGCCGGCCGAGCGGCTCGTGTCGGCCGGCGATGCCTTCGGGCTGCTGCGCGTGACGCGGCGCAGCGGGATGGATGGGCAGCAGCTGTGCGTGCTGCCCCGCATCGGGCCAGCGGCGGCGGTGCTGCACGCTGCCGAGCAGATGCCGCGGCGGGGGATGCGCCCGCCCGCGCAGGATGGCGTGCCGGAGCTTGCCGGCACGCGGCCTTATGCGCCAGGGGATCCGCTTCGCCGGATCCATTGGCGCAGCAGTGCGCGCACGGGCGAGCTGCGCGCGAAGGAGCTGGAGCTGCCGCGGGCCGAAGGCCGGCAGCTCATCGTGCTGGACGCGGCCGGAGGCGGCGCCAGCGCAGGGGCCGCCCGGTGGGCGGACCCTGCGCTGGCGGCTGCGGTGGAGGCCGCGGCGGGGCTTGCGCTGCGCGCGCTGGCGCAGGGCGCGCGGGTGCGCGTGGCCGCAAGCGACGGCCACGCGGTGGAGGCGCACGGCCGCACAGCCGTGCGCGAGCTGCTGGCGGCGCTCGCAGCTGTGCCTCGGGGCGACTGTCGCCCCGAGGCACTGGCGGAGCTGGCGCTGCGCGAAGCCCGCGGCAGCGCCGTCACGGTGGTGACGGCGCGGGCGGACCAAGCGCTCGGCGCCGCGATTCGGCGGCTGCCGCGAGGTGCCGTGCACGTGGTGTACGTGCACGGGCCTTGGAGCCGCGCCGGGGCAGCGGCGGCGGCAACGGCTTGGCAGCGCGAGCTGGAGGCGCTCGGCTGCAAGGTCACTTCGACAGCGGCAGAGCCCGCTGTCTCAGCGGCTGCGGCGATCGCCGCAGCCCGTCACGGCGGCGGAAGGCCAGCCGCCGCCCCGCCTGCGCATGCCACGGCAACAGCTTCGGCACCGTTCGCCTCGACTGCGCACGGCGCCGCGATGCCGTCCGACGTCACGTCTATGCGCAGTGCCGGATTAGGGGCAAGCGCCACACCTGTACGCGTGGACAGGAGCCAGTCCGATGTCCCTCCCTTACGCGACAACGATGAGGCAGCAAGTGGCTCACCTACAGGCTGGGCCAACATCTGGTCCGATACATCGCCTGCGCACGGCGCCGATCCACGCGCTCACCACACCCCACCCGCACGAGGAGGTGAGCGTCATGGCCTCTAACGCGAACAACATACAGACGCCACATTCTCACGCCGCAGCTGCCCGCATTACGGGTGCCGGACAAGGCCACCGACTGCGCAGAGGTGAGGATCTGCTGCTCAGTGCGCTGCTGCTTCTGTTGCTGCTGGAGTGGCTGTACCCGCTCAGCAGGCTGGCGGAAATTACGGAGCTACATTTCTTATGGCCATTCGTTGCGACGTTCTCGCTCTTCGTGCTGCTCGATGCGTTCCGCCTCAGTCCGTGGCTGACGTGGCCCGTGAAGATCGTATGGTCAATCTTCTTCACCGTCTGGCTTCATCATGGACAAGCGTTGCCGTCTGCAGCAGGCTGGGGGCGCTGGGGACAGCAGCTGCAGCGTGATGTGCTGGAGGGGCTGCAGGGGAACTTGGCGGCATGGGAGCCTTCGACCCGGACGCTCCTGTTCACGATCGGCTGGGCGTTCTTCATCTCGGTCGTGCAGTCGCTCGTTCTCGACCGTCGCTCGATGCACTGGCTGATCGCGCTGACGGTGTCGTTCCCGATTTTCCTGCAAATGGCGTTCGGCCTCGATGCGCTCGGCGCTGTCGCAAGGTCCACGATCATCGGTCTCCTGCTTCAGCTCGCGCTGCAGCCGGAGAGGCTGAGACGGTGGCAGGATGAGGCCGAAGCTCTCCCATCGGACGATGAGCCATCTGCTCTCGAGTCTACTGGTAGCCCGCGGCCTCGCCACATCTGGCTGTCCGGTCTGTTGACGATTGGCCTTGGCGCTGCTGCAGGGCTAGCCGCTTCCTTCTGGCAGCCGCACGGTGCGGAGCAGCCGGATTGGGCGCGTGCAGCGAGGCTATGGCAGCATGTCGAGCAGTCCGGCTGGTCGATGTCGGGCTCGGCGCGTACCGGCTACGGCTCGGACGACCGGGCGCTCGGTCAGCCGCTGGAGGCGGATGGACGGATCGCTTTTACCGCGGTGACCGATGAAGTGGCGTATTGGCGCGGCGAGTCCAAGAGTGTCTACACCGGTCAAGGCTGGACCGAGCCGGAGATCGAGCTGCAGCGTGCAAGTCTGCCTGCCGCTTCATCGGCTGTGCAGTCGAAGCCGGGCTTCTCACTCGTGACACAAGATGTGATCGTGGCCGACCCAGCGCTTGGTCGCATGCTGTTCACTGGCGGTGAGCTGGTTCGGATCGAGGTGATGCAGACGCAGCAGGGCCGCGACATTCCAGACAACTGGGTATGGAAGCATCCGGCCTCGGACCGCTACTCGCTGCCTGCGCTGAGCGAGCCGCTGCAGCGGTACCGCATTCAGGCACAGGTCATGACCGACCGCGAACGTCTCGCGCTACAATGGGCTTCAAGAGCAGACGTCCCGGCGTCTATTCAGAGCAAGTATGTACAGCTTCCAGACACGGTGACGACGCGTACGCAGCAGCTGGCCGATCGGATTACGGCGCACGCTTCTTCTCCGTATGAGAAGGCGACTGCGATCGAGCGCTACCTGCGCGAGAGCTATACGTACAGCACGAAGGATACGCGAGCCGTCCGCAGCGGTGAAGACCTCGTAGACCGATTCCTATTCGAGCAACAAAGCGGCTACTGCGACCATTTCTCCACCACGATGACGGTGCTGCTGCGCTCGGCGGGAGTGCCCGCCCGCTGGGTCAAAGGCTTCGCGCCCGGCGAAGTGGTGACGAGCGAGCAGGTAGACGGACGCACGGTGTACCAGGTGCAGGTGCGGCAGCTCGACGCTCACTCTTGGGTCGAGGCGTACATCGCGGGGATCGGCTGGGTGCCGTTCGAGCCGACGCCGGGGTTCTCAGGCGCAGCGGGCAGCTCCTCGGAGGCTGCGGTGACAGCCGCATCGACGGCTCCAGCTGCTCGAGCCTCCGCCACCGAAGCTGATCAGCCGTTCCGCATTGCATCGGCGCTGCATGAGGCGCAGCGGCTCGCAGAGCGGGTCTCGCGCTCGGCATCGTCTGCAGTCGCTGAACTCTGGAGCGCCATGCCGCAAAATTGGCAAGAGCTGAAGGAGCTGCTGTACGCGAGGCGCGTCCTCGTATTTGCCGTACTGGGCGTCCTGCTGCTCGTGCTCGTCTCGCTGTTCGCGCTGCTGCTTGCGAAGGCTCGCATGTACGAGCTGCAGGGGGCAGGAACAAGCAGACCGACCG
This sequence comes from Paenibacillus sp. YYML68, assembly GCF_027923405.1. Classification (NCBI taxonomy): domain Bacteria; kingdom Bacillati; phylum Bacillota; class Bacilli; order Caryophanales; family Paenibacillaceae; genus Paenibacillus; species Paenibacillus sp. YYML68. The sequence continues at coordinate 4,621,572 of NZ_BQYI01000001.1, read as the reverse complement.
AGAGCGAGGCTCCTTCCTGGTGGAGCCAGCTCATGCTGTCTGGCGGCGGTCTCTTGAATGGTCTGCGCCGACTGACAGCGCACCGCCACGGCGATCGTCTGTGGCGCCGTCTGCAGCGCACGTACGGCCCGGCTGCGCCGAACCAGACGCTGCGGGAGTACGCGAGCGCCATCGAGTGCCGCAGCGAGTCGCATCGCATTGCGCTGACGAAGGTCGCCCTGCTGCTGGAGGCGCAGCGCTACGGTGATCCGTACGAGGAGCGCGGCGTGACGATTGACGCCCTCCGCGATGCCTGGCAGGCGCTCCGTGCGGCGAGTCGCAGCAGCTGAGTTCTACCCTCCACCATGAGCGATGTGACGGCTAACGCTCGGCCACCCGCCTGACTCGACCCTTGGACGTACGGAATGGCATCATTCCTTGCGTCCTTTTCGCTTTTTCCGTGAGGGGGACAGGGGAGATTTCCTCCTATTCCGACATCTTCCGCATTGGGCATTGCCCTTTAGCAGACAGAGGTCTATAATAGGTGTCATTGAAAAAACGAACGCACTATGCAGGGGGATCGAAACAACCATGGACAAGCCGAATGAAATTATTGTCGTGCTCGACTTCGGCGGGCAATACAACCAGCTAATCGCACGTCGTATCCGCGATCTTGGCGTATACAGTGAGCTGCTGCCGTACAACACATCTGTTGAAAAAATTAAAGCGCTCCAGCCGAAGGGCATCATCTTCTCGGGCGGCCCAGCCAGCGTATATGGCGAGAGCTCGCCGCTCGTAGATCCAGGCGTGTACGAGCTTGGGGTGCCGATCTTCGGCATCTGCTACGGTATGCAAATGATGGCGCACCAGCTTCAGGGCAAGGTCGAACGCGCCTCGAAGCGCGAGTATGGCAAGGCAGAGGTCGACTTCGCGGACAGCTGTAGTCTGGTGCACGGCCTCGAGAAGCGTCAGACGGTATGGATGAGCCACAGCGACCTCGTCGTGGAGACGCCAGAGGGCTTCGTCGTTGATGCGAGCACGGAGCATGCGCCTGTTGCGGCGATGAGCCACCCGGAGAAGCGGATGTTCGCGGTGCAGTTCCATCCAGAGGTGCGTCACTCTGTGTATGGCAATGAGATGATCCGTAACTTCCTCTATAACGTGTGCGGCTGCGAGGGCAACTGGAGCATGACGACGTTCATCGAGGACACCGTTCGCGAAATTCGCGAAGAAGTCGGCGACCAGAAGGTGCTGTGCGCACTGAGCGGCGGCGTCGATTCGTCTGTTGTGGCGATGCTCATTCACCGCGCGATCGGCGACCAGCTGACATGTATGTTCATCGACCACGGCCTGCTGCGTAAGGACGAGGCGGAGAGCGTTATGGAGACGTTCGTCGGCAAGTTCGATATGAAGGTTGTTAAGATTGATGCACGCGACCGCTTCCTCGGCAAGCTGCAGGGCGTCGACGATCCAGAGCAGAAGCGTAAAATTATCGGCAACGAGTTCGTCCGCGTCTTCGAGGAGGAGTCCGCCAAGTTCGACGACTTCGCCTTCCTCGCCCAAGGCACGCTCTACACCGACATCGTCGAGAGCGGCACGGCGACGGCGCAGACGATCAAGTCGCACCATAACGTCGGCGGTCTGCCGGAGGATATGAAGTTCAAGCTCGTCGAGCCGCTGAAGGCGCTGTTCAAGGACGAGGTGCGCAAGGTAGGCGAGGAGTGCGGCTTGCCAGCGGCTATCGTATGGCGTCAGCCGTTCCCAGGTCCGGGTCTTGCGATCCGCGTGCTCGGCGAAGTAACGGAGGAGAAGCTGACGATCGTGCGCGAGTCCGATGCAATCCTGCGTGACGAGATCGCGAAGGCTGGCCTCGACCGCGAGATCTGGCAATACTTCACGGCGCTGCCGAACATGAAGAGCGTCGGCGTCATGGGCGACGCGCGTACGTACTCGTACACCGTCGGCATCCGCGCCGTCACGTCCATCGACGGCATGACCGCCGACTGGGCGCGTATCCCGTGGGACGTGCTGGAGAAGATCTCCGTGCGTATCGTCAACGAAGTCGACAACGTCAACCGGATCGTGTACGACATTACGTCCAAGCCACCGGCGACGATTGAGTGGGAATAGGAATATAACAGAAAGGACTCCTATACAAGGAGTCCTTTTTAAATGCAATTGTTAAACATATCTTCAACCCGACGTGCCCTCCTGCTTCACCTTAGCTATCTCCATATGCATATGAATAGTCTCCATAATGGTGTATAGATCATGATGACCAAAGTTTGGATATCGACGCTCCTCCGTTACCCCGGCAGGCTTATGATGCATATGATCGGGCTCGGTCACCGTCTGCTGCTTCCTTTGCTCATGGGGCTCATTGTGCCACTTCCACATGTGGCCGCGCTTGTATTCCCAATCATATTGATATTTTTTCTTCCTGCCTGTTCTGGCATCGATGAGTTCGAACACAGTCATATAAGTGCCGTCAACGAACTTGATCGTCTTGCGGGAGAATGCTCCTTTACTCGGCTCTTCACCGAAGAATCCATCCTCAATAGATTCAATGAGGTCTGGGAAGGATCGCTTGAGGAACTCGAAATTCGTTCCATACAGGTCATGATTACTTCGCTTCATTCATTTCCCACAGCTCATCGAGCAGCGCAAGCCAGATGGAAGCATCGCGTTCCTCTTCGGCGGTACGATCTGGCTTCGTACTTAACGTCATCTCATATGTGCCGCCATGCTTCTTCATCAATCGCGAGATTTCATCCAACACAGCATCACGATGGTCGGTGTAGCTTGGGTCTATCTGCTGCTCCTGCTGTTGTCGTTCGTACATCTGGACGACTTCTTGGAGCGGTATGAATTCCCCGGTGCGCATAGCAAAGGCGATCGTCTCAGGTATACGGTTATGTCGATTCTTGCCTTCACGCGTATATCCGAGAAACCGTCCTTCGTCAATCCACTTATGAATCGCTTGAACAGACACACCGAATAGGCGTGCCAGTTCACCAGTGGAATACGTTCGCACAGGCTGCGCTTGATTCAACGCCTCTGCCATCACACGAATGATGGCCTGAAGATCGTTACGCTGAGGGGCTTGCTTGCGCGGGTTCGTTACAACAATATAATCGTGAAGCATATTACGAAGGGCTTGGTAAAATTCAGGGTCCGTTTGCCGAATTGTACGATCCAGCACCTGCTCGGTCTTCTCGACAACAAGCTCACGTTCTTGCTTGGTAGACATGAACATCACCTCTTGCCCCCATTGTAGCAAAGTTAAACTGAAACTTCAACCGAAGTTAAACCCATACTTAAACTATATTATGTTCAGTAGTTCCCTAACATAACTGAACACATTCCCTCATCCCACCGATGTCCCTAGTCCACCAAGAATAATCCCCCCACCCCAGCCACATACTACCTAAGAATGGATGTTCCACACAGCTTCCCGCACAGATTTTCACAGCCTTACATAGCGCACAATTCCCGAACAATCAACCGCAAACGTTGTCGAATTGTGTGTATTTTTTATTGACACTTGGAAGAATCGGAACTAGAATGAACTAGACAATAGCATGGAATAAACGTTTCGTATAATCCCGGGAATCGGCTCGGGAGTTTCTACGAGGTCACCGTAAATGATCTGGCTACGAACAAGAATGCATCGTTTCTCGCCTTGGGCGCGGAACGCTTTTTCTTGTAAGCCCGGACCGATCAGGTTGCCGGGTTTTCGTGTTTGTTCCGAAACAAACTTCGTTAAGAGGGGGATTTTGGAGGAATGGATCGTTTGTTTAAATTAAAGGAGCATGGGACGACTGTCCGCACGGAGATCATGGCCGGTATTACGACGTTCATGACGATGGCGTACATATTGGCGGTCAACCCGAACATTCTCAGCGCCTTCGGCTCGGGGGCAACCGGGATGGACTGGACGGCGGTGTTCCTCGCGACGGCGATCGCCGCGGGTGTAATCACGATTATGATGGGCTTGTTCGTTAATTTTCCAGTAGCGCTCGCTCCCGGTATGGGACTGAACGCGTACTTCGCAACAGTGATACTCGCCTCTGGCGGCAGCTTCACATACCAGATGGCACTGACCGCTGTCTTCATCTCCGGTCTGATCTTCGTCCTGCTGACGGTGACCCGGGTGCGTCAGACGCTGCTCGTCGCGGTGCCGGACAGTCTGAAGCATGCGATTACGGTCGGTATCGGCTTGTTCATTACTATTATTGGCTTGAAAAATAGCGGCCTCCTGACCGTATCCGTAGAGACGATCAGCGACGTGCCGAAGGGCAAGTACACGGATCTGCTGTCGTTCGAGACGATCTTCCATATGGGCAGTATGCACAATGTGAACGTGCAGCTGTGCTTGCTCGGTCTGCTGTTCATCACCGTGTTCATGGTGCTGAAGGTGCGCGGCGCGATTCTGTTCGGCATTCTGCTGACGACCGTTGCCGGCCTGTTCATGAGCAACCCGGACGGTACGCCTGTTGTGAATCTGGCTTCGCTCGGCAGTGAGCAGACGAGCTGGGTGCCGGATCTGAGCAAGCTTGCGTTCGCGCACTTCGACTTCGCCGGCATTCTGAATGCGGGCATCATTACGGTCATTCTGACGTTCACGTTCGTAGAGCTGTTCGATACGTTCGGCACGCTCGTCGGTACGGCGAACCGGACAGGCATCATGAAGAACAAGGAAGAGGGCAACAAGAAGGTCGGCAAGGCGATGATGGTCGACGCGATCGGTGTCAGCGGCGGTGCGCTCGTCGGAACGAGCACCGTGACGGCCTACATCGAGAGCTCCGCAGGTATTGCGGAGGGTGGACGTACGGGTCTGACGGCAGTCACGACGGGCGTCTGCTTCCTGCTGGCGCTGTTCCTCGCGCCAGTCGTTGCGCTTATTCCAGGTCCGGCAACTGCGGCGGCGCTGATCGTCGTCGGCGTGCTGATGATGCAGTCCGTTCGCGAGATCGACTTCCAGGACCTCGTATACGGCATTCCGGCGTTCTTCACGGTGGCGATGATGCCGTTCACGTACAACATTGCGAACGGTATTTCGTTCGGTATCGTCAGCTACGTCGTGCTCGCCGCGGTGGCGAACATGAAGGAGAAGGGTAAGTACAAGGTGCATCCACTCATGTGGGTGCTGGCGGTGCTCATTGTGCTGCGATACATCTTTATTACCGAGTAGCAGGCTGCTTGGCAGCTTCAGGCTCCGTCGACCGTTCGTGGTTGGCGGAGTTTTTTTGCATAATCGGAGCAAAAAGTGCGGCTCATCGGGACTTGCGGCGAACACGGAACCTTCTCATGCCAGCAGGGACGCCCCTCACCTCCAGGGCGCCGCTGTAGATCATCTCTCGAAGCCGGTATTCGAGGTAATCAACGGGGATCGGCTGCTCGCTATGCCCCATGACCTCGCCGATCAGACGGGCTGCCATCAGGAAACGGTCATCGCCGGGCGGCCTCAGGTCGTCGAGCTTCGTTAGCACGTAGTCGTCATAATAGTCGGCGTCGACCTCGACGATCGCATCCTGCTGCCAGATGCGCAATGTGCCGCCTTGTCGCCTTAGCTCCTGCCACTCCTGTACGAGCTGCTCTATGGAAGCGGCGCTCTGCTTAGGCTTGCTGTTGCTGTCCACGACCTGTACAAGGGCCCCCTGCAGCTTGTCGGGAGGAATCTCGCCGGAATGCCTGTAATGGATAAAGGCGTCCCTACGGTTGAACAGCTCCTCGCACATCGCGCACGCGTCGTGGATGGATACGCTGGATTCTTGGCTATAGCTGCTGAGCAAGTACAGTGCATGCCGCATACCGAGCTGCTCCTGCGCATTGCCGCACGTCCACAGCACCACCTCTGCCTCCTTCGGGATACGCTTCAGCTTGTCCAGCAGCTCCTGATGCCAGCCTTCGAGCTCAGGAGGAGTCCCGTATTCCTCGGCATAATGGTCCAGGAACCAGCGGCTCCGCTCCTGACGTCCTTCCGGTGAATCGAGGCCGGAGAGCGGACCGAGCTCGTAATGGTCGCGGAGCGTGATGACCTTATGGGTATGGGTCCAGTCGAGCGATTGAAGCGCTTGCTTCATCCCGCCTGCGAATGAGTCTCCCGTTACGATATGGACATGGGTGCAGGAGGGAACAGGATCCCACCATGCTCTCCGAGTGGGCAGCTTCTCCAGCATGTCGTACAGCTCGATGAGGCCGGTTAGCGCGTCTTCCGTCTGCTCGGTCTTCAGCTGCTTCACCTTCGTCAGAACGAAGCTCAGGTAGGCTTTCTGCTCCTCCTCGTTCAGCTGCTCGACCATGCCTTTAATGGCAAGTAGATCGTCTGCATGCATAGCGCTTCACCTCGGTAATTACATTTATTCCCATTATACCATGCGATCCTTGATGATACTAGGTAGACTGCAGTATACACAAGCTGTAGACTTTACCATAACGGTGCTCGTTCATACAAGTCAGACCTGTCACAAGAGCGCACACAATGACAGGCTCGTATAGCCTTACAGTGATACGATATTTGATGAGAGGAGCTTATGCGAATGGAATGGCTGAACCGGATGATGTCGGCGCTCGACTTGATGGAAGCGAGGATGGAGGAGCCGCTAGATGTCGCGGAGCTTGCGAGAGCGGCGCACTCCTCGACGTATCACTTTCAGCGTATGTTTTATATGCTGACGGGGATGACTGTCGCGGAGTATGTGCGTAAACGACGGCTGACCTTGGCGGCGCAGGAGCTCGCGTTGTCCGGTCCGAAGGTGATTGATGTCGCGCTGAAGTACGGCTACGATTCGCCGGAGTCCTTCTCCAAGGCGTTCCGCAAGCTGCACGGCATATCCCCTTCGGAGGCGCGTCATGCCGGCGTTCAGCTGAAGGCCTTCCCTCGCATTTCGTTCCACCTATCACTGAAGGGAGACAAGGAAATGGACTACCGTATTGTGCAAAGAGAGGCTTTTACCGTCATAGGGAAATCGATTCAAACTTCATCTGTGGATGGCGAGAATTCGAGGGCGATCCCGAAGTTCTGGCAAGATAGTCTTGCGGATGGGACGGTCGGGAGCCTTGTAGCCGCAGGGAAATCCGGGGATACACTCGGAATCTGCTACGATATGAAGCCGGATGGCGAAGGCTTCAAGTATGCGATTGCGGTCGAGACGGATACAGCAGCGTCAGACAGTGAATTCGATCTGATCCAGATTCCAGCAGCGACATGGGCTGTATTCACGTCCGTCGGTCCGATGCCTGGAGCGATCCAGGAGCTGTGGAGACGCGTCTTCCAGGAGTGGTTCCCTACGACGGGCTATGAGCATGCCGAGGGACCGGATTTCGAGCTGTACCCGCCAGGAGATGCGAGGGCCGACGATTACCGCTGTGAGGTATGGATTCCGATTGTGAAAAAATAACCCGAAGCTCTTAATGGTTACGAAGTGCTGCTGCGGTGCTTGCGTGAAGGGTGAACATCAGATACAAGCGCATGCTGCGCTACTCAAGAGGCTGTGGACATAGTTGTCCACAGCCTCTGTGTATAATGTGGATAACGCTCGTAAACCGCGCCGTTGAGCCATTTTGCAAGAGTAGTTGTTCGACCGGCGGTCGAATAACTTTTTCACAGCTGATCTGTGGATAATGTGCATAACTTTGTGGATGGCCTTGTAGATGCCGATTTTTCTAAGGGAAGCGACAATTTTCTCTGGGGATAACATTGTGGATATTGAGAGGGCGTACTCGGCTTATGCACAACAAGTCAGTGAAGCCTCAACAGTGCTAAACGAAGGCCACGCCTGCATTTTTCGCGGTGAGCAAACTGTTATCCACGGCCTTGTACAAGGACTTTAGGCCTGTGGATGATTCATTTTTTGCCGAAATACGGTATCGTCGAATTGATGCGCGATTTGTCAGGACGACGAAGATCGGATCAATGAACAGCGGACGTTCGACATTGCGCAGCGATATGCGGACAAACGGTGACAAAAGGCTCGGTTAGAGCGCATAACATGCATATTTTTATTATCCACAGGCAGGCTGCTGTTTATACGTTTATACACAAATGGAGGTCAGGGGAGCAAGAAGTTATCCACGTGATGAGCGTCAAGGTCTATCCTTCAAGGTAGTGGTGCTGCCTTGTTGCTGAACGAGTCGTTTACGCGCGGAAATGTGGAGAAGTGAGCGGAGGATACGATGTGGCAATACAAAAAGCCATGCCCAAGAGCATGGCTCCGCGGCATGGCTATAGGCGATCGGTCCGACTTCTAGTGCTGCGGCTGTGGAGGTCCGAACGTGTCGAGCACATCATGCCCGATCAGCCAATCGAGCTGCCGAAGCTGGAGCTCCGACGGCACCGTGCGTAACACCGCGTTGCGCACGGCAATAGCAAGCGGGTGCTTCAGCTGGACGAGGCGTCCCATGCGTCGTGACGCATGAACAATGCGCGTGGTGCGCGGGATGCGGATGCGCTCGTATTCGCGAAAGGCTGCGGTGGGCTGTGTCCCTGCGCCGTGCCGATCGAGGCAATGCGTCAGCACGAGCGCGTCCTCCAGCGCTTGTGCTCCGCCTTGACCGAGATTGGGCAGCATCGGATGCGCGGCATCGCCGAGCAAGGTGATGCGGCATTCGCTCCAGCGGTGAAGCGGATCCCGGTCGTAGATGTCGTGAACGAGCACCTCGTCCTCGTCGGTCGCATGGATGACGCTGGCTACGTCGGGCAGCCAACCTTCGACCTCACGAAGGGCTGCTTGCTTGCGCTGTCCCTTGGAGATCGGTTGTCCTTCTGCTCCACTAATGGCGAGAAACCAAAATAGGTTGTCTCTATCGATCGGGGTGACGCCGAAGCGGACGCCAGGCCCCCAAATCTCGAAGCCTTCGGCAAGCTCGGAGCTTCGACGTGCTGCGGGGTACGTGCATATGCCGCGCAGCGCGGTGAATCCGGCATACCGCAGCGGTGAGCTGCCGAACAGCGTCTCGCGAACGAGCGAATGAATGCCGTCCGCGCCGATCAGTGCGTCAGCTATGATCGGCTGTTCTCTTCCTTCTATATATAGAGTGACGCGGCCGGGTGTCTGCAGGAATCGCGTCAGCCGCTTACCGTATTGAACCGTACCTGGAATTAGCAGCGAATGAAGCGCCGCATGCAGACGCGCGCGGTGAATCATCCAGCTCTCGGAGCCGAATCGAAGTGCTTGCGCCTCGACCGGCAGCTGCGTAATGCTTCTGCCGCTCGGGGTGAGGATCATACCTTGCTTCACGGGGGAGCCGACGCGCCGAACAGCCTCGGCTGCTCCGAGCGCCTCTAGCGCCTTCATTGCATTGGCGGCTAGAACGATGCCGGCTCCGGCTTCACGGCGCTCGGGCTGCTGCTCGTAGACGACGGCCTCCCAGCCGCGCTGCTGAAGCGCGAGGGCGGCGGCGAGTCCGCCTATTCCGGCTCCTGCGATCACAAACTTAGGCATAGCAGCCGCCTCCTCCTTGAATCACTTAGCCTCTTTATTCCGCTAGCTGCTCCCACTGCTCGTAGCAATCGGCAAGCGCCGAACGCTTCGCCTCGACCTGCTCATTCTTCTCCTGCACGAGAACGTAGTCGTTGTACACCTCAGGCAGCGCGAGCTCCTGCTCAAGCGTGGCGATCTCGTCCTCGAGCTCGGCAATCTGCTGCTCGAGCTGCTCGAGCTTGCGCTGACGGCTGCGCTCCTCGCGCTTCGCCTGCTTGCTCGCTTCATAGCTTCCGCCAGTAAGCGCTGCATTATCCGCTGGCGCGCCTCCACTGGCGGCGCCAGCTGCGCCTTTAGCGCCAGTCGCGCCTGCTCCTGCCGCTGCACCTCCGCGCTTCGCGGCTTCGTCGGCGAGCCGTTGCTGCTCGATCTCGGCGAGCTCGGCTTTTTTCTCGATATAATCGTCGTAGTTGCCCAGATAGTCAGTGATGCCCTGCTGGGACATCTCCAGCATCCGCTCGGCCATCTTGTTGAGGAAGTAGCGGTCGTGCGAGATGAACAGTAGCGTGCCCTCGTAATCGATCAGTGCGGACTCCAGCACTTCCTTGGAATATAGGTCGAGATGGTTCGTCGGCTCGTCCAGGATGAGGACGTTCGCCTTCTGCAGCATCAGCTTGGCGAGGGCGACCCTTGCCTTTTCACCACCGCTGAGCGCGGAGATCTTCTTGAACACGTCCTCGCCGCTGAACAGGAAGCTGCCGAGCACGGTCCGGATGCGCGCTTCCTCCAGATGGGGGAACGCATTCCACACCTCCTCCAGCACGGAGTGGATCGGATTGAGCCCGGTCTGCTCCTGATCGTAGTAGCCGATCCGCACATTCGCTCCCCACAGGTACGTGCCGGTATCCGGCTGATGGTGCCCGATCAGCGTCTTCAGCAGCGTCGTCTTGCCGATGCCGTTCGGTCCGATCAGGGCGGCCGTATCGCCGCGGCGAAGCTGGAAGGTCAAGCTGCGGGCAAGCGGCTTCGTCCCATCGTAGGAAATGGACAAGCCACGAACGTCCAGTACCTCGCGGCCGCTCGTCGCCTCCACCTCGAAGGAGAAGCTTGCGCGCTTCAGCTCACCGAGCGGCTTGTCGAGGCGGTCCATCTTCTCCAGCGCCTTGCGGCGGCTCTGGGCACGCTTTGTCGTCGAGGCTCGCGTGATGTTACGCTGAATGAACTCCTCCATCTTAGATATCTCTTCCTGCTGCTTCTCGTAGTGCTTGAGCTGTGATTCGTAGTCGGCCTGCTTCAGCTCCACATACCGCGAGTAGTTGCCGGTATACCGCTTGGACGCGTGCCGCTCGATCTCGTAGATCGCGTCAACGAGCGCATCGAGGAAGTAGCGGTCATGCGAGACGACGAGGATCGCGCCCGGATATGAGCGCAGATATTGCTCAAGCCACGTGAGCGTCGCGATGTCGAGATGGTTCGTCGGCTCGTCGAGCAGCAGCAGGTCAGGCGCCTCGAGCAGCATCTTCGCGAGCGCGAGCCGCGTCTTCTGCCCGCCGCTGAGCGCCTGCACCGGCGTTGCCGGGTCCATCTGGCCGAAGCCCATGCCGTTCAGTATGCCGCGTACCTTCGCCTCGACCTCATAGCCGCCCGCCGCGCGAAACCGTTCCGACAGCTCCGCGTAGCGCCGCATCGTGTCCTCCGTTTTTTTGTCATCAGCGAGCACGTCAGGGTCCGACATTAGGGCTTCGAGCCTTCGCAGCTCACTCTCGGTCTCCAGCACGGAGGTGAATACGCTGAGCAGCTCGGCCCAGATCGAGCGATCGGAATGGAGCCCGCTGTTCTGGCGCAAGTATCCGATCTTCGTCTCCTTCGACTTGTAGATCGTGCCTTCGTCGTACGAGAGTTCTCCCGCAATAATTTGCAGCAGTGTCGACTTCCCGGCGCCATTGACGCCGACGAGACCGATTCGCTCGCGCGCTTCAATTTGTAATGTAATATTCGAAAGCACAGATGTGACTCCGTAGCTCTTGGATATGCCTGATACTTGTAGCAGCATAGCACTATGACCTCCCGCTCATGTACAGCGTCATAGCTGTACAGATTACCTATATAAATGAAGATTGTGCTGTAAGTTTAGCATAATCGACGATTTTTTTCGATTTCAAGAGGAGTACGTCTTCGTGTTGCGCTTTTTTTTATCACATATTTATTGTAAACTGTTGAAAATGGGAGTTTATTTGCAAAACGGAACTTGTTCCCTGCGCTAGAGTAACTTCATCGACTGGTGAAAAGAGGCCGTTTACATGAATATTAAAGAGAAGAAAATCGAGCTGCGCCGACAGGCCGAGGCGGTTCGCTCTGCGATTACCGAGGAGGAGCGCCTGCGCAAGTCGGAGATCATCAGCGAGAAGCTGCTGAAGCGGCTGGAGAAGCTGCTGAAGCCTGATCCGACCGTTAGACGGAAGCCGACGTTGTTCACATACATGCCTGTGAAGACAGAGGTGGACGTGACGCCTGTGCTGGAGGCTTGCTGGAAGCGTCCGTGGCGGGTCGTCGTGCCGAAGGTAATCCCTGCTTACAAGCAGATGAAATTATATGAAATCAAGTCTTATGTCGATCTGGAGCGTGGCAATTGGGGCATTCGGGAGCCGGTGGCGAAGGCGCCGCAGCTGTTCGATATTCGGCAAATTGATGTCGTGATCGTGCCGGGTCTGGCGTTCGACCTGAGGATGGGGCGTCTTGGCTACGGCGGCGGCTTCTACGACCGCTTCATGCAGCAATATGTGCGGACAGGCTTGCCGAAGCCGTACATTATTGCCGCAGCGTTCGAGGAGCAGCTCGTGGACGAGGTGCCGATGGGCTTGTTCGATTTCCGGATCAATGAGCTGGTGACCGAGGAGAGATGCTTGACGGAAGGGGGAGCAGTCTGTCGTGAGTGAGCGTGACGAAGGTGGAGCGTTAGGCGGAGGATCTCCGCTGACGCATTTTGACGAGCAGGGGCGGGCAAGGATGGTGGACATCTCTGACAAGTCGGAGACGGTCCGCACGGCAACGGCCCGAACGACGGTCGTGATGAAGCCGGAGACGCTGCAGCTCATTAAGCAGGGGCGCATCGGCAAGGGTGATGTGCTGGCGGTGTCGCAGGTCGCGGCGATTATGGCGGCGAAGAAGACGTCGGACTGGATACCGATGTGCCATCCGCTCTCGCTAACTGGGGTGGACGTCGACTTCAGCGACAACGGGCAGGACGAGCTGTATATTGAAGCGACGGTTCGGACGAAGGGGAAGACCGGCGTCGAGATGGAGGCGCTGACGGCCGTATCGGCGGCGGCGTTGACCGTGTACGACATGTGTAAGGCGGCGGAGAAATCGATGGTGATCGGTCCTACGCTGCTGGTGAGCAAGTCCGGTGGGAAGAACGGGGATTATCGGCTGGCAGAGGAGTAGCGAAGCTGATGCGTGATCGAGGGCGTGGCTGCTTGTGGGGCTCATTATGCGCTGGATGAACATGCTTGAAGCTAGTAAGGCTTGAGAACTTGAGGCTTGAAACGCTTGGAACGTTTGAAATGTTTGGAACGCAGCATTTCGGGGAGGAGCAGGAGCATGCGCTGGAAAGTGGCGATCTTGACAGCAAGCGATCGCGGTTCCCGCGGGGAACGCGAGGATACGAGTGCACAGGTCATTCGTGAATTGATCGAGGAAGAGATGAACGGCCAAATTATCGAGTACCGAATCGTGCCGGATGAGCAGGATGAGATTATGGCGGCGCTGATCGAGATGACCGACTACTTCAAGGCGGATCTGATCGTAACGACAGGTGGGACGGGCCTTGCGCCTAGAGATGTGACGCCGGAGGCTACGCTCGCGGTCATTGAGCGTCAGGTGCCCGGTCTTGCCGAGGCGATGCGCATGTATTCGATGCAGAAGACGAGACGGGCGATGCTCTCCAGAGCGGTGTGCGGTATACGGGGTAGGTCGCTGATCGTGAATTTGCCGGGCAGTCCGAAGGGTGTGTCCGAGAATCTGTACGCCATCATCGATCAGCTGCCTCATGCGCTCGGCATTCTGAGCGGCCGTGAGGGGGAGCATTCCGATGAAGCTTAACCCGATGCTGGAGGAGGTCGCGGTCGAGCAGGCGGTCGGCATGGTGCTTGGACACGATCTGACGCAAATTGTGCCGGGGCAATTCAAGGGTCGGCTGTTCAAAAAAGGACATGTCATCCGTGAGGAGGACATCCCGGCGCTGCTGAGCATCGGCAAGGAGCACATCTACACGATTCGGCTCGAGCCGGGCTACCTGCACGAGGACGAGGCGGCTGCACGTCTTGCCCGGGCTGCTGCAGGGGCTAATGTAGAATGGACGGAGCCGCATGAAGGTAAGATTACGCTGAAGTCTGCCATTCACGGGCTCGCTCTGATCGATAAAGCGCGAGTGGATGCGGTGAATGCGCTTGACCAGATCATTATGTCGACGATTCGCAGCGGCACGGTCGTGAAGCCCGGACAACCGCTGATGGGCACGCGCGTCATTCCTCTCTTGATCGAGGAGGCGCGAGTGGCGGAGGCGGAGCGTCTGGCATTGACTCGCTCTGGGGGCGTTGGTTCGGACGAAGCTGTTAAGACGGATGGCATTGGGGATGGTACGGTTTCACATGCGTCCCGTGCTGTCGTGTCCGTGAAGCCGTTCCGGCCGCTGCGCGCCGGGCTCATTACGACCGGCAGCGAGGTGTTCAAGGGCCGCATCACGGACAAATTCGGTCCGGTCGTGAAGGAGAAGCTCGCGGCGCTCGGCTCCGAGGTGATCGAGCAGCGGCTCGCACCGGATGACAGCGAGACGATCGTACAGGACATTCGGCGGTTCCGCTACGAGCTGGGCGCAGACTTGATTCTGCTCACAGGAGGCATGTCCGTCGACCCGGACGATCGGACGCCGGGCGCGATCAAGCAGGCGGGCACCGATATCGTCAGCTATGGCACACCGATGCTGCCGGGCTCGATGCTGCTGATCGGCTATCTGGAAGGTGTGCCGATTATGGGGCTGCCGGGGTGCGTGATGCATGATCCGTATACCTCGTTTGATGTGCTGCTGCCTTACATTTGCGCTGGAGAGCGTATTACTCGTCAGCACATTACGGAGCTAGGCTATGGCGGTCTGCAAGGCTGCTGAAGGATGCATGACATGTATAGGTAAGTGTACGGTATAGCAAGCTTGACGCTTGGTGCGTTCAGCTTGACGTGTACGAGCTGTGCGAGTTCGGTACAAAGGAGGGTTGTCGATGTTTGGAAATTTAGGGATGTCCGAAGTGATACTGATCATCGTCATCGCGCTCATCATATTCGGCCCCAAGAAGCTGCCTGAGCTCGGGCGTGCACTCGGACGGACGATCCGCGAGTTCAAGCAGGCGTCCAGCAATTTGCTGAGCGATGTCCATGATGCCGAGTCTTCGGGACGTAAGGATGTGACGCCGAAGCCGGATTCGGTGCAGGGTGGACAGCAAGAGGCTGCTCCGGCTCCGACGGTTGCATCGGCACATCCATCTGCGGGAGCGGGGGCAGATGGGGAAGCTGCTCAGTCGTCGGCGACTGGACCACAGCCACAGCAAGCGCCTCAAGCGCCCGCTGCTTCGAATCGGAGCCAAGATCCGCGCAGGCTGCCGGATTAATGAGGGCGATTGCCGGGAGCTAACGACAGACAAGAGTCCGATCGCTCAGGATAATGGGAGTATGGTAGGCAAGGCTGATCGGTATGCATTAGTCATACCTGATCGGCTGCTAATCTAGAAAGCAGGGTGAATCGCAATGTCTCAGGACGATGGCATGAGCTTAGTCGATCATTTATCAGAGCTGCGCAAGCGCATCATATGGACGATCATCGTGCTGGTGCTCGGGATGGTGATCGGTGTCTTTTTTGCCAATCCAATCATTACGTATCTGAAATCAATTCCGCCTGCTAACGGGATGGAATGGAACGCGTTCTCGCCTTGGGACCCGCTCAAGATGTACATGAACTTCGCGCTTGTGATTGGGCTGCTCATTACGCTTCCGTTCACGCTGTACCAGGTCTGGGCATTCCTCAAGCCAGGTCTGCGGGAGATTGAGCAGCGGGCCGCACTGATGTATGTGCCGTTCGCGTTTATTATGTTTCTGGCCGGATTGTTCTTCGGTTATTATGTGGTGTTCACCATGGCCTTCCTGTTCACGACGGGCATTGCCCAGAGCATGCAGCTCAGCGAAACGTATGGCATCGCGCAATATTTCGGCTTCATGTTCAGCATTATTATTCCGATTGCCTTAGTGTTCGAGCTGCCGATTGTCGTCATGTTCCTGACGAAGATTCGTATTCTCAATCCGGCCGTGCTCCGTAAGGTGCGCAAGCTGGCGTATATGGGGCTCGTCGTCGTGTCGACGCTCATTACTCCACCAGATGCGATCTCGGCGATTATTGTTGCCATTCCGATGATATTGCTCTACGAATTCAGCATTTATTTGTCTAATCTTGTTTATCGGAAGCAGCAGCTTCAGGATGCGCAGTGGGAGAAGGAGCAAGCTGAGGAGAAGGAATAGGGAGAGAAGCCTGCCGGATGGCAGGTTTTTTTCTACTGATGGGGTAAGGGAGCGAGCAGGAAGCGTCTCATAATTTGTATATTTTAACAGCGGCGAGGAGACAATGGTGAAGGTGCAAAAAAGTCGCGAAACTACTTGCAAATTTTATGCGAAGTGAGTATTATAAGAATTGTTGTTAGCACTATAGACATTCGAGTGCTAATAGTAAACGAAGTAAACCAAATTTAAAGGAGGCAATTTTCTCATGATCAAACCGTTGGGTGATCGCGTAGTAATCGAAGCCATCGCGAAGGAGGAGACGACCGCAAGCGGAATCGTTCTGCCAGACACAGCGAAGGAAAAGCCGCAAGAAGGCAAAGTCGTTGCAGTCGGCAGCGGTACACTCAAGGACGGCGTACGCATTGCGCTCGAGCTGAAGGAAGGCGACCGTGTTATTTTCTCCAAGTACGCGGGTACTGAAGTGAAGTTCGAAGGCCGTGAGCTGTTGATTATGCGTGAAAGCGACGTTCTGGCTGTTCTTGGCTAAGAGCCGCAGCGCTTCCCTATATACTTAAGCAACAAGCAAGTCTATACGTAGAAGACAAAGTGACGTTACCTATATAAATATCAGAAATTGGGAGGGTATATTCCATGGCTAAAGAAATTAAGTTCAGTGAAGAAGCTCGCCGCTCGATGCTTCGCGGTGTGGACGCTTTGGCGAATGCTGTGAAAGTAACGCTCGGTCCTAAAGGCCGCAACGTGGTACTCGAGAAGAAGTTCGGCAGCCCGCTCATCACGAATGACGGCGTAACCATCGCGAAGGAAATCGAGCTTGAGGATGCATTCGAGAACATGGGCGCACAGCTCGTGAAGGAAGTTGCAACGAAGACGAACGACATCGCAGGTGACGGTACGACGACTGCTACTGTTCTGGCTCAAGCGATGATTCGCGAAGGTCTGAAGAACGTAACAGCTGGCGCGAACCCAATGGTCATCCGTAAAGGGATCGACAAGGCGGTTAAGGCGGCTGTAGCTGAGCTGGCAAGCATCGCGAAGCCTATCGAAGGCAAGCAGTCGATCGCTCAAGTTGCTGCAATCTCCGCTGCTGACGATGAAGTCGGTCAGCTGATCGCAGAAGCGATGGAGAAGGTTGGCAAGGATGGCGTTATTACCGTTGAGGAGTCCAAGGGCTTCGCAACAGAGCTGGAGGTCGTGGAAGGTATGCAGTTCGACCGCGGCTACATCTCGCCATACATGATCACAGACACAGACAAGATGGAAGCGGTTCTGGAGAACCCTGTTATCTTGATCACAGATAAGAAGATTACGAACATTCAAGAGATTCTTCCCGTTCTCGAGAAGGTGGTTCAGTCCGGCAAGCAGCTGCTGATCATCGCTGAGGACGTAGAAGGCGAGGCGCTCGCGACTCTGGTCGTGAACAGACTTCGTGGAACATTCACTTGCGTAGCGGTGAAGGCTCCAGGCTTCGGCGACCGTCGTAAAGCTATGCTCGGCGACATCGCAGCGCTCACAGGCGGTCAAGTGATCACAGAAGAGCTCGGCCTTGAGCTGAAATCTACGACTCCAGACCAGCTTGGCTCCGCTCGTCAGATTCGCGTGACGAAGGAGAACACGATCATCGTGGACGGCGCTGGTGACAAGGCGGATATCGGTACTCGCGTATCCCAGATCCGCGCTCAGCTGGAAGAGACGACTTCCGAGTTCGACAAGGAGAAGCTCCAAGAGCGTCTCGCGAAGCTCGCTGGCGGCGTAGCCGTTGTGAAGGTCGGCGCTGCAACGGAGACGGAGCTGAAGGAGCGCAAGCTGCGCATCGAGGACGCGCTGAACGCAACTCGTGCAGCAGTAGAAGAAGGTATCGTAGCAGGCGGCGGTACGGCGCTCGTGAACGTATATGGCGCAGTTGCTGCTGTAGATGCAGAAGGCGACGAGAAGACAGGCGTGAACATCGTTCTGCGTGCACTCGAGGAGCCAGTTCGCACGATCGCAGCTAACGCAGGTCAAGAGGGCTCTGTTATCGTAGAGCGTCTGAAGAAAGAAGCAACAGGCGTAGGCTACAACGCAGCTTCCGGCGAGTGGGTGAACATGATCGAAGCGGGTATCGTTGACCCTGCGAAGGTGACACGCTCCGCGCTGCAAAACGCAGCATCCGTTGCGGCGATGTTCCTGACGACTGAAGCGGTTATCGCTGACAAGCCAGACAAGGATAAGCCAGGTATGCCGGATATGGGCGGCATGGGTGGAATGGGCGGCATGGGCGGATTCTAATCCGAGCCCTAGCGGTTCCGATCAATATGAGAACGACAGCTTCCTTAGGGGAGCTGTCGTTTTTTTATATTTGTTGCAGCTCAGTATCATATCTTTCTTCTAAGGGTATAAGAGCCTATGCTATAATGATGGGAAGTACAGGTGGACGGTCGGTCCGCCTAAGTTAAAGGGTGGGACGCTATGGTGATCGAGAGCAAGACCGCTGCCCTGCGCGAGTTGACGCGGAGGGCGTTTCAATATTTCGCATATAAGGATCTGGAGTACGGCTACTATATGTACTTGAATGATGACATCGAGCATTGGGAAGAGCAGGATGGTTATTCTTATGGCATTTTCGTCGATCCGGATGAAGATGAGGAAGTGAGGGCCGAGCTGATGCATGATGCGTTCCAGCACAGCACCTGCACCTGCAGGAGGTCGTACTCCTGCGAGCATCTGGCTGCGTTGATGTTTTTCAGGAGCGCGAAGCAGGGGTTGAATGTATTCCAGCTGATTACGCCGGGCGGCGCAGCTTGGGTAAGGGGGCAAGCTGGAGGCGCCTCGGGCCTAGCGAGCCTCGATGGAGGCTTGGGGGGCTCAATAGAGGATCGGGGAGCAGGCATGCAGCAGGTGCAGCCGGACTCTCGTAAGGGGAAGCAGTCTGCACAAAGCGTGGGCAGGGCGGTGGAGCCGCCGAAGATGACAGACAGTGTGACGGCGTGGCATACCTATTTCTCTGCGACGATTCGTCCTATGATGTTCGACCAGCTTCCGACTCTTGCGACGATGCACCAGACGGTCAATGAGAGGCTGATGCCCGTTGCAGATGGCTGGAGCAGCAAGCTGCGGCGCGCGTTCTATGAGATTCATATTCAGCTGTTCATTATGAAGCTGCTGGGTGAGATCGTAACTGCGAATTACCGGCATCAATATTCGTACGATTATTATCGCTGGTCGGAGTGCTATCGGGTTATTGCGGTGCAATCGTTTAATCAGCTAGTTGACGTCGTGAGTTCGTATACCGCTGGTGACATCATAGAGAAGCCGCCTGCCGAGCTGCTGCGGGAGACAGCCGCTTATGTAGCCGAGCATGCGTTCCCAGAGCAGTCAGCGATTTCCTTATGGAACCATACGTACACACAGCTATGGTGGACCTTGCTCTGGGAGGAGGAGCTTGTCGAGATCGAGCGAGCGAGGCTGCGACGGGCATTGCGTGAGGACTCGCTCAGTATGTACCGTCACGATCGGCTTCTGCTTGCAATGACGGTGCTGGATATTCGTGCGGAGAATGATGATGCAGCCCGGTCGCGGATTGAGAAGATGAAGAACATCTCGTTCGTGGAGTTCGCCCCATACTTTCAGGGCTTCGCAGATATGGAGCAGTGGAGCAGGCTTGTGGACTGGCTGAAGTGGTTCACACCGTACGTGCAATTCGCCCGAGGGGATGTGCTGGAGGACTACTTCGAGACGTGGGAGTCGGTGCTTCCTTATGCAGCTGTGGAGCAGTCGATGCAGGAAGCGATTGTGGCTTTGCTGCCGCGCAGCATGCCTTATTATTCTGGCTACTTGCTCGGTCGCGGGAAGTATATGGAGTGGGTGGACGTTCATATGGCGCTCGGATTTACGCCGCTTGATTTTCGCGTGAGCGAGCTGAAGGATATGGAGAACGAATCGAGGGAGCTACTGCTGCCGTGGTACCATCTGAGCGCGGAGCAGTTCATCGCAGAGAAGAATCGGGACGCCTATAAGCAAGCGGTGAAGCTGCTCAAGCGGCTGGAGACGATGTATAAGAAGCTGAAGCGAACGGAGGAGTGGGATCGGTACTTGGCCCATATTGTGAAAAAGTATTCGCGCCTTCGCGCCCTTCAGGAGGAGCTCGGTAAGCTGAAGAAGGGAGTCGAGGCGTAATGCGTCTGTTGAATACGGTTCACGTTCATGGAGAGCGGCGGGAGGACGGTCACTGGCTGCTGTGGGCCATGTATGAGGATGGTGGCATGCTGAGCGTGCTTGAGCTGCGCCGGAGGTTGTTCGCTTGGCATCGAGCGAGCCTGTACGGCACGCTGCTGGAGCAAGGGACAGGCGAGCGCGAGCAGGCGCTCTTGCTGTCACCGTACCAAGCGCTCGATTACTTGGCAAATCCGGGCGTATCGCTGCATGTATCGCTAGCCTGGGATGAGGTGCTGCTGAAGGCTCAGGAGGCTGCGGGCTTGCTGCTGGAGGCGATCGCCAAAGGCTGGTATGTGCCGTGTGCGGACGAATGGCAGGCGGGTGTGCGCAGGTGGAGGCTGTATAAGCCGGAGGATGACGCGATAATTGAGCAGGGGGCGCAGGGACCGGCGGGCGCGCCGACGGCAGTGCAGGTGTCTGGCGCAGGTGCAGGTGCGGGGGCTAGTATAGGTGATAGTACAGGTGCTAGTACAGGTGCTAGTACAGGTGCTAGTACAGGTGCTAGTACAGGTGCTAGTGCTAGTACAGGCGCTGATGCTGGCGGGTTAGATGAGGTGGTAGCGGTAGGCTCGCAAGGAAGCGGGGCTGTAGGCGAAGAGGCATCAGCACGCGCTGAAGCGTTGCGTAAGCTGTACACGCTGGCGCATGACTGTGGGATTGATGTAGATGTATGGCTGACGCAAGTGCTGGAGGAGCTGCTTGGGACGGAGCCTGCGGTCCAGCAGGCGTGGGGAGCTCTTGTGGAGGAGCAGCCGCTTGTCCGTATGCTAGACGAGGTGGAGCTAGTTGGTACAAGCGGTGTGCCGCTGGATGAGGAGGACTGGCTGACGAAGGCGGGCTGGCGCAAGGATGACGTGCCGTTCCGTGTATGCTTGCAGCTGGTCGAGCCGGAGCTGGCGATGATGATGTCTGATGGAGAGGGACCTGTGGACGTTGAGGACATTGAGGCTGATCCGAGTGTGGCTGTTGAGCAGATGGTAGGTCTCGCAACGAACGAGGAGTGGCGTCTGCGGATTGTACTGCAGGATAAGCAGCGGCCGGATGTAGTGGTAGAGCTGGAGAGCGGCTCGGACTCTGTGCGGGTGCTGGGAGAAGTCGAAGGTCAGAGAAGGCGGACAAGAGGCTCCATGCAGCGTGCTGCTGCTACGGGTATCCCTGACGACTGGGGCAGTATTGAATCCGTCGGTCGGAGATTGGAGTCGGCGCTGCAGCGGGCGCTGCTAGCTGCACCTGAGCTGGCTGCGTCTGAACGGCAGACAGCCGTGGTACGCGAGACAGTCCGGCTGAAGTCTCATCTGACGGATAGTGAGGCGTGGACGTTCCTGAATGAGACGAGCCTGCGGCTACTGGCCGCTGGCTATACCGTGCTGCTGCCCGCGTGGTGGGAGGAGCTGAGACGGACGCAGCCGAGGCTGAAGGCGAAGCTGAAGTCGTCGGTCGGCTCGAGCGGGGAGTCGTTCTTCGGGGCGAATCAGCTGATGCGCTTCGACTGGCGAGTTGCGGTCGGCGAGCTGGATCTGACCGAGGAGCAGTTCGCGCAGCTGGCTGCGGAGAAGAAGCGGCTGCTCTTTTTCAAGGGACGGTGGATACAGCTTGACCCTGCCTTCATCGCGTCGGTCCAGCAGGCTATGAAGCAGGTGGGCAAGAAGGGGCTGACGTTCCGCGAGGTGCTGGAGCTGCATATGCTCGGCGCGGAGGCTCGTGATGATACGGGGGCGGGTATGCTTGGCGAGGAAGCAGTAGATGAGGATGCGCTCCGTCAGCTACGCATGGAGGTAGAGCTGAATAAGCATATGGCTGGCTTGATCGGGCAGCTGCAGCATACAGACCGAATTCCGCTCGTCGAGCAGCCAGAGGGGCTGCAGGCGAGTCTGCGTAACTACCAGAAGGAAGGTGTGTCGTGGCTCCTGTTCATGCGGCGATTCGGCTTCGGTGCGTGTCTTGCCGATGACATGGGTCTGGGCAAGACGATCCAGTTCATCTCGTACTTGCTCCATTCACGGGGCGATGGGTCTGCACGTCGCGGGGAGGCTGCTGAAGGTGGAGTGCAAGGGGCGAAGGCCGGTGATGGTGCTGTTCAAGGAGGCAGGTCGACTAGCGGTGTCGTGCATGTAGACGCTCAAGCACCTGCGCTGCTGATCTGTCCGACGTCCGTGCTAGGTAATTGGCAGAAGGAGCTGGAGCGATTCGCCCCTTCGCTGCGTATCTACCTTCATTACGGCACGCAGCGTCCGAGGGGTGAGGCGTTCGTGGAGTCGGTTCACGGCTACGATCTCGTGCTGACGTCGTACAACCTCGCACAGCTGGATGAAGAGGAGCTGTCCAGGGTAACTTGGGATGTTATCGGCCTTGATGAGGCGCAAAATATTAAGAACGTGAGCACGAAGCAGTCCGCGGCGGTTCGTCGTCTGGATGCACATCATCGGATCGCACTCACGGGTACACCGATTGAGAATCGGTTGACGGAGCTGTGGTCGATCTTTGATTATATGAACCCTGGCTATCTGGGCAGCTTGAACGCCTTCCGTCATAAGTACGTGCAGCCGATCGAGAAGGGCGGCGAGCCGGAGCTTGTCGGTCAAGTGCAGAAGCTGATCCGTCCGTTCCTGCTGCGGCGTGTGAAGAAGGACCCGGCGATTCAGCTGGACCTGCCGGACAAGTATGAGAGCAAGGTGTACGTCCCTCTTACGCTGGAGCAGGCGGGGCTGTATGAGAATGTGGTTCAGGACCTGATGAACCGAATCGACACGCTCAGCGGCATGGAGAAGCGCGGACTCATTCTTGCCACCTTGACGAAGCTGAAGCAAATCTGCAACCATCCGGCGATGTTTCTGAAGGAGTCCGGTGAAGTCTCTTGGGAGGGGCGATCGGCGAAGGTGGAGCGGCTCGTGGAGATGGTGCAGGAGCTGCGCGAGGAAGGGGACAGCTGCCTGATTTTCACCCAGTTCGTCGAGATGGGACATATGCTGAA
The DNA here is from genome assembly GCF_027923405.1 of Paenibacillus sp. YYML68. NCBI lineage: Bacteria > Bacillati > Bacillota > Bacilli > Caryophanales > Paenibacillaceae > Paenibacillus > Paenibacillus sp. YYML68. The sequence goes on along the minus strand of NZ_BQYI01000001.1, from coordinate 4,598,445 downwards.
GGCGGTGCTGGAGCAGGAGCGGGATGAGCGTGTGCTGTTCCTGCACGGAGGCGTGCCGAAGGCGCAGCGGGATCGGATGATCGAGGAGTTCCAAGGCAAAATGTCGGAGGCTGGCGCAGGCTCGGCTGACGGCACAGGTGCAGGGACGAGCGCGGGTCGGGTTGCGTCGAGCAAGAGTAAGAGCATCTTCATCCTATCGCTGAAGGCTGGGGGCACGGGCTTGAATCTGACGAGTGCGAATCATGTGTTTCACTTCGACCGGTGGTGGAATCCGGCGGTGGAGAACCAGGCGACGGACCGAGCCTTCCGAATCGGACAAACTCGCAACGTACAGGTGCACAAGTTCGTGACGCTCGGCACACTTGAGGAACGGATCGATGAGATGATCGAGCGCAAGCTGGGCTTGAGTCAGCAGATCGTCGGCGCAGGCGAGAACTGGGTGACCGAGATGTCGACAAGCGAGCTGCAGGAGCTGTTCGCCTTGCGGCGGGAATGGATTGGTGGCAAATGATGAGGAAGGGAGGAACGTGGTATGTCCAAGCGTAAACGGGAGCGGATGAAGGCGAAGGAGCGACGGCATGCGAATGGACGGAACGATCAGCCGGAGCTGAAGGTGTTGGAGGGTGGCAAGGCGGTTCCGGGTAAGGAGCCTGCGGCACCTGATGCGCCTGCAAGGCGCAGAGGCCGCCCGCCGAAGGCGGGTGTGGCGGCTGGAGAAGCTGCGGCGAGCCAAGGCGGGGCGTCGCAGGAACGGGCGGCGGTAGCGGATGCGCCTGCACGGCGCAGAGGTCGGCCGCCGAAGGCGAGCTCGGCGGCTCGTAGCGAAGCAGAGGCGCTCAACGGGCAGGCGGCATCGCCGAACGCTGCAGCCGCCTCGCAGGAGCGGGTGGCGTCAGCGGAGGGGGCTGTGGAACCGCCGGCGCGGAAGAGGGGGCGTCCGCCGAAGAAGGCGGCTGCACCGAGCACAGCGGCTGCAACAAGTGTAGGCGCACAGTCTGGTGTGGATGCAGTGCCCGGCGTAAGTCCTGCATCTGGCCTGTCTTCAGGAGACGCTTCGGCCAGTCCAGCAGCTCGCAAAGGCAAGGCAGGCAGCTCAGGCGCCAAGCGAGGTAAGGGTGCTGCCGCTGACCGTGCAGCACAGGAGCTGCTGACGGAGCTGGACTACACTGCTAACCCGCAGCTGTGCGATATGTCCAGCGGCTGGCAGCTATTGTACGCCGCGGTAAGCCGAGTGGTACGAAGACCATAGATGCAAGAAGAGCCTGCTCCAGATCGGGAGCAGGCTCTTACGTATTATTTTAAATTCACGAGCTGATCAATCTGTCCTCTCTCAGCCGGATCCACCGCGAGTAGCTTATCCAGCAACGCAGGATCGTTCTTGCCTTGCTTCTGGAGCGCTGCGAGCAGCCAGCGAGCAGACTGACGGCTGACGGTGTCATTCAGATCCTCCGAGACGCCCAGGCGCAGCATCGCTTCCGCTTGGTCGTATCGGCCTTGCAGATAGTGAATTTGGCCAAGCGAGAAGCCCATGCCAGGCGTTGGGTCGAACGGATTACCTTGCAGCTGCTCCTTCGGTAAGCTCGCTAGCTGCTGCTGTTGAGCCTCGAAGCGCTTATAGATGTCCAGCGCCAGCGCCCAATGTTGATCCTGCGTCGCTTGATCACGCTTGTCGAACGCTTGAAGCCCCAGCTTCGTGCTCAAGTCGATCGCTGTCTCGTACAGGGCGACCTTCCACGGGAAGTTGTTAAGCTGCTCTGTTGCAAGTGTGAGAGCCTCTTGCTGGTTGTTTTTCAACAGATAGCTCTGCAGCTTACGCTCCATCAGGAAGAAGTCGAACGGCTCCTTCTCACGAGCGGCATCGATCAGCGTAACGGCCTCGTTGTAGAACTGTTCGTTCTGCGACTGCTGGTACACCTGGAACAAGATTGCCACCTTCTGCAGCGTGTATTCCGGATGTGCCGGACGGAGCTCGAGAGCTTCGTTGAGCGGCGCAGTAATTTGATGGAAGTCTGTGTTTCCGCTGTTCAGCAGCTTAATGCTTTCGTTATAGCTACGGCCTGCGCTCACCAACTGGATGGAGTTGAACAAGATGATGAATGCAAGCAGCGCGGTGATGGACGGGTAAGCCCACTTGTACCGCGAGAGCTTATTCGTAAGTGTAGATGTAAGCTCTCTCTGCTCGCCAGCGATCATCATACCGAAGCAGAAGAAGAGCAGCAGTCCCAAGTATACATAGCTTAAGTCGAAATCGAGCGCACTGTGAACGAGCAGGCCGATGGCCATGATGTAGAAGATGAAGCGACCATCACGCTGCTCTTCTTCCTGCTTGCGATAATTACGAATGTACAGATAGAATATCGCGGCGACTATTAAGATAAAGAAGATTGCACCTACAATTCCCGTCTCCACTAAATATTGCAGATAGAAATTGTGTGCCTGTCTGCTCACATAAGGGTTGTTCTGATACTTCTCGTATAGAGCACTCCAGGCGCCGCCGCCCGCCCCAAATATAGGGTAGTCCTCGAATACTTTCGTAGCGTCCTTGTAGAAGGTACCCCGCTCTAGGACGGAGTGCTGCTGAAGGTTGATATTTTCGACACGAGTCCGGATATTGTCAGGCAGTAGCTTGGTGACGCCCGAATCGGTGAGAAGCAGAGCTGCGCCTATCGTTCCTGCGATGATGGCGACAACCGGAATACCGATCTGGGAGAACCTGCGACGCTGAAGCGAAGCCAACACTTTGTCTAGACGCGGGTCCACGAATTGTTGAAAGGCTACAGCCATAATGGTATAACCAATGGAGCAGGTGAGTAAGCTCGTCCAGCTACTGCGCACAAGTGCCGCATCGTATTGGCTGAACAGCTGCACTCCGGCGTTCGTGACATCCGTCAAGATGATGAAGGATAATACGAACGATACGCCAAGATGGAACAAGTACGCGACCTGACGATGAATCTTAAGGAACGGCAGGACAAGCAGGACGACGACTGGAAGTATAACGAGCGCGCCGCGCGACAATGTCACGAAGAAGGAGATGATGATCGGCACGACGAACAATGCATGCAGCGCCATCCCATACCACCGCTTCGAGGTGACGAGCAGATGAACGGCAATGAGCAGTACGGGTATCAAATAGCCTGCGTACGTATTGGCGTATTGGAACACCGACGTTAATCGTGGTCCGTTCGAGTCGGCCATGACGGCATGCTCGTAATAGTTAAGTGCCCCCATGTCGGAAGCGAACCATTTGACAGCAGAGAATGCTGCCTCCTTTAGACCTAGCCAGTTCAGTACGCCAAATGCTACAATCAAGTACGCAGAAGCGATGAACACGTAACGCATAGCTGTGAAGCCGGCTTCCTTGTGGGATATATAGTACGCCAACAGGAAAAATGCTACATAAATTAGCTGAATGTAGAACAAGTTAAACGCGAGCGAGGCTGAGGCAGCTCCCATGGCCGATATGAGATACGAGAGCGGGAGTAACCAGATCGCAATTGTTAGCAAATCCGCTTGTGTTGAGATTTTCCAGTGGTAAAATAAGAGAAAGGACAACAAAATGAACAGAATGCTCGTCCATACTAAGGAGGAGTAGATCGGTCCTTCAAAGCTGGTGAAATTACCGTTGAACAATCCTTTCTGGAACGGCGCCCAAAACATGAGTATGCTTGTAATGGCTAGTAGAGTCCAGAAAAGGATGGAGTTTGCGTTCACCGATGAATTTTGCTCTTTCTTGAGGCCACTGTAGTAGCCGGGTTGAGACTTTTTGGTGCCCATGGTTCTGCTCCTTTGTCTATTGGGAATTTTCTTCGGAATACGACAAAATTTTATCATAGATAGGAGGCATGGTAAATGTACGATTAATTAAATGCTTGGAGAATCTTTTACTTTGCTCTGTTATAATGATAACCAACTCTTAGTTGTGATAAATATTAAATTGTGGATATTGCTTAATAGGGGGCTTGATCGTTATGGTTTTTATTAATAAATTTTCTAAGTATAAATTTATTATTTGGGAGATGGCTATAAAGGATATAAAATCCAAGTATTTAGGATCTTATCTTGGTGTATTTTGGGGATTTTTGCAGCCGGCTATAACTATTCTTATTTATTGGTTTATTTTTGAAGTGGGTTTTAAAGCGGTGCCTGTAAGTGATGCTCCATTTATACTCTGGTTTATGGCTGGAATTATTCCATGGTTTTTTTTCTCGGAAGCAATATCCACTGCTACGAATTCTATTACAGAAAGCAGTTATTTGGTGAAAAAGGTGATTTTCCCTGTGGGTTTGTTGGTTTTAGTAAAGATAACCTCGTCCTTGTTTATACATTTCTTTTTTATCACTTTATTGTTCATTATGTTTTATTTATATGGTTTTGATTTTTCATGGTACAATATTCAGGTTTTCTACTATACGATATCGACAATTATCTTGTTGCTTGGGCTTTCCTGGATAAGCTCATCTTTAATAATATTCCTTAAAGATATTGGTCAGTTTGTAAATATGCTGTTACAGTTTTTTTTCTGGCTGACCCCTATATTTTGGGGGCTAGATATGCTTCCTGACAAGTATGTTTTTTTCTTTAAGCTTAATCCAGTTTATTACTTGGTTGAGGGCTATAGAGATAGTTTTATTCATAAAATTTGGTTTTGGGAGCACACAGCACTGACTCCGTATTTTTGGTTCATTACAAGTGTGTTTTTGATTTTAGGATATAATCTATATAAAAAATTGCGTCCGCATTTTGCGGACGTCCTTTAGGTGATGATATGAATAAAGTTATAATAGATGTTGACAATCTCACTAAGATTTATAAGATGTACGAAAATCCAATTGATCGATTAAAAGAATCAATCCATCCTTTTAGGAAAAAATATCACAAAGACTTTTATGCACTGAATAATATTTCATTTCAAGTTAATGAAGGTGATATTCTTGCTATTATCGGTAAAAATGGTGCAGGTAAATCAACTCTTTTGAAAATGATAACAGGAGTGCTGAATCCTACAAGTGGAACTATCAAGGTTAACGGGAACGTTTCAGCAATTTTAGAGTTGGGAGCAGGATTCAATCCCGAACTTTCAGGATTAGAAAATATATATTTTAATGGTATGATATTAGGGAAAAGTAAGGAAGAAATAGACAGTAAGTTGGATGAAATACTAACATTTGCTGAAATAGGTGATCACATCTATCAGCCAGTAAAAACGTATTCATCAGGTATGTTTGTTAGGCTTGCTTTTTCGGTGGCGGTTTCCGTGAATCCTGAAATACTCATCGTGGATGAGGCACTGGCTGTTGGAGATGTGCGTTTTAGGCAAAGAGCTATAAGGAAAATGAAAGAACTAATGGATCAAGCGAAGGCTATTTTATTTGTAACTCATGACATGGAATCTGTGAAGAATTTTTGTAATGATGTTATTTGGATTATGGACGGGAAGGTCTATAAAAGGGGAAAACCTAAAGATATAATACAACAGTATTACAATTTTATGACACACAACATATTGCCAGAGACAACGAGTGACAGTGTGATAGATAAGAAAATCCCTAGAGAAGAGTTGCTTTCAAACGAAACCAACAATTTTATATGGAAAACTGTAGCGGATGTAGAGATTATAGGCTCGAAGGAGGTCGTAGCCTTAAGAAGAGTAGCATTTGTTAATAATTTATCAGGGGAAAACATCGAAATATTAAATGGGACAGAGAGTAAAGTTTCTTTTATGGCTGATATAGAAATATTTGAAGAGGTTTTAAATCCGATAATAGGTTTTGGAATATTTAATCAGTATGGAGTGGCGGTTTTGCATTTTAATAGTCGAAATATAAATTGCAGGGAAGCGGGGGCGCTATTAAAAGGTGAGAGGATTCAAGTTGAATTTACCTTTAAAATGCCCAGATTGCAAAGCGGTAATTATTCAATTAGTTTAGGTGTGAATGATGGAGACTTGGATAATAATACAATAGTGCAGCATATGAGAGAATGTTATCTTTTTAAAGTGGTTATTCAAGGCCCAGAATCAAGGCAATATGGTATGGTAATTGCTGAGGAAGCTGAAATAAAAGTTAGTTCCAGTGATGTAAGTAAGGGTAAGTAGCTCTGTTTTGTTAAGGAGGGTTTTTAGAAAAATGCGCGAGTACACTTTGGAGATGGGGAATGGTTTCTTTTTGGAGGAGTATCCTTATTTCTATCAATTATCATTGTATCTTGCTAAGAGTACTGAGGTTGAATATATAATCCATATAAGTCCTCATAGCTTAGTATCTCATGAGGCCAATTTCAAAAACATAATTAATATAAATATTAATCGGAGTGAGTTGTTGATTAATATTCCACATTTCTCTGATGAGATGCTTTCTAAATCGATGGTTGTGATAGCGAATACGCTTGAATATATTACCAATATAGAAGTTCTTATTAATTTTATTGCAAGAGCGAGTTGTCTTTGCAAATGTGTACAAATTGCTACTCCAGATCGAATAAAAAGATGTGGCTTGAATGGATATTGGGATAAAGATTATACAAGACAATGGTCTATGGAAGAGTTGTATAATTGTTTTATCAAACGTGGGATTCATCTGGACTACATAGGTTATACTTCGCCCTCTTCAAACTCTTTGGTCAAGAACACACTTTTTTTTCTGACTGGGGTAGCCATAAGTTATAAAAAAGTAATTCCAAAGAAGACAGCAGCGATTATCAATGTTTATAACGAGAAAGATGTAATAGTGGAGGTTATTAATCATTTACTGGAGCAAGGAGTAGATGTCATAGCTATTGACAATTGGTCCAACGATGGTTCCTTTGAATTATTAATAGATCTTTATATTGATAACTCTAGAGTAACGATTAAAAGGTTTCCAGAGAGTAAAAGTACTCATTATGAATGGGGAAAATTACTTGAAAACTTACAAAAAGAGTCTATCGACTCGAAGTATGATTGGATTATTCATCATGATTCTGATGAGTTGAGATATTCACCTTGGAAAAATGCCACATTGGCTGATGCTATATCTTTTGTGGATTCTATGGGATATAATGCAATTGACTTCACTGTACTGGACTTCAGACCAGTTATGGGAGAAGTTAGTGTTTATAATAATTATGAAAAGAAGATAGGTTATTATGAGTTTGGAAAAAGACCAGGACATTTTATACAAATTAAGGCCTGGAAAAATACAAATGATGTTGAAATGAAACAATCAGGTGGGCATGAGGCAGTTTTTCCTAATCGAAAAGTATATCCAATCAAATTCTTACTAAAGCATTATCCACTACGAAATGAGCTTCAGGCAAATAAGAAAATTTTTCGAGATAGGCTAGATCGAATACTACCTGAAGAAAGAGAAAAGGGCTGGCACTTTCAGTATAACAAGTATCTACAAACTGAGGGATTCACATTATGGAACAAAGATACTTTGAATTATTGGAGTGAAGTGGATTTTGAAATGTATTATATTATTGAAAGGATTAGCGGAATAGGAATTATTCAGTCCTAGAAAGAGGGATTTATCTGGATAAAATTGGAAACGTTAAAATTTATACTGATTATTATCATGGATCTGATTTATATAGTGATGGTGTAATAGAGGATGAATTGCTTGCTATCGCAAAAGATCCGATGAACATATTAAATGCACTACAGAATGACATTAGGTGGCCTGTATTATATCACTTCTCTGATCAAAGAAGAAACTTGCTGGAGTGGTTCGAATTTGGGCACTCATCGAGTATTTTGGAGATTGGCGCAGGATGTGGTGCGTTAACTGGATTACTATGTGAAAAGTCAGATGATGTTACTGCTGTTGAGTTATCTAAAAAAAGAGCGGAAATTATCGCAACAAGATACAAATCAAATAGTAATCTTAGTATTTTTGTTGGAGACATCTTTGATATGGAGTTTAATAAAAGGTTTGATTATATAACTCTGATAGGTGTTTTAGAATATGCTTGCTCATATATATATAGCGCGAATCCATTTGTTGATATATTGAAGAAAGCGAAAGGTTTACTTAACGAAGATGGTTTATTAATTATAGCGATAGAGAATAAGTTCGGTATTAAATATTGGGCTGGTTCTAGAGAAGACCACACTGGTAATTATTATGATGGTTTAAATAACTATAGGGGAGTAAAGTCTGTAAGAACTTTTAGTGAAAATGAACTAAAGCAAATCCTTAACGAAGCAGGGTTTGATAAAAATGATTTTTATTACCCTGTACCAGATTATAAAATGCCAACTCAGGTTTACTCAGATAATTTTTTTCCAAGTCATGGTGCGAGTTTGATAAATGCTCCAAATTATGATTTTGAACGCCTGCAGTTGTTTGATGAACCAGTTGTTATGGATTCTTTGTTGAAAGAGGGTAAATTTCCGTTTTTCTCAAACTCTTTTCTTGTATTTTGCAAATACCAAAAGTGAGGAAATATATATGAAGATTTTATATACTAAGTATACAAGGGAGCGTTTGCCTCAATTTCAAACTGAAACAAGAATTGTTGATATGGGTAACTCTCTAATTGTTCAAAAAAAGCCTCTAAGAAATGAAGGCGAGAGACATATTACGGAGATATTTAATAATACCAAAATTCTTTCGGATGTTTATCGTGCAAATATCCTCGAATCAAAAATACAGAGTAATTTACTGATTTATAATTATGTTAAGTCTGAAAGTTTAAGTGATATTCTAATTAAACTACTGGAAAAAGACAATATTGAAGGTTTTTATAATAAATTACAAGAGTACAAAGTATTTATTGAAAATCTTCAAGATATACCACCAATAAATTTCCATTCATGTGAATCGTTTATAGAAGTATTTGGTACAGAACTATCATTAAAAGCAGCCCGAGTTCTCAATCCAGCCAATATAGATCTAGTATTTGACAACATCCTAGTGAAAGATAATGATTATATAATTATTGATTGTGAATGGGTGTTTAATTTCAATGTGCCTGTTCTATTTATCATGTATAGAGCCATACTTAGTTTTTGGACTAAATATTGTAATTTTATTAGCGTTAATGTTTCATTAGCAGACATAATTCGGTATTTTGAAATAAGTGAAAATCTAGTAGACATTTTTAATGACATTGAAAGAAATTTTCAATCTATGGTGCATGGTGAAAATCGAACAGATGATCAGTATCGGAAAATTAGATATTCATTAAATAGCGTTGTTAATTTAATCAATGAGACGAAGTATCCTGTACAGGTTTTGTTGCCTGTAAACGGTGAATACACATATGAAAAGACAATTTGGACAAACTACTCTCAACAATTTCAAGTACTTCAGTTTAATTTTAATCAAGAATTTGATGATCATTTTCGAATTGATCCTATAAAACAATCTGCTTATATAATCATCAGATCGATTTATATTATAGTTTCTGATTCAGAAAACGGTGAGAAAAGAATCGTATTGGCGGATGAGTCAAATGACTTTCTTAATATAAGCTACAATGAGAACATAAGACGTATTAACCGTGAAACTAAATACTTTAGCTGCCTAACAGTAGGGTCTAACAATCATCTTTTTATAAAATATACTCATGAGAAAAACGAACAAGTAAAAGGAGAGAACAGGCAATATAAGATCTTTGTAGAGATGTCAGCAACAACTATACATGATACTGTAGTACGAGAATTAATTATGAACATGCAGTTGCTAGAAGAAAAAAATGCAACTATAGCTGAAAAGAATGAACAAATATGCGAACAGAAAAGTAAAATATACAGTCTGAATAGTGATATCATTTCGACATTAGATAAGATAAAAAAACAAGATAAGATAATAACTGAGAAGATAGTTCTACATGAAAAGTTGCAAAATGAACTAGAGAGCCAAAAAAATAATCTTATGCAAAACAAGCATGAATTTGAACTTTTAAAGTCAGAGTTTATACAATTGAACGATCAATTATTGGACATAAAACAAAAGCATTTTGAGTTACAAAACTCCACTTCTTGGAAGTTAACGAAGCCTTTGAGATTTATTGGATCATTAATTAAGAGGAAGATGTAATTATGTTATATCTAGACGTTATTATAGTAACATTCAACTCGTCAAAATGGATACATAAATGTATGAGCAGTCTTGTAAAGCTAAACTATGATCTAAAGTATGTATATATTACAGTAATTGATAATAATTCCGATGATAACACTTGTGAATTACTTGAAAATTTTGCTGAGTCAAGAATGTTTGGTTCTTACACGATATTAAAGCAATCAGTTAATCATGGTTTTGGTAAAGCAAACAATATTGGTGTCAAAAACACAAACAATCCGTTTATTTTGTTTTTAAATATAGATACAGAGTTAGAGTATAATTCTATTCGTAATTTAACAAAAAAAGTAGGCGATTCAAACGGAGATATTGCTTTATGGGAACTGAGACAGGCTCCTTATGAACACCCTAAATATTACGATCCAATTACTTTAGAAACAAGTTGGGCAAGTTCGGCTGCCTGCTTAATTAAAAGAGATATTTTTATTAAAGTCGCTGGCTATGATGAAAATTTGTTTTTATACGGGGAAGATGTAGATTTAAGCTGGAGATTAAGAATGCTCGGATACAAATTAGTTTATGTCCCCGAAAGTGTTGTTTTTCATTATACTTCTACCTCACTTGATGATACTAACAAAATTAATCATATTATGATTAATAATTTATATTTGCGTTACAAATTTGGCACAATTTTAGATACATTTGTTGGATATAGCTTGATAATCGCTTATCATGTAATGAAAAAGAAAAGTAACTATTTATTGTTACATAAAAAAATAGTAGCTAGTTTAAGATTAGGATCTAAAGCTCGAAAATGGTGTATGAATAATAAAAAAAGTAATAAGTTTAAACCTAAATTTATTAGGTTTGACTATGAGTATATGAAAATAGGTTCAAATTATAAATGGAAGCCGTTGTGCAATGGGCCAAAGGTTTCAATTATTATTCGTACATATAGAAACCCTGAATATATAAAACAAGCTTTGTTATCAATTAGAAACCAAACTTATCGTAGTTTCGAAGTAATTGTAGTAGAGGATGGCGACAATCAAGTTGAATATATGTTAAAAAATGAATTTTCTGATCTAGATATAATTTATACTACCACAGGTAATAACAATATTGGTAGAAGTAAAAGTGCTAATATAGGTTTGGCACTGGCGACTGGTGAATATATTAATTTTTTAGATGATGATGACTTATTATATCCTGATCATTTGGAGATATTAATGTCAGCTTTGCAGGAAAATATTGAATATAAAGTGGCTTACAGCCTTGCCTATGAGGCAATGATAAAATATAGATCGATAGAACGAAATTACTTTAGAGTACTATATCGTATTTGTACATTCAATAGCAAATTTAGTATTTTAACTCTAATTGCTCAAAATTTTTTACCAATACAATCTGTTATGTTTAAGCGAGAGATAATTCGAGAATTGGGAGGTATAAACGAAGAATTAGATTATTTAGAGGACTGGCATTTTTGGTTGAAAATAGCCTGTAAGTATAGATTTTTATACGTCGAGAAGATTACATCTGAATTTAGAACATCATTGCATTTTTTTGATCGATTTAAACGAAGAAAGAACATGAAAAAGTCTTATGATAATATGATCGTAAACTTATATCATTGTAATGTTTCTCTTAATATTGGTGAGTACCTTGAATATAAAGACAAAAATAAACGACCACATCTTAATTTTTTGATGAAAATGATAAACTTTATAAGAAAGGGTGCTAGAATTGTCAAAAATGGATTTTGAGAAATTGACTTTAGAGCATAATAAGCTTGTTGTCGAAAATGCACAGTTAAAGCATAAGTTGCAAAATGCAGATCATATAATAAATCAATTAAAACAAGAATTAAATACCATCTATAAATCTAATGGATGGTCTTTTCTTTCTAAATATTATAAATTCAGAGACCGTTTAAGAGTAAGAGGTTATTTAAATAATAATAAGAATGAAAGTCTAATTACTTTGAAGTCAAAAGATATGGATATGGTTTCTATTGTCATTCCAGTTTACAATAATTCAGAATATTTAGCAAAATGTTTTGAAAGTGCTATTTTGCAGACCTATGAAAATTTAGAAGTCATTGCTGTCGATGATTGTTCAACAGACCCTTTAGTTACAGAAATATTACAAGATTTTCATTCGCGACACAATAATTTTAAGTATATCAAAAATGAGGTTAATGTTGGGATAAGTCAGACTATGAATAATGCAATCATACAAGCTCAAGGTAATTGGATTGCATTTTTAGATTGTGATGATTGGTTGGAAATTGACGCTATTGAGTTATTAATGAATAAAATAAAAGAGAAAGAATCTAATGTATACGGCTACTCTGATCGATATAACGAGTTTAAAAATAAAAATAGCACTATAGAAACTTTTATTTCTCGCCCCACAAGTAACTATTTCGAAGAGTTACTAAAAGGCATGTATACTTCACATTTGAAAATAATCAATAAAAGAGTTTTTACTAAAATAGGGCTTCATGAAAGTAGATTTGATGGAGCACAAGATTATGACATTGCGTTGAAAACAGCTTTTCATTATGGTGATGCTTTTGCTTATTTACCAAAACCTATTTATCATCATCGTATTCACGAAAAGCAGACAACAATAGAATCTCACGCTAATATTGAAGTGATAGTTAGACAAATCAAGAAAGAAGCAATTATGAGAGAAAATATTCGAAAAGGTAACTTCAACGCAAAAATTTCATTTGTTATATTATCTTTTGAGAAAAAAGATATGACATTAAAATGCGTTGAAGCTATCAAGAAGACTGTAAATGTTGAACATGAAATTATCATCTTTGATAATGGATCTTCAAAGGAAACAGTTCAATTTTTAAAAGAAAATTTTGGGAGTTTACCAAGTGTGAAAATATACTACTCGAAGCTAAACTTAGGTTGTCCAGGTGGACGCAGAGAAGCGACGAAACTAGCAACCGGAGATTATATTATTAACCTAGACAATGATATTTTAGTGACAGAAGGTTGGATTGAGGAGTTAATTGTTGCGGCTGAGAAAGATCCTAATATTGGAGCTGTATGCTGTAAAACTATTTTTCCAGATGGAAAAATTCAATTTAACGGAGGTAGTTACATTGAAAGTGATGGTTTTATAACTTTCTATTTAATTGACGATAACAAAAATGAACAAGATGTCTCTTCTGCACTATGGCATAAATGTGACTGGGTTCCTGGAGGCGCCACTCTTTTTAAAAAAGTAATTGTTTCTGAATTAGATTACTCTGATAAATATATTAATGCTTTTGAAGATAATGACATTGCACTACAAATAAAAAAAATGGGCTTTAGTTTATCAAACTGTCCTTCTTCTATAGTATATCATTACCATATTATGCAGAACCAAGATCAAGTAAAGAGGGAAAAAAAATATATGGTCGCTCGTTATAACAACGATGGTTTTGTTCAATCGCTACTTAATTTCTATATTCGGAATGATTTAATTATTAATGATTCATTTGTACATAGATTAATGAATCTTGAAGGAAAAAGTCAAAAAGAAATTAAAATGAAAATTGAAGAATTAGTGAAATATAAAGGAGTGTAAATATGGCAGTAAAAGGAGTAATTCTAGCCGGAGGTACGGGGTCGCGCCTGTTTCCACTGACGAAGGTCACCAACAAGCATTTGCTTCCTGTTGGCAAGTATCCGATGATATTTCATGCAGTAGCAAAATTAAAAGAAGCGAATATTAATGACATCTTAATTGTAACTGGTAAAGACCATATGGGGGATGTTGTGAATCTTCTTGGTAGTGGAAAAGAGATGGGTGTTTCTTTCACTTACAAGGTTCAAGATGAGGCTGGGGGTATCGCACAAGCACTAGGGCTAGCTGAATACTTTGTTGGCAACGACCAGATGGTTGTGGTGTTGGGGGATAATGTTTTCTCGGATCAAATTGGAAAATATGTTGTTAATTTCAAAAGCCAAGGTATTGGAGCTAAAATATTAATACAAGAAGTGCACGACCCTAAACGATACGGAGTTCCTGAACTTCAAGGAGATCGAATTTTGTCAATAGAGGAAAAACCTCAGTCTCCCAAAAGCAATTATGCGGTAACGGGTATTTATATGTTTGATAGCTCTGTGTTCAGCATCATAAAAACGTTGCAACCCTCCTCACGCGGCGAATTAGAAATTACGGATGTTAATAATTGCTATATTGCACGTGGGCAATTGACTTATGATATTTTAGAGGGCTGGTGGACAGATGCTGGAACCCATGAATCTTTAGCAAAGGCTAATGAATTAGCTAAAGATTTAGTTTTTGCTGAGGAATTTGGTAAACTTAAATTATAAAAGGGGTAGTTATGAATATTATTGCGACTAAACTCGAGGGCGTAGTGATTGTAGAGCCACCTGTATTCGGTGATCATCGAGGTTTTTTTATGGAGACTTACAACGCAAGTAAATACCACAAGCATGGCTTAAGCTATGAGTTTTTGCAGGATAATCACTCACTCTCAGTTGAGGCAGGCGTACTCAGGGGATTGCACTATCAGTTAGCACCCAAAGCTCAAACGAAGTTAGTTCGGGTGGCTGTAGGAGCTATATACGATGTTGCGGTTGATATTCGTAAATCCTCATCTACTTATGGTCAGTGGGTTGGTGTGATACTAAGCGCGTCAAACAAAAGACAGTTACTAGTTCCAAAGGGATTCGCTCATGGTTTTTGTACATTGGTTCCTAATACTGAAGTGATGTATAAAGTTGACGAACTTTACTCCCCTGAGCATGATCGAGGCATTGCGTGGAATGACCCGTTTTTATCTATTGATTGGCCTACTATTAAGCCAATATTGTCTGATAAGGATGCGAAGCTTCCGCAGCTTCAGTTTGCAGATAATAATTTTGAATAAAGAGGTAGACTATGAACATAATTGTCACTGGTGGAGCGGGATTTATCGGAAGTAACTTCATTATGTATATGTTAAGTAAATATAATGACTACAAGATTATCAATGTGGATGCGTTGACCTATGCAGGTAACTTGGATAATTTAAGATCTCTTCAAGATCATCCTAATTATCGTTTTGTTCAGGCCGATATTGCTGATTCTGAAGCTGTCAATAATCTATTCAACGATAAAACTGATGTTGTAATAAATTTTGCTGCTGAATCACATGTTGATCGAAGTATACAGGACCCACAGATTTTCGTTAAGACAAACGTTTTGGGAACTCAAGTTCTTCTAGACGCTGCTAAAGCTCACGGTGTCCGTAAATTCATTCAAGTATCCACGGACGAGGTATACGGGTCACTAGGTGATACTGGGTTGTTTACGGAACTTACTCCACTCGCACCGAACAGCCCATACTCAGCGAGCAAAGCTGGTGGTGACTTGTTGGTCAGAGCCTATCATGAGACATTTGGAATGAATGTTAATATTACACGTTGTTCCAATAACTATGGGCCGTATCAGTTTCCAGAGAAGTTGATTCCGCTTATGATATCGAATGCACTGAACGACCAGAGCCTTCCTATCTATGGAGATGGATTGAACGTACGTGATTGGCTATACGTGGAAGATCACTGCAGTGCGATTGATTTAGTGCTACACAAAGGTGTTAGCGGAGAAGTGTACAATATTGGTGGAAACAATGAAAGAACAAATATTGATATTGTAAAAACGATATTAAGGGAACTAAATAAGCCAGAATCTTTAATTCAATATGTAGCTGACCGTCTTGGACACGACCGTCGATACGGTATCGACGCAACTAAAATTAGAAGCGAATTGGGATGGAGCCCAAGGCATGACTTTGAATCAGGTATTAAGTTGACTGTGAAATGGTACTTAGAAAACAAGTCGTGGTGGGAGCGGATTCTGAATGGACAGTACAAGCATGATACTGCACAACAGCATCAGCCTTGATGAGGTGAAATGGTATGAAGATACTTGTTACTGGAGCCCAAGGGCAATTGGGACGGGATGTTGTAAGAGTACTTGGCAAAAATCATAATGTATTAGGCTTAGGCAGATTGGAACTCGATATTACAGATTTAGAGCAATGTCAGTATCGAATAGAGGAGTTTCGTCCTGATGCAGTAATACATTGTGCCGCATATACAGCAGTAGATAAGGCAGAGACGGATGAAGACCAGGCGTATCTAATAAATGCAAATGGAACACGAAATATCGCGGTTGCCTCTGAGCGAATCGGCAGTAAATTTTGTTACATAAGCACGGACTATGTTTTTGATGGGAATGCCGCTTCGCCTTACAGGGAGTATGATAATACGAATCCTATGAGTATCTACGGTAAGTCAAAGAGGGCGGGCGAAATACTGACGCAGTCCTTATCCAGCAAATATTATATTGTGAGAACCTCATGGGTATACGGATTATATGGTAATAACTTTGTTAAAACAATGCTTGAGCTATCGAAAACACGTGATCAACTTCATGTGGTAAATGATCAAGTGGGATCTCCGACGTTCACACAGGACTTGGCTATTTTTTTAGGTGAATTGGTCGCAACGGATAAGTATGGTATATATCATGCTACAAATTCGGGCAATTGTTCGTGGTATGATTTTGCAAAAGCGATCTTCGAAGAACATGGATTAACCACTGTTATCAGCCCATGCACAACCGAGGAGTTTAGACGCCCAGCCCCTCGACCTCAATATTCAGTTTTGGAGCAAATGTCATTGCGTACTAATGGGTTTAACGAGCTCAGGCATTGGCGAGAAGCACTGATTGATTTTCTACAGCAACAGGAGTGCCTCTATGAGGCATAAGGTAGTTGTACAGATTGTTACTTTCAATAGTGAGCTGTATATTTATGATTGCATCCTTTCTGTGCTGAAACAGACTTACCCTATTGAAGAAATTATAATTATTGACAATGCATCTTCTGATAACACTCTTGAAATTGTAAGTGGTTTTGGTGACAAGGTAGTAGTAGTCACTAATACTCATAATGTTGGTTTCGCTGCCGGACATAACCAAGCTATACGGATGGTTATGTCCGATTATCATGTTGTACTTAACCCAGATGTGATTATGCATCCAGAGTATATATCTCATTGTATAAAATGTATGCAGCAAAGTGAGTCGATTGGAAGTGCTACTGGGAAACTATTACTGAAGAATAATCCTTCCATTGTTGACAGTACTGGTCTTCGGATCACCAAGTCCAGACGCGTATTTGACCGTGGCTCGGGTGAGTCTGTCGATAGATGGACAACTTCCGGGCAAGTGTTCGGCGTATCTGGAGCAGCAGCGATATATTCCAGGCTAATGATTGATGATGTTAGTATCAATGGTTGTTTTTATGATGAGGATTTCTTCGCATACAAAGAAGATGTGGATATAGCGTGGAGAAGTAATCTATTTGGCTGGAAGGCGTATTACTGCGCTGATGCTACTGCTTTTCATGTGCGAGGGTGGAAGACTGGTGAAAGAAAAAAGATTCCGCTTCATATCCGCAAGTTTTCATATATCAATCGTTACAAAATGTTACTAAAAAACGAAAAAATAAAATATCTTTTGAAGGATTTTATAGCTATTCTCATGTATGAGTGTGCGAGCTTCTTATATTTGTTGATTAAAGAACCTCTTGTTCTGAGCGCTTGGCTTGATTTAGTCAAAAAATTTAGCCGTATCTGGGAAGAAAGAAGCATGATTCAAGACAAGCTAAAAATCAATCCTGAAGAATTATATGACTTCATAGATTCATAACTTCTAAATCGATGCAATTGAAATGTAGGAGAAGCAATGACTACTTTAAGCATAATCATAGTCAACTACAATACGTGTGATCTAACGATTGCTTGCTTGCAGTCTGTACTTCGTTCTAGGACGTGGTCCGAGTATGAGTTAATTGTTGTAGATAATAATTCTGTGGACTCTTCAGTCGAACAGATACGTATGAAGTGCCCACAACTTACACTAATCGCAAATGACCAAAACCTGGGCTTCGCCAAAGCCAACAACCAAGCCATGCGCATCGCCAAGGGCCGTTACATCCTGCTGCTCAACTCCGACACAGTCGTGCAGCCGGATACGCTGCAGACGATGCTTGACTTCATGGAGGCCAATCCAACAGTCGGCGCGGCGGGCTGTAAGGTCGTGCTGCCGGATGGGTCGCTCGACAAGGCTTGCCGCCGCGGCTTCCCGACGCCATCGGCTTCATTCTATTACGCCTTCGGCATATCGAAGCTGTTCCCGAATAGTGCGCGGTTCAATCAGTACCAGCTCACTCACCTAGATCCTGACAAGGATTATCCGGTGGACTGCTTGGTCGGTGCCTTCATGATGGTGCGGCGTGAGGTCATTGATCAGGTGGGGATGCTGGATGAGGATTTCTTCATGTATGGGGAAGACATTGACTGGTGCTACCGTATTAAGGAAGCGGGCTGGGGCATTCACTATTATCCGTATACACAGATCACTCATTATAAGGGAGCCAGTAGCCGACGCAAGCCCTTTAAGATCATTTATGAGTTCCACCGAGCGATGTATTTGTTCCATAGGAAGCATTTTTCCAAAAAATACTCCCCATTCGTCAATTTTTTCGTTTATACTGGTATTACAGTGAAGCTAGCTATTTCACTCTTACTGAACAAATTTGGATCCGTGAGGTGAAAAATGAATGATACGTAGAAGTCAGGGCTTCTTGTCGCAGGTCTATGCTCTGACCGATTTTATATCGATACAGCTCGTGTTCCTGTTCTCGTGGTGGCTGAAGTTCCAGAGCGGCTGGATCGCTTATGAGAACCCGCTGCCGATTAAGGACTATGCGCTGTGGAGCGTCGTGTATGGTGTCATCGTCGTCGGCTTCGGCTACATGTCGAGCTTCTATACGCCGAAGCGGAAGAAGCGTTTCTCGTATGAGCTGTTCACGATCATCCACGTGTACACGATCAGCTTGCTGATCTTGCTCAGCATCCTGTTCATTCTGAAGGAGCTCGACGTCTCGCGTTCTTATCTGTTATTGTTCCTCGTGAACAATATCTTAGTCGTCAGCTTCTATCGGTACGTCCTGAAGTATTCCCTGAAGCGTCTGCGGCAGAAGGGGTACAATAAGCAGTTCATGCTTATTCTTGGAGCAGGCACACTCGGCAAGAGCTTCTACAAGAACGTGCAGCAGCATCCGGAGCTTGGCTATGAGGTGGTCGGCTTCCTAGATGACTTCCAGGAGCAGCATGACGTCGCGAGCCGAAGGCTGGCGCCGATTATGGGACGCATCAGTGAGCTGGAGCAGATCCTGAACGACAATCTCGTCGACGAAGTGATCATCGCGCTGCCGCTGTCTGCTCATCACAAGTACGGCAAGATTATTAATATTTGTGAAAAAGCCGGCGTCAAGACGCTCATCATACCGGATTACTTCAACTACTTGCCTGCGCGTCCGTATTTCGATAACTTCGCTGGCATTCCGCTCATTAATGTGCGAGATATTCCGCTTGATGAGTTCCGCAATCGGTTCTTCAAGCGTACGTTCGATATCGTGTTCTCGCTAGCGGCGATCGTGCTGACGTCTCCGCTGCTGCTCGTCATCGCGGCGGGTATTAAGCTGACTTCGCCTGGGCCTGTTATCTTCAAGCAGGAGCGCGTCGGCTTGAACAGACGTACGTTCATGATGTATAAGTTCCGCTCGATGAAAGTTCAGACTGAATCGGATTCTGACACGAAGTGGACGACCGAGGATGACCCGCGCAAGACGCGGTTCGGTTCCTTCCTGCGCCGCACGAGTCTTGATGAGCTGCCGCAGTTTTTTAACGTGCTATTCGGTCATATGAGTGTTGTAGGACCGCGACCAGAGCGGCCGTACTTCGTGGAGCAGTTCAAGGAAGAGATTCCGAAGTACATGGTGAAGCATCACATTCGTCCGGGCATTACAGGCTGGGCACAGTCGAACGGGCTTCGCGGCGATACGTCGATTGAGGATCGGATACAGTACGATATTTTCTACATTGAGAACTGGACTTTTCTATTCGATATTCGCATTATATGGATGACGATCGTGAACGGCTTCCTGAATAAGAATGCTTACTAGCTCCTGTGACCTTCGGGTTATAGGAGTTTTTAGCATCTGCCCGAACCTTGTCTGCATAATCGGCCAAGTCCTCTCATAGACATGTATTAAGAAGGTGAGTTGATTAAGTCGTGGAGGGGATGAACGCGATGCAGCGGTTGAAGTGGGCGGTTGCAGTAATGCTGTGCTTGACTCTGGTGCTGTCGGGCTGTGGGTTGGTCGGCAAGAAGGACGCAGGGTCGGTTGTGAAGGAATTGGATGGAATGATGGGCAAGCTGCAGAGCTATCATGCAGAAGGTAAAATGACGCTGAACACCGGCACGGAGCCGCAGGAATATGCGGTAGAGGTATGCTTCATGGCGGAGTCATACTACCGTATTGCGCTAACGAATGTGAAGAAGGACATTACACAGATCGTGCTGCGCAACGATGATGGGGTGTTCGTGCTGACGCCGCATCTGAACAAGAGCTTCCGCTTTCAGAGCGATTGGCCGGACAACCAAGGACAAGTGTACCTGTATCAGTCGCTCGTCCAGAGCATTCTGATGGATAATGAGCGCCAGTTCACGTCCGATGAGAAGTCGTTCATCTTCGATGTGGCGGCGAATTACCAGAATAGCTCGCTGGCTCGTCAGAAGGTGTGGCTGGATAAGAGTAGCTATGCACCTCAGCATGTCGAGGTATCCGATACGAATAACAATATTATGGTCACGCTTCAGTTCGATAAGTTCGAGTTCGGTGCGAAGTTCGAGAAGGATCAATTCGATATGCAGCGCAACATGACAAGCTCGAGCCTGAAGACGCTGCCGACCATGGGGCATAACCACGGTGAGCCGTCGAAGGAGCAGGCAGGTGCAGCCGGTGAGAAGCAAGGTCAACCTGCGGACAAGTCGGCGTCTGCGCCATCCGCTGAGGACAAGGCTGCAAGCGCGAAGTCGTCGAACGACCAGTCCTTCGGCATTATTCAGCCGAACTACATGCCAAGCGGCGTGAAGCTGCAGGACACGACAGAGTTGAAGCTGGGCGACGGCAAGGCAATCATGCTCCGCTACACGGGCAAGTACAATTACACGCTGATCGAATCGCGTCCGAAGGAGAAGACGGTGTCGATTCTTCCAGGAGATATTATGGATCTGGGCTTCACTCTTGGAGTTGTAACAGGCGATGCGAAGAAGACACTGACTTGGACATATGACGGCGTGGAGTTCAGGCTGTCGACCGGTGATTTGCCGGAGGATGAGATGATTAAGGTAGCGCAGGCGGTTCAAGGGGAAATGGGGAAATAAGAGAGAGTTTTTTTGATCGTCCTCGCGGCTCGTCATGGGCTGCGGGGTCTTTTTTGCACAGAATAGGGGCTGTGTCGGCTGCAAGTAGAAGAAGGGATGATCCAGGTGTGCGGTCTGGCCCTGGCATCATAATGCAACGCCTATACGAATAAGTATATATGAACGGCTGTATAGCGTAAGTAGACAACAGGTTGACAGCCTACTGGCATGCGATTACCATGGGTGTATTGCGCTTGAAGCGACTAGACGATGAGACTGAAGAAGGTGAGCTTGTGGATTCATTTTACCGGCCGACAAGGGTGGAGATATCGCTGGATGCGCTGCGGCACAATCTGCTGGCGTTCAGGGAGGCGCTGCCGAAGCACGTATCGATGATGGCGGTCGTGAAGGCTGATGCGTACGGGCATGGAGCGGTCGAGGTGTGCAGGGAGTCTCTGGATTGCGGAGTCACGTACATAGCGGTGGCCTTCCTGGATGAAGGGCTGGAGCTGCGACGTGCGGGGGTCACCGCGCCGATTCTGGTGCTGGGGTATACGCCGCCCGAGGGCTTGCTAATTGCATATGAGCATAATATTACATTAAATATATATACGTACGAGGTGTTAGAGGCGTGGGAGCGGCTCGCGCCTGCGTGTGCAGAGGGACGTCCCTTGCGTATCCATATTAAGCTCGATTCCGGCATGAATCGGCTCGGGATTGCGTCGGAGGAGGCGATTCCGTTCATCGATCGGGCGCGGCAGACGGCGGGCCTGGAGGTGGAGGGGCTGTTCACCCATTACGCCTGTGCGGACGAGACGGATAAGAGCCATACGCTCGGTCAGTACGCTCGATTCGAGCGAGTCGTCCGCCATTACCGGCAGCAGTCGGTCGAATTCCGCTATGTGCACGCAGGCAACAGCGCCGCGGCGATCGATCTGCCCGACCATACGTTCAATATGGCGCGGCTGGGCATCAGCATGTACGGGCTATATCCGTCGGCTGAGGTCAATAAGCAGCGTGTCGAGCTTCGTCCGGTGCTGAGCATCAAGACCGGGGTTGTCATGGTGAAGCAGGTGCCGCCCGGTCAGGGCGTCAGCTATGGCGCAGTGTACAAGACAAGCGGCGAGGAGACGATTGCGACGCTGCCGATTGGTTATGCGGACGGGTATTCCCGGATGCTGACAGGGAAGGCGGAGGTGCTCGTGCGCGGGCAGCGTGTGCCGGTCGTTGGGAGAATTTGCATGGATCAATGTATGACGAATGTGACCGGAATTGCCGATATTTCTATAGAGGAAGAAGTAGTTATTCTAGGGGAGCAAGGGGGGGAGCGCATTACGGCCGAGGAGCACGCGAGCTGGCTCGGTACGATCAATTACGAGATCGTCTGCATGATCTCCCATCGTGTGCCGCGTGTCTATACGAAGAACGGAGCGGTCGTACGCTCGGTCAATCCGCTGCTGCGCCATCTATGGGAGAAGGCTGCTGAGGAGTAAGGTCCATATTACCAAGCTACTTTTTATAGCCTCATGAGAGGATTTTCATCTTTTACCGCGAATATGTATAGCAATCATACTCGTGCGATGCCGTTAGGTATAACATAAGTGATATACGGGGCGCATATATTGATCTTGTATATTTTAACTGGAAGTTTGCCATAATGGAAATAAGCTGTTCGCATGTTTTTGGGGGTGTATGAAGAGGTGGCCAATGCTCAGAACACGAAGCGCATCATGATCAGCTTGCCGGACTATTTGCTCGAAGAGGTCGATCATCTCGTCGAGAAGGAAAACTCCAACCGCAGCGAACTGATCCGTCAGGCGATGAAGCTTTATTTACTGGAACGGAAGAAGAGACATCTGCGTGAGTCGATGCAACGCGGGTATATGGAAATGGCGAAAATCAATCTCCTTATGGCCTCGGAAGCCTTTCAGGCGGAGGAAGAAGCGGATCATACGCTCGACCGTCTAGTTAGCGGGGTGTAGCGATTGATTGTCAAACGTGGCGACGTTTTCTTCGCGGACTTATCCCCTGTTGTAGGCTCGGAGCAGGGTGGCGTAAGGCCGGTTCTAGTCATTCAGAATGATATCGGCAATCGCTTCAGCCCTACGGTGATCGTGGCTGCGATTACGGCCCAAATTCAGAAGGCCAAGCTGCCGACGCATGTGGAGATTGACGCGGAAGCGCACGGTTTTGACAGAGATTCTGTCATTCTGCTTGAACAGATTCGGACGATCGACAAGCAGAGGCTGACGGATAAGATTACGCACCTGGATGAAGAAACGATGCGCAAGGTCGACGATGCATTGCAGATCAGCGTGGGCTTGATCGAATTTTAAGAGATTGTGCGGGGCTGAGGCGAGGGTTGCGACCCTCGTTTTTTGTTGGCTTTTTATATAGATGGATAAGAATGAGGGAAGGTGTCGAGGGGATGGCCAAGGAGCAGCAGTTAGAAGAGGGCAAGAGCGGCGTCGAGCTGACGGAGGAGATGAGCAAGGCGATCGCTGAGCGCATTCTGCGCACGATTGCGGCGGAGCTGAAGATCGGCGAGGGCAAGGTGAAGACGACCGTCGGCCTGCTGGATGAAGGCAATACGATCCCGTTCATCGCGCGCTACCGCAAGGAGATGACAGGGGAGCTCGATGAGAATCAGCTGCGGGATATTGAGGAGCGTCTGACGTACCTGCGCAATCTGGAAAATCGCAAGCTCGAGGTGCTCCGTCTCATCGACGAGCAAGGGAAGCTGACTGGCGAGCTGCGAGCTGCGATCGAGCAGGCGGTGAAGCTGCAGGAGGTCGAGGACCTGTACCGCCCGTATAAGCAGAAGCGTAAGACGCGGGCGAGCGTGGCGAAGGAGAAGGGGCTCGAGCCGCTGGCTGATTGGATCGCCTCGCAGCCTCGGCAGGGCGACCTACAGGCGCAGGCTGCGGCATACATCGACGCGGAGAAGGGCGTTCAGACGGCGGAGGAGGCCGTACAGGGTGCGATGGACATTATGGCCGAGAGAATCGCCGACGATGCGAAGATACGCGCCTGGCTGCGCAGATTCACGTTCGAGCAGGGTGTGCTGCGGACCGAGGCGAAGAATGCCGAGCAGGAGTCCGTCTACGAGATGTACTACAGTTACCAGGAGCCGGTACGCAAGCTGCCGCCGCATCGCATTCTTGCGATCAACCGCGGGGAGCGGGAGGACGTGCTGAAGGTGGCGCTGGATGTGCCTGTGGAGCGCATACATGAATATATCGGCAAGCAGACGATCAAGGGGCCGTCGGTCGTGCGGGATACGCTCGTTGCGGTCATTGAGGATGCGTACAAGAGGCTGCTCGCCTCCTCCATTGAGCGTGAGGTGCGAGGGGAGATGACGGAGAAGGCCGAAGAGCAGGCGATTCAGATTTTTGCCGAAAATCTTCGGAACCTGCTGCTGCAGCCTCCGGTCAAGGGTAAGGTTGTGCTCGGCGTCGATCCCGCGTACCGGACAGGCTGTAAGCTTGCGGTCGTGGACGATACGGGCAAGATGCTCGAGATCGCCGTCACGTACCCGACGCCTCCGAACAACAAGGTCGCCGAGGCGAAGGCGACGTTCAAGCGGCTCATCGAGCAATATCAGGTGGAGCTGATCGTCATCGGCAACGGCACCGCGTCGCGGGAGACGGAGCAGTTCGTCGCCGAGCTGATCGGTGAGCTGAAGTCGCGGAGCCTTGCGTACTTGATTGTCAACGAGGCAGGGGCGAGCGTGTACTCGGCGTCGAAGCTGGCGCAGGAGGAGTTCCCGGCACTCGATGTGGCGGAGCGCAGTGCAATCTCGATTGCCCGCCGTCTGCAGGACCCGCTTGCCGAGCTCGTGAAGATCGAGCCGAAGGCGATCGGTGTCGGTCAATACCAGCATGACGTGTCGCAGAAGCGTCTGGATGAGAGTCTGACGTTCGTCGTCGAGTCGGCGGTGAACCATGTCGGCGTCGATGTGAACACGGCCTCGCCGTCGCTGCTGTCCTACGTCTCGGGCATTAATCAGACACTGGCTCGCAACATCGTCAAGTTCCGCGACGAGAACGGCAAGTTCACGAGTCGTCAGCAGCTGCAGAAGGTGCCGCGTCTCGGTGCGAAGGCATACGAGCAGTGCGTCGGCTTCCTGCGCATACCGGAGGGTGCGAGCCCGCTCGATAATACACCGATCCATCCGGAATCGTACACGGTCGTGGACAAGCTGTTCAAGGAGCTGAAGCTCGAGCTCTCGATGCTCGGCACGGAGCAGATGAAGGCGATGCTGCAGCAGGTGGAGGCGGAGCAGCTGGCGCCGAAGCTGGACGTCGGTGTGCCGACGCTGAAGGACATTGTCGAGTCGCTGCTGCGTCCTGGTCGTGACCCGCGCGACGAGATGCCTGCGCCGATCTTGCGTACGGACGTGCTGCAGCTGGAGGATCTCCAGGTCGGGATGGAGCTGAAGGGGACGGTGCGCAATGTGATCGACTTCGGTGCCTTCATAGATATTGGCATTAAGAACGACGGACTTGTGCACATCTCGCAGCTGAGTCATTCTTATGTCAAGCATCCGATGGATGTCGTGTCTGTCGGAGATGTCGTGACGGTGTGGGTGCTGAATGTGGATGAGAAGAAGGGCCGAGTTGGCCTGACGATGAAGCAGCCGAAATAAAAGGATCGTATTTCAGGAGAAACAGCCATGCCGCTGACGCGGCACCTTCAGATGATGATAGATCGAAGAAGGCCCTCAATTTGGCTACGCCAAATTCGAGGCTTGTCATAACAGGCTCCGATATTTACGGAGCCTGTTATTTCAGGAGAGACAGCCATGCCGCTGACGCGGCACCTTCAGATGATGATAGATCGAGGAAGGCCCTCAATTAGGCTGCGCCAAATTCGAGGCTTGTCATAACAGGCTCCGATATTTACGGAGACTGTTATTTCAGGAGAGACAGCCATGCCGCTGACGCGGCACTATAAGGTGATGATTTATCAAGGAAGGCCCTCAATTTGGCTGCGCCAAATTCGAGGCTTGCCATAACAGGCTCCGATATTTATGGAACCTGTTATTTCAGGAGAGACAGCCATGCCGCTGACGCGGCACTATAAGGTGATGATTTATCAAGGAAGGCCCTCAATTTGGCTGCGCCAAATTCGAGGCTTGCCATAACAGGCTCCGATATTTATGGAACCTGTTATTTCAGGAGAAGCATAGCTGGGCGAGAGGAATACATCCGAAGGTGGACTGAATTCCTCTTGCGCGGCATATGCTCTATTCGTGCTGGGGAAGCGGCGTATAAGAAGACGGTGGCGGCTCGTCGCGCGGGCAGTGCTTGAACGGGTGCGAATCGAGCAGCGGATACGTATCCTCAAGGCTGAGTCTTCGGTTCAGCTGGCTCGGAGTCCGACTTGCGTGTGCTGTAGAAGTACCAGCAGTCGTTGAGCAGGCGGATTTGCCGCCGATTCTTGTTGTAGAAGGCGCGCATCAGTTGATTGCAGAGCCATTGTGGCATGCCGATCAGTCCTTTCCCTTTCGCTGTTATAGCATCAGCATATGGGCGAATGGACCGACGGGTGCACGTCCTTGGCGGTCTTCTCACGAGCGGTGCTTCGCCCGCGGGCGTTCCTCGTCGAGCTTAGAGCTCGTCCTCTTCCTCGTACCACTGCTCTAGCTGAGCCTGAAGCGCTCGGATCTCCGTTAGTAGCGAGATAAGCGGATACTGCTTCTCCTCGGCCTGCAGCGCCGCGAAGGTCTGCTCTAGACGGTTGATATAGTCGAGGCCGTTCTGCAGCTCTACACCGGGCAATACGATCTCAAGGCGCTCGAATTCGGCGACGAACTTCGGCAGCTCGGGTGCATCATTTGCAGTCAGCTTCTCCAGCTCCTTGTGCAGACGCTGGTTCAGCGCGGCGAGCTGATACATGTGGGTAGCTGGCATCTCGACGAAGTCCAGCTGGGCGCCGTGCTGCAGCAACGCATATTTTTTATTCGACATGGGGTTCGCTCCTAACATTAACCGAATGTAAAAGTGTACGATTGGTAAGATTACTACTTGACAGTTTAGCCTAATTAGCGGTTACAATTCAAGTGAGGCGTTACGTTATAGGACTAGAGCCATAGCGGCGTAGAGAAGAACAGACGTAGGGGTGGGAGTATGGATCATGGATGATCGGCAGCTGCAGCAATGGGTAGAGCAAATTTCGCTGTCGTCGTTTGGACGTCCTTTTGAGCACAAGGCGAGATTTAATAAGAGACTGCGGTCGACAGGCGGCAGGTATTTCACACGGAGTCACGATATTGAGATTAGCTGGCTGCAATATGAGCAGTTCGGTCGGCAAGATATTGAAGCGATCATTAAGCATGAGCTGTGTCATTACCATCTTCACATATTGGGGCAAGGATATCAGCATCGGGATGAGGAGTTCAAGACGCTGCTGCAGCTCGTGGGTGGCACGCGCTATTGTCAGTCGCTGCCGGATTCGTTGCAGCGCCGGGAGCCTTACCGGTACAAGCTGGTGTGTGTGGATTGCCGGATGGAATATTTGCGCAAGCGCAAGGCCGATCCGAAGCGGTACGTGTGCGGCAAGTGCAAGGGCAAGCTGATGCTCGTCGAGCTTGACATCAAGCAGCATTCATGATAAATTAATAAACACGTTCCCTGATAGCTCAGTTGGTAGAGCACTCGACTGTTAATCGAGTTGTCACAGGTTCGAGTCCTGTTCGGGGAGCCATATTTCTTGGAGAGATACCCAAGTGGCTCAAGGGGACCCTCTGCTAAGGGGTTAGACTGCGTAAGTGGTGCGAGGGTTCGAATCCCTCTCTCTCCGTATAGAATACAAAAAAGGAAGCCGTCAACTGACGGTTTCCTTTTGGTATGTTCGCTCACCGTGTGCGTCATCTCCGCGGTGAAAGTCCCGAATGGGGGCTGGCAAGCGCCTGCCATTAGCCAAGAGCAATGAAGTAAAAGGACGGCTCGAGGTATACGAATCCAATTTGAGGGTTGCAACCGGATGAGTCACTATATACCATCTCTTTCTTCAATACCGAATGAAAACTCTCGATCGGAGCGCTATCATAAGGGCAGCCTTTGGCTGAAAAGGATTGGCGAATTCCCAGCGCTTTCAGCTTATCTCGATATTCCCGGCAGGTGTACTGACTTCCTCGGTCGGAGTGCAGGATTAAGCCTTTCACAGGGTTTTCTGCGTTCACAGCCATATCTAGCGCAGACAGTACAATCGATTTATCCATGGTTTTGCTAAAACACCAACCGATAATCTTGGATGTGGATAAATCCATAATGGAGGCTAGATAACACCAGCCTAACTCTAACGTATGTACATAAGTCACATCGCTAACCCATTTTTCATTGCGGCGCGTCGTAAAGAAGTCTCGATTCAGTAAGTTCTCTCCGCCATTGTACACAGCATCTTTCTTCTCCGGTCTAAACTTCTTAATCACGACAGACCGCAGTCCCAGGCGCTTCATGATGCGCTGTACTCTTTTCTCACAGACTTTAAAGGGCAGCTCTGACTTAAGGAGCTCCTGTCTAAACTTAGGGGCTCCATAAATGCCATCATGCTTATGATAGATCAGTATGATCTCCTTTTTTAGTCTTTCATTCTCCAAGGCGAGCTTGCCGCGTGGGCGTTTTGGGTACAGAAATAAAAGCTGCTGTGTCCAATCCCGAGCACATTGCACACCTGTTTTTTTGGAGAATCGGTCAGACTGGGATGCGGCGATATCCACGAGATCTGGAACCGTTACTTTTTGGCGAATATGGTCATTGCTTTACAGTATGGTCCTATTGCTATTCTCAAATAGTTCTATTGCTGTCCTCTTTTTTCTGGTATAATGTTGAAAGCGTCTAGAAAATCAAACATTTCAAGTGA
The DNA here is from genome assembly GCF_027923405.1 of Paenibacillus sp. YYML68. Lineage (NCBI taxonomy): Bacteria > Bacillati > Bacillota > Bacilli > Caryophanales > Paenibacillaceae > Paenibacillus > Paenibacillus sp. YYML68. Next base: position 4,569,271 of record NZ_BQYI01000001.1, on the reverse strand, counting down.
TTATGAGGATATTCCTATGCTAAAAAAAATTAATGCCATTGGTGATTACTCCGAAGGAAGAAACAATACCTTTGATTTAATAAGATTTTTTGCAGCTTCCATAGTACTTTTATTTCATGCGTGTGTACTTTCTTTTGGTACTAATGCTAGTCATGATCCGTTATTTATCTTCACCAACGGACAGTTTCATCTTGGGAAAATGGGTGTAGCGATATTTTTTATCGTAAGTGGCTTTTTAATCACTCAAAGCTATGAAAAGAATAATCATGTATTGAAATTTTTTCTAAATAGAGCACTTCGAATTTTCCCTGCACTCATTGTCTTGTTGCTTCTTACTGTATTTGTGTTAGGGCCATTGGTCACGACATTACCTCTACGTGATTATATGCAGAGTCCGGAAACCTACACCTATCTAAAATCAGTGTTACTTCACCCAATGTATTATTCACTACCAGGTGTTTTCGCCAATACTGATGATGCAGGGATTGTTAACGGGTCATTATGGACCTTAGAATTTGAGTTTCTTTGTTACATATTAGTCGGCATATTAGGTGTAATAAAAATGCTGAGGAAAGAAATTATTCTTTTATTTTTACTAGGTGTCTATTGGGTATCACATTCACCTGACCTTATTGGAAATGGCTATTTTGCATCACCCATTACAACGGAATTAGTTAAGTATTTCACTGTAGGAATGTTGTGCTATTTGTTACGTTACTACATAATCATGCATCGTTATATAGCAATTTTATCTGTCATATTGTTAGTCGCTACTAGTAGCTTTGGCCACTTCCAATTTGCGTTTACTTTTTGCGGCACATATCTCGTTATGTTTTTTGCATTTATGGGTAATCAACATCTTCGTGAATTTTCAAAGAACGGTGACTACTCCTATGGTCTCTACATTTACTCATTCCCAATACAGCAACTTCTTGTGTCCTTACATGGGGATAGATTGAACTTCGCAGGTTTATTCCTACTTTCATACCCTCTAACTTTAATCGTGGCATATTTCTCATGGCATCTGATTGAGAAACGAGCGTTAAACTTAAAAAAATATAGGTTCAAAGCAGCCAGGCTACTGAAATCGAAGCAGACTCTGAACTAAAAACTTTTTCAAAACAGAGAGGCAGAAGTTCATCCTCTCTGTTTTATTTCTTTGCGCGCAGTGTCTTTAAAGGTAAGCGTCATACACTTCGCCCTCACCCCATGTATGCATAGGTGAGATAATGTCCTCAGTATGAACCGATGAGGACATTGAATTAATCGAGCAGAGCGACTACAGGCATAGAGAATTCGTATTGAGAAATATCGAACGAGCGGTCAAACCATTGTTGCCTGGGGTAAGGCCAATAACCATACTTGACGGGACAGGTGGTCACCTGCAGCCTGAACCATTGGGGCAAGCTTGTCGCATTCATGCATGACGGCAGGCTCGAGATTGACAATAACCGAGCGGAGCGTGCCATTAAACCGGATTTGATTGGCCGGAAAAACTGGATATATACCTACGCGCCTAAAGGCGCGAAAGCAAGTGTGACGATCTACAGCATTGTTGAATCCGCAAATACTTGAAGTTTTTGTTCTAGCATTTGCCACAGTTTAGGAACATTCATGATAAACATGGTTTGAGACAACTGGCTCCGTGGTCAACGTCATTGCCGGACTCTTGTCGTGTAGCACCACCGAAGTAGTCCTAAGGTGTGGGCTATTTTACACTTACCTTTAGAGCGTCTGATAGAAAGTTGGTAATTCCAATAGGATGTCTGGTACACCGATTTTAAGGCTCGATGATTAGTAATGCCTGTACAGAGCATGCGAGGGGGCGTCCCTCCTCACAATTAAGCTTGCCTATGGAATGGCTTACCAGTTACTATGGAACGTAGGGGAATAACCCGAATTTTGCCGACAGATCGGTTGGAGGGTGTACAGATGGCCGTATTGGTTACGGGTGGAGCAGGCTACATAGGGACTCATACTTGCGTAGAGCTGTTGAACCGCGGGTTCGACATCGTCGTCGTCGACAACTTCTATAACAGCAAGCCGGAGGCGCTACGGCGGGTCGAGGCGATCACAGGAAGGACGTTCCCTTATTACACCGTCGACCTGCTGGAGCGGGACGCGCTGGCGAACGTATTCGCCGAGCACGAGATCGAATCGGTTATTCATTTTGCCGCGCTTAAGGCGGTAGGGGAATCGGTTCGGTTGCCGCTGCAATATTACCACAACAATATTACGGGCACACTGACGCTATGCGAGGTTATGCAGCAATATGGCGTGAAGAAGCTCGTCTTCAGCTCGTCAGCAACGGTATACGGTGTACCGGAGCAGGTGCCGATTGATGAGGAAATGCCGCTAGGCGCCACAAATCCGTATGGACAGACGAAGCTGATGATCGAGCAAGTGCTGAGGGACCTGTACGTATCCGACAACGAGTGGAGCATCGCGCTGCTCCGTTATTTCAATCCCGTCGGCGCTCACGAGAGCGGTACGATCGGCGAGGACCCGAACGGATTGCCGAATAACTTGATGCCGTTCGTGACGCAAGTGGCCGTCGGCAAGCTTCCGCATGTGAACGTATTCGGCAACGACTATCCGACGCCAGACGGAACAGGCGTGCGAGATTATATCCATGTCGTAGACCTCGCGGTCGGACATATTAAGGCGCTGGAGTATATTCGAGCTCATAAGGGTGCAGAGGCATTCAACCTCGGGACAGGCAATGGCTACAGCGTGCTCGAGATGATTCAGGCGCTTGAGCGAGCATCGGGCCGTACCATCGCATACCGGATCGTAGACCGCAGACCTGGCGATATAGCCGTATGCTATGCAGACCCGGCCAAGGCGAAGGCGCAGCTGCAATGGGAGGCTGAGCGTGGCCTGGAGCAGATGTGCGAGGATGCTTGGCGCTGGCAGCTGAACAATCCGAACGGCTACGAAACAGCGGAATAGCGCCAGGGTCTCTCCTTGATATGGTTCTCTGCCAGGACGAATAGACCGATTTGCAGGCCTGAGTCTTTGGCAGGGAATTCCTTATTATTTTTTTGTAAAAAAGGTATTGCATCCGTCCTATGCATGATATATAATAACACTTGTCGCTTCGAGCAAGGCCCGTTGGTCAAGGGGTTAAGACACCTCCCTTTCACGGAGGTAACAGGGGTTCGAATCCCCTACGGGTCATTTAAATACGCGGTTGTGGTGGAATGGCAGACACGCTATCTTGAGGGGGTAGTGGGCTTCGCCCGTGGAGGTTCGAGTCCTCTCAACCGCATACATTGACAAAGCCTTGAGTATCAAGGTTTCTTTTTTTTTTCGAAGTAATTTTATATTTTTTCATATGTCCTAGCTTAGCCCCCCCCTGCAACTCCAGCCCCATGTCCATCCTCCCTTTACAGCCTCTGCCTATATGAGCTATAGTCGTTATAACGAACAGCGTCTGCGCCATCATACCTGTTCGATTCATCTCTAACGGAAGAGGGTGACCCGATCCCGATGAATATTCAATCGACACTGAACGCTATATCCGGCCAAGACACACTGAAGCAGCTCGTCGGCATCTCGATCTTGAACAAGGTGAAGGAGACGCAAGCGACGCAGGCGGCGACGATTTTGCAAGATTTTGCAGCTGCACAGCCGGCTCACTTGGGCCGCAATCTGGACGTCCGCGTCTAGCGGCATCGTCTACGAACTTATCCTCTATCTACATACACACATGGAATACGCACACTGACGCACCATCAGATCGAATTTCGAAGCTCTCACCGTTGCTGTGAGAGCTTTTTGCAGTTCGATCCAGCTTTTTACAAGAAATTAACACGCTCCCCGACGACTAACGATTGCGCGGCGGCGCCTAAGCGCGGGATAATAGTAGTAGATACATCAGCACCTCGCACGACGACATGCACAGATGTCGAATCGAACGAACGGAGGACGAAACAGATGGAACAGCAGCAGTCATATGGACGCCCGCTTATTATCGGGCACCGCGGAGCGGCAGGTGAGGCGCCGGAGAATACGCTCGCTTCCTTCAAGCTAGCGATTGAGCAGGGAGCCGATGCGCTCGAGCTGGACGTGCACGAATCGGCAGACGGAGACATCATCGTGTGCCACGATCATACGGTAGATCGGACGACGGATGGAACCGGACGGATCGATGCGATGCTCGCCGATGAGCTGCGCAAGCTCGATGCAGGCGCATGGTTCAGCCCGAGCTATGCAGGGGAGCGGGTGCCGCTGCTGGCGGAGGTGTTCGCGGCGGTGCCGCAGCACATCATGATTAATGTAGAGATCAAGTGCGACTACAGCGCGCGCTTGTCCATCCGACTGCTGCAGCTGCTGGTCGAATATGGCCGTATGGACTCGGTCGTCGTCTCTTCCTTCAACCATAAGACGCTGCTGCGACTGAAGCATGATCATCCAGCGCTGCGCATCGGCCTGCTGTACGTCGGCGATCTCGTGCATCATGCGAAGCTGGCCGACATCTCCGGCATGGACGTCTACTCGCTGCATCCGCACTACGCGGGCATTGGCGCGGAGGATGTACAGGAGGCGGTCCGCTGTGGTCTTAAGGTATATCCGTACACGATCAACGAGCCACAGCATCTGCAGCAGGCGATCGCAGCGGGCTGCACGGGCATCATTACGGATTATCCGGCCCGGCTGAAGCAGCTGCTGGACGATTCGTCTGTCGAATAAAGGTAACAATTGACCTTCTATTTGCCGATATAGGTAGGGATGGGAGGTAAGATGGATGATGACTATGAATGGCAAAAGAACGGTTCGCCGACTCGCAGCTGCTCTTCTGTCCGTAGCGTTCGCGTTCGGCACAATGCAGGCTGGCGCACCAGTCGCTCAAGCTGCGTTCAAGGACGTGGGACCAAGCTACGCCTGGGCTTCCAGCTCAATCTCGCTGCTTGCGGGCAAGAAGATATTGAGCGGGTTCCCAGACGGCAGCTTCCGGCCGCAGCAGGCGGTCACGAAGGCGGAATGGAGCGCGATGGTGTACCGTCTCTTCGATACATACAGACCGAATGCGAAGGCGAGTGACATGACGAGGGTCATAGGGTACGCGGATGTGCCCGAGACGCACTGGGCGTATAAGCCGATAATGGATCTATATGATAGCTCGTTCCGCATTGGGGCCTACGGGGCAGATGAGGAAGGGCAGCTCGCGTTCATGCCAGATATGCCGCTCACGCGACTGCAGCTGGCGCTCATGCTTCATTCGTACTTCGGCGGCAAGCTGCTCGATGAGCGATTGACAGACAACGACGTGTGCGCAGTATCACTGAGCCACTTCCAGGACGTGCCGGTCAGTCTGCAGCCGGACAAGGATGCTTACGCCTTCGCCCAGCTTGATGGACGCTATGACGGCAACGGCTGGATGGACGCCGCGATGACAGAGGTGTATCCGATTCTGATGCTCGGTACAGGTGCGAGTGATTGCACGCTCGGCGATGACCCGCTCTCGAATGTGCAGGCAAGGGCGCTGGCAGGGCTGCAGTCGAACGGCATCATGTCGGAGGATGATGAAGGATATTTCCGTCCGCTCGACCCTCTCAGCCGCGCCGAGGCGGTCGTCATCCTGGATCGAGTCTACCATTATTTGCTCGTTAATGATTGGCTTGATTTCTACTCGACCGTCGATCTGGAGGCAGCTGCGCCTCAGTCGGGGGCGCCTTCGCAGCCAGGGGTGCCCGGAACGGGAGCTTCGCCGTCCACACCTTCTACGCCTGTCTTTGACTACAACGCCTCTCCTGGCTCGTCCTATACGCCGAGTACCCCGAGTGCGCCGAACAGCTCGAACAGTGCGGGGGTGCAGGTGCTGGATTGGTTCGACGGCAATGGGCAGATCGTCAAGAATTTGGCGATGAACGGCGAGATCCAGACGGCTATCGAGCCGAAGGGGAAGAAGTACATCACCATCGATCTATCCTCGAGGAAGGCAGTGGATCTGTATATTACGATCGACTCGCGGATGGGCTTCGTCCGTCAGGAGGAGCTGCCTATTACGTTATCGGTCGGCAGTGCCTCGATCGTCGCGATTCGCACACAGGTACGAGAGCCGATCCTCACCCCAGGCGCTGCGTACGAGGCGACGCTGACGGTCAAGCTGACGAACGAACAGCCCGTGACGAAGAAGAAGCGCTAAAGTCTTCGCAACACAACAAAGCTCCGCAGCTCGAACTCAGATGAGTTCAGACTGCGGAGCTTTTCATTCATCCTACACGACTTAGTATCTCTCGTACACGTCGGGTACGCATGGTGCTTCAGCCTGCCTATTATTGCAGCATATGCTTGTACGGTGTGTAGTCGATCTTCTTCTTGTTCAGGAAGCTGATCAAGCTGCGGTAATCCCGCCGCGGCGTTGCCAGAATGTAGCCCCTGATGCAATGGTCGCGTGTAACGGCAGCAGCGTTCTCGCTGAGCGCCACCTCGCCGATCTTCGCTGCAATCGAATGCTTGGCGATGTCGCGGAAGGCGCTCGGCACCGGCTCGACGAGCATGTCGAGGAACGCCTTGCTTTCGTCAGTCCACAGGTGGCGGGAAGCTTCGACGTAATGATTTTGCCAATCGAGCTTGCTCTTGCCGTCCTCCTTCGGAAGCACCTTGAAGAACTTGCGGAACATGAAGTACCCGCCTACTGACATCGCGAATAAGAGCACGAATACCCAGAAAAATATAAACCACATGAACCCCGCTGGCGGGGCGCTGTTGAATGGAAATAACATTGTAATCGTCACCTCATTCCACATTATACCGCAATCCTCGCATTTATAAAATGCAAATGACACCAAACGTTGGACGGTTCCTAGATTTCCGTCATCATTCCTAGTAAAATAGCAAAGAAGCATGTCCATAGGGACATCGGAAAAGGAGTGAATTCGAGCATGGTGAAAATCGGATCGCACGTCTCGTTCTCAGATAAAGGGCTGCAGAACGCAGCAGAGGAAGCCGTCTCCTACGGCTCTGGCACGTTCATGATCTACACCGGAGCGCCGCAGAACACGCGCCGCAAGCCGATTGAGAATCAATATATTGAAGAGGGCAAGGCGATCATGGACAAGCATGGCATTGGGGAAATTATTGTCCATGCTCCTTATATTGTGAACCTGGCCTCCTACAAGGAGGATACGTTCGAGCTGGCTGTCCGCTTCCTGCAGGAGGAGATTCGCCGCACGGACTACCTCGGGGTGAGACAGATTGTGCTGCATCCGGGCGCCTACACGGACAAGGATGCGGAATACGGCATCGCCCGGATCGCAGAGGGCTTGAATCAGGTGCTCGAAGGCATCAAGGACACGGGCGTGAATATCGCGCTCGAGACGATGGCCGGCAAGGGCACAGAGATCGGCCGTAGCTTCGAGGAGCTGGCTGCCATTATGGAGAAGGTCGAGCGTAATGAGCGTCTGACCGTCTGCCTCGACACGTGCCACGTTCATGACGCTGGCTATGACATCGTGAACGATCTGGACGGTGTCGTGGAGCAGTTCGACCGCACCGTCGGGCTGAACCGGCTTGCTGTCATTCACTTGAACGACAGCAAGAACATGCGCGGCGCAGGCAAGGACCGCCATGCTCCGGTCGGCGCAGGCTGGATCGGCTTCGAGGCGATGCAGCGTATCGTGCATCACGAGCAGCTGAAGCATCTGCCGTTCATTCTCGAGACGCCGTGGATCGGCAAGGACGATGACAAGCAGCGTCCGATGTACGAGGTGGAGATTGCGCTGCTGGGCGGGACGGTGAAGGAACGGTTCGGCGATGCGTTTCTCACCGATGTTGAGAAGCTCGGTCATTTCTTCAGCAAGCAGGAGATCGACTCCCGCGCTTACGTGCTGGACACCTGGCAGCTGCTGAAGACGGATGCGAAGGCGAAGAAGGCCGACGGGCGCGAGCCGATGGAGCGGCTGTACGATCTGATCGCGGCGGAGAATGTGTTCCCGGAGCTATCTGAGGAGCAGGTGAACCACCGATTGACCGCTTGGTTCGCTGGAGAACGCTTGTTCGCGATGATGTAGAGAATAAGAGAAGCCCTGCTCCCGTGATGGGAAGCAGGGCTTCATGCGTATGGGCGACACTTGTGATGAGCTATCGTATCAATGGAGGTGTATGCTGAGCAGGTATAGCTCTAGCTTGATATAACGGCGGCAGCGCTCTGATGCTCCGAGTGGTTGCTCTCCTCCAGCCCGGCCTGCATGACCGTGCGGTTTTTGCCTGAGCGCTTGGCGATGTAGAGCGAGGCGTCTGCTCCCTTGAACAGCCCCTCCTTGCCCTCACCCTTGACGTAGTCCTGCAGTCCGATGCTGATCGTTGCGGCCTTGTTCTCGAGCTCGGGATGGAAGGTGATGTAGAGCTTCTGCCGTATGTTCTCCACGATGGCATGGGCTTCCTCAAGCGTCTTCTCGGTGAAGATAATGGCAAATTCCTCACCACCGTAACGGGCAACAAAATCGTTCGGCGTGACTGATTCCTTCATAATGGCCGCAACTCGCATCAGCACGATATCGCCGACCCAGTGGCCGTACGTGTCGTTAATCCGCTTGAAGCTATCAATATCGAGAATAGCTAATTGGAGCGGGAGGCTATTCCGCTCGCTCTGCTCGATGAGCTTCTCTAAATATTCGTGGAACGTCTTGTGGTTGTACAGCTCGGTCAGCGCGTCGATCTTCGATACCGTATCCATAATGATGTTTTTGACCAATAGCTCCTGCTTGGCCTCGGTCTCGGACTTCAGATTGTCCAGCAGCTCGATCCCGCTGCTCGTAATTGCGAGTGCGATAACTGTTGTACCCGTGAACAGGAACAGGATGCCGATTGTATGGACGGGCTGCATCGTCATGCGCAGCGGCTCGCTGATGCCGTACAACGCGGCGAAGGCGAGCAGGACAGTGGCGAACGAGAATATGATCGGCTTCTTATTGAACGACAAGACAGATGTCAGAATCGGGAAGATGTAGATGGCCGGCACGATGCCGATGGTCGGATTCATCCATACTATCGATGAGGCGAAGAGAATGCCGGTCGTTATGAGCAGCCAGTCGCGCTGGATGCTCCGGTAGCGACTCAGCCATTCGACAACACCTGTGACAGTGGCCAGCACAGCGGCGTGAGCGATGAGGGGAAGCCAGATGCTTGAGGGCTCCAGCCCTTGATGCAAGCGGATCAGACCTTCCAGAATAACGGTCAGAATGATGGTAATCCAGTATAGGCTCAGCATTTTCCGATAAGTCTGGCGTGTGTTGGCAAGCTCTTGTAAGATGTGGTTCATAGATCGACTCCCCGAAGTCATGTATATTCAGACGAATTAGGACGTGGATGATTGGTAAAATGTTCTCCGGTTTCCATTACTCCTAAATTCGATGCTCAGAGGCTAATTCCTTCGAAAGACCTAACTATTTTTTTGAAAATAAGTCGTTGGCTAGTGGCTAAACGGCGCGGACGTCTATTATGCTTCGAAATGTTTAGAATATGCTTATGAGACTCAAGATGGATGTCTGCTGTAGCGCTTTCTGTATGGCAATCTCGAAGCGACAATGGTACAATAAGGAGTACTTGAGTGTCGATCCTGTACGTACAAGTGCCGCGCGATGTGCAAGGCATGCTGCAGGCAGTCGACCCATACTTGCTGTGCGCGTGTGGATTCATGCTTTACTGCGGTACAGTAAGAAAATATATGATGGAGTGGAGGATAACGTTTCATGACGGTTACGAACAAGACGATCGAGCAATTATCCGTAGACACGATTCGGACGCTTTCTATTGATGCGATTGAGAAGGCGAAGTCCGGTCACCCTGGTATGCCGATGGGAGCTGCTCCTATGGGCTATGAGCTGTTTGCGAAGCTGATGAAGCACAATCCCGATGCACCGACATGGATCAACCGCGACCGCTTCGTGCTGTCCGCTGGACACGGCTCGATGCTGCTGTACAGCCTGCTGCACCTGAGCGGCTACGACCTGCCGATGGAGGAGCTGAAGAACTTCCGTCAATGGGGCAGCCTGACGCCGGGTCACCCTGAGGTTGGCCACACGCCGGGTGTTGACGCTACGACAGGCCCGCTCGGACAAGGCTTCGGTATGGCTGTTGGTATGGCGATGGCTGAAGCTCATCTTGCTTCTGTATACAACCGTGACCAGTTCCGTGTTGTCGATCATTATACATACGCGATCTGCGGCGATGGCGACCTGATGGAAGGTATTTCTTCGGAGTCCGCATCGCTTGCGGGTCACCTGAAGCTTGGCAAGCTGATCGTGCTGTACGATTCGAACGATATTTCCCTCGATGGCGAGCTGAACCTGTCGTTCTCCGAGAACGTCGCTCAGCGCTTCGAGGGCTATGGCTGGCAAGTGCTGCGCGTAGAGGACGGCAACGACCTCGAGGCGATTCACAAGGCTGTGCTTGAGGCGCAGGCTGACTACCGTCCGACGCTGATCGAGGTGAAGACGGTGATCGGCTACGGCAGCCCGAACAAGGCTGGTAAGGGCGGTCATGCAGGTCCGCACGGCTCCCCGCTCGGTACAGACGAGGTTGTGCTGACGAAGCAAGCGTACGGCTGGGATGACAGCCAGCATTTCCATGTACCGGACGAGGTTCGCGCTCACTTCGAGGGGATCAAGAAGAGCAACATTGAGAACTACAACGCTTGGAACAGCATGTTCGCGGAATATGCGAAGGCGCATCCGGAGCTGGCGAAGCAATTCGAGGCTGCGGTGAACGGTGACCTGCCAGAGGGCTGGGACGCTGCGATTCCGGCTGATATTCCAGCTGAGAAGGGTACACGTACTGCTTCGGGTACCGTGCTGAACGCGATCGCTCAGAACGTACCTTCCTTGGTCGGCGGCTCTGCGGACCTTGAGTCGTCCACGATGACGCATATGAAGGGACTTGGCGTTCTGACCGCTAACGACTACAGCGGCCGCAACATTTACTTCGGCGTTCGTGAGTTCGGAATGGGCGCTGCGGTGAACGGTATGCTGCTGCACGGCGGTCTGAAAGTATTCGGCGGTACGTTCTTCGTATTCTCCGACTACCTGCGTCCGGCGATTCGCCTTGCTTCCATTATGGACGTGCCTGCGATCTACGTGTTCACGCATGATAGCATCGGCGTAGGCGAAGACGGTCCGACGCATGAGCCGATCGAGCAGCTTGCTGCGCTTCGCGTTATCCCAGGCGTGACGGTGATTCGTCCGGCTGACGGCAGCGAGACGGCGGCAGCTTGGAAGTATGCCGTGGCGAACAAGAAGGGCCCTGTTGCTCTGATCTTCTCCCGTCAAGCAGCAGCGAAGCTTGAGGGCTCGGAGAACGGCGCGGTCGAGCGCGGCGCTTATGTCCTCTCCGATGCAGCGAATGGTCAAGCTCAGGTGCAGCTGATCGCTACAGGCACCGAGGTGCAGCTGGCGGTAGCAGCGCAGAAGAAGCTGGCTGAGGAAGGCATCGCAGCACGCGTGATCAGTATGCCAAGCTGGGAGCTGTTCGATCGCCAGGATCAGGCGTACAAGGATTCCGTCCTGCTGCCTAACGTGAAGGCTCGCCTTGCGATCGAGATGGGTCATTCGTTCGGCTGGGATCGCTATGTAGGTGACCAGGGCAGCGTCCTTGGTATCGATCGCTTCGGCGCATCTGCACCAGGACCTGTCGTTATTGCCGAGTACGGCTTCACCGTGGAGAACGTGGTTGAGCGCGCGAAGCAACTATTGAAGTAATCAGCTACACCAGCTTCCGAGACAGCTCGGAGACTGTTAGTTCAAGATAAGAGGAGCAATCTACCATGTCCCAATTCGAACAAGTTACAGTGTTGACTAAAGCGAACATCTACTTCGACGGCAAAGTGACGAGCCGCACGGTGCTGTTCGCGGACGGTACGAAGAAGACGCTTGGCATCATGCTGCCAGGCGAATATGAGTTCGGCACCGATGTCAAGGAACTGATGGAGATTCAAGCCGGCGAGCTGAAGGTATTGCTGCCTGACGCGACGGAGTGGCTCGAAATCAACGGCAGCGGCCAATTCTTCGTTCCGAAGGGTACGAAGTTCAAGCTGGACGTACGTACAGCAACCGACTACATCTGCTCGTATATCGAGGAGTAGGCAGCACGTAGTCTTATAGCTTATCGATGTACACCATAAGAGAACCCCGCCTAGCTTCTCGCAGGAGAGCTTGGCGGGGTTTTTTAACGTTTTATATTAGGTCGCTTGCTCATTGCAGCTTCGTGCTGTTGACCTGCATCGCAACTGCTACTCGGCTGTTACTCAGCCTTCGATCGAATATAGTCCTCGAGCTTCAGTCTCACATACGGCGGGAGGCCCGACAGCATGCAGCCGTAGCGGAACTGTCCGCTGTCCGGGTCGATGCGGATGATGCGCGCAGTAACCGGAGGCAGCTCCGCCTCCTGCGGGAAGTGAATGACAATGAACATGTCACGTGCAAGCGGGTAAGCGCTTAAGATTCGCATGCCGCTCTCGGACAGATCGACGAGTGTGCCCTCGATCAGCTGGCCGGAGAAGGAGCCTTCCTGCTCCCACTGATAGACAGACAGATGAAGCTTGATGTTAAGCTGCACACGCGTATTGCGGCGACGCTCAAGCAGCTCCTGCTCTGCCTTCGACATTGCCTTAGGCTCTGCAGATACCTTCATATGCATCCATTCCTCGTAGCACTGGATCACACTGCTCAGATCCTGCGCGCCGAGCCCCTTGGAGACGCCCATCTGGAAGATGTTCTGTGCGGCGTGCAGCATCGGTGAAGGAAGCTGGAACTCCTCCGATACCTTACCGGCCAGCTTCAGATCCTTCAGCATGAGCTGTAGCGAGAACTGGGTACTGAAGTCGCGTCCGAGCAGCTTCGGTCCCTTCAGCTCCGCCTGCTTGCTCGCGGCTCCACCCGATTGAACGATTTCGAGGAAGCTCTCGATGTTCAGTCCGGCCTTGGCTGCAATGGATATACCTTCCATCAAGCCGACCGCATTGATGCCGACGATGGTGTTATGCGCAAGCTTCGCATATGAACCCGATCCGGAAGGACCCATGTAGATGATCTTGCTGCCCATCGCCTTGAATATGTCGTGCTGCTCCTGCATGCCCTCCTCAGCTCCGCCCACCATGAAGACGAGTTGACCACTCTCAGCCGCCGGCTTCGTACCGGTTACGGGAGCGTCGAGGAATTCAACGAGATGTGAGGAGAATTCGTGGTACAGCTTGCGGCTCGTCTCGGGAGATACGGTGCTGCAATCGATGATCGTCTGTCCGGGACGCAGACCGTGTACAATTCCGTTCTCGCCGAAGGCGGTCTCTAGTACGACAGCGTCGGTCGAGAGCATCGTAATGATGACGTCTGCCTGCTTCACTGCATCCATTGGACTATCTGCTACAAGAGCTCCGAGCCCCTTCAGCTCCAGGGATTTACTTTGCGTCCGATTATAAACGATGACTTCATAGCCTTTCTTCAACAGGTTCGCGGCCATAGGTTTGCCCATGGTACCGAGACCGATAAATCCGATCGTTTTCATGGCGATCCCTCCCCTCCTTTATTCTAGCATTTCGTGGGAATGCTGTGAATGATGTCTTGCGTTTGCGTCCACATATCAAGTATTCTAAACTTATAGGGATTTTATGGGCCAGTGCACACTAAATATATAGAACCTAAGGTTCGGAATCGGAGGCTATGGACGAGATGACTGCAAAGCTGAAGTTCGATTACAGCAAGGCGCTTCAATTCGTAGGACAGCACGAGGTGGAATACTTGACGGGAGCGGTCGCTTCCGCACATGAGCAGCTGCATAACGGAACAGGAGCAGGCAACGACTACCTCGGGTGGATCGACTTGCCTGTTAACTATGATAAAGAAGAGTTCGCCCGCATCCAGGCGGCGGCGCAGCGCATTCAGTCGAATTCTGACGCGCTGATCGTCATCGGCATCGGCGGCTCGTACCTCGGCGCGCGCGCGGCGATCGAGATGCTGTCGCACAGCTTCTACAACCTGCTGCCGAAGGATAAGCGCAAGACGCCTGAGATTTATTTCGTCGGGCAAAACATCAGCTCCACCTACGTGACGCACCTGCTGCAGCTGCTTGAGGGCAAGGAGCTGTCGGTGAACGTCATCTCGAAGTCCGGCACGACGACGGAGCCGGCGATTGCGTTCCGCATTTTCCGCGAGCTGCTGGAGAAGAAGTATGGCAAGGAAGGCGCGCGCGAGCGGATCTACGCGACGACAGACAAGGCGAAGGGCGCGCTGAAGAAGCTGGCGACGGAGGAAGGCTACGAGACGTTCGTCATCCCGGACGATGTCGGCGGTCGTTACTCGGTGCTCACGGCGGTAGGTCTGTTGCCAATCGCGACGGCTGGCGTCGACATCGAGGCGATGATGCAGGGCGCGGCAGATGCTCGCGAGGCGTACTCGCAGCCGAGCCTCAGCGACAACGCAGCTTACCAATACGCAGCTGTGCGTAACGCGCTGTACCGCAAGGGCAAGACGACGGAGATTCTCGTCAACTACGAGCCGTCGCTGCACTTCGTGTCGGAGTGGTGGAAGCAGCTGTTCGGCGAGAGCGAGGGCAAGGACTTCAAGGGGATCTTCCCGGCGTCCGTTGACTTCTCGACCGACCTGCACTCGATGGGCCAGTTCATTCAGGAGGGCAACCGCAACCTGTTCGAGACAGTCATTCAGGTACAGAGCGTTGCTGACCATATTACGATCGGCGAGGATGCGCAGGATCTGGACGGACTGAACTTCCTGAGCGGCCAGACGATGGATTTCGTTAACAAGAAGGCGTTCGAGGGTACGATGCTGGCACATACGGACGGCGGGGTGCCGAACTTGATCGTAACGCTGCCGGATATGAGTCCTTACACCTTCGGATACATGGTCTACTTCTTTGAAAAAGCGTGCGGCATCAGCGGCTACCTGCTCGGTGTCAATCCGTTCGACCAGCCGGGCGTTGAGGCGTACAAGAAGAACATGTTCGCGCTCCTCGGCAAGCCGGGCTACGAGAACGAGAAGGCGGAGCTCGAGGCTCGACTGAGCAAGTAAGCAGGAAGCGCAGCAAGCTTATGAACGTATGAAGCCATTTGCAGAAGAAGCGTTCACCCTGCGGGGTGGTCGCTTTTTTTGCAACATATATAGTCTGGAATTAACAAGGAGGTGCGCGGAACGTCGATGCTGATGCACTATCGGACGGTGAAGCGGGAGGGTGCTGCAGAGATCGTCATCAAGAAGTCACGCTTCATCGGATACGCGAAGCCGGTAGTCTCCGAGGCGGAGGCGATCGCCTTCATCGAGGAGATCAAGAAGCAGCACAGGATGGCGAACCACAACTGCTCGGCCTACATGCTAGGGGAGCGGGACGAGATTCAGAAGGCGTCGGATGACGGAGAGCCGAGCGGTACAGCGGGCAAGCCAATTCTGGAGGTCATCAAGAATCAGGGTCTCAAAAATGTCGCCGTCGTCGTCACCCGTTACTTCGGCGGTATTATGCTCGGGGCAGGCGGTCTTGTGCGTGCGTATACCGACGGTGCTGTAGCAGGCCTTGCCGCTGCGGAGCAGGTGTACAAGGTGCTGCACCGGGACGTGCGCGTAGCGATCGATTATACGTGGCACGGTAAGGTCGATAATGAGCTTCGGGGCTTCGGGACCTTGCTCGGCGAGACGGAGTTTACTGACAAGGTGACGTTGCGTTGTCTGCCGCTGGAGCAGGAGGCGGGTGCGTTCATCGCGTGGATGACGGATCTGACGCAAGGACAAGCCGAGATTACAGAGGGCGAGCAGCTGTATGTGGAGCATATGGAGCTGCCAGAGCCTAAGGCGTACAAGTAGAGTGAACTGCACGTAGGCGAATGCTGCGATGCAAGTGAGGGAGTGGAGCACATTGGCTAGAAAGGCAGTGGAGCAAGAGCTGAGTCGTGATCGAATATTGACTGAAGCACGTCAACTATTCGCTCTGCACGGGTATCATGCATTGACGATGCGCAGTATAGCGAAGTCGATGGGCTATAGTCACGGCGCGTTGTATTATCACTTCAGCGATAAGGCAGAGCTGTTCTACGCGCTCGTGACGGAGGACTTCATTATGCTGCTGGACAGGCTGAAGGAGATGCTGAAGCGCACAAGACTAGGCGATGTCGCCCAGCTCGAGAAGCTGATGCTGGAGTTCATCAAGTTCGGGCTGGAGAACCCGAATCATTACGAGATCATGTTCATGATCAAGGAGCCGGAGCTGAAGCGGTATTCCCGAACGGAGCAGGCGCAATGTCTAGATCTGTTCGCGGCTGTCGTCCGCTCGGTCATCTCGCGTCATGAGAATAGCGATAAGAAGATGTACAGCCTCCCATGGAGCTTGTTCATGTCGATGCACGGCTTCATAACGTATAACATTCATTACAGCCAGAGCTATGAGGACGTGAAGAAGCTGGCCGAGCAGCATGTGAAATATATATGTGAGGGCTTGCACGCGTAGCGTGTCGGTTGCGCCGGGCGTGCCGGTCAGGAGCAGGCCAAGATAGCCTGTGGGTTAGCCCCTTATGAACTTGACTAGACAGTTGCGCTGTCTCGGACCGTCGAACTCACAGAAGTAGATGCCCTGCCAGCGGCCGAGCAATAGCCTCGAGCCGGATACGATGACCGTCTGCGAAGCACCGGTCGTCATCGTCTTGAGATGAGAGGCCGTATTCCCTTCGGCATGGCGGTATTCCGGGTGCTCCCAGGGGTATACTTCATCAAGACGCAGCAGCACGTCGTGACGGACGTCAGGGTCGGCATTCTCCTGAATCGTCACACCGGCGGTCGTATGAGGCGAGTAGATGACGGCTATTCCTTCATCGAGCTGCTCTTGCTTGAGCAGGTCGTGGACCTGTCGGGTAATGTCGATCATCTCGTCGCGCAGCTTCGTCGTGAGCTGGATGGTATGTACCATATCGGGGAAGCTCCTTTCCAGTGACAAGGGGTGGATTGTGTACCATTATAATACAACGGGCGGGCATGTGCCAAACATGATACAATAAGCCCAAGCTACAATAGATGGAAGGAGGAACGACGATGGATTTATCACAGAATACGCTGCAAAACACGGAGTTCATGATCGAGGAGATCAAGAAGAAGCTGCGCATGGCGTCTGGAGCGGCCTTGAGAGCGACGGAGCTCGGCGATTCCCAATATGAGGACCTGCATGACATCTATCAGATGGTGGCAAGCAAAAATCAGTTCAGCATCTCCGAGATCGAAGCGATTACGATGGAGCTCGGGAAGCTGCGGAAGTAGACGGTGACAGGCGGGATTCTCGCCTAACCGCCTAATTGCGGCCGTTCTAGACATCCATACAAGCAGCGCTGTCACTCGCCTCGTACAATATAGCGTTAACGCCAATCCGCCAGGCGGCTTGGCCTGACGATCTTATTGGAGGTGAGCGTGGATGAAGAAGCAAGCGGTTCGCAAGCAAGACGCTGCCAAGCTCATTGGCAAGCACATTTACGCACAGAAGAAGGACGGCTCTGTCGTCTACGGCAAGCTGGTGAAGATCAGCGGCACGAAGCTGTTCGTGTCTGTTGGCGCGAAGGGGAAGAAGGTTAGAACCTCGGCGATTCTTCCACTCGTGCTGTTCGACCTGCTGGCGATTGGTACAGCACCATATGCAGGAGCTTACGGCGGCTATGGCTATGGTGGAGGCTATGGCTACGGCTATCCAGGCGTTGGCTATGGCGGTTATCCGGGCGCCGGCTACGGCGGCGGGTTGTTCTGGTAAGCTTCTGGTAATCGAGCATAGAAGACAGAGAGCGGCAGTTCTGGACGGGAGTCCGGGGCTGCCGCTCTTGGTGTCTAGGGTGCCGCTGGCTGCAGGTTAGAGGCATGCTATTGCTGGATGTCAGATGTAAGACGAAGAGCAGGCCCACTTGGCCTGCTCTTCGCTACGCTTGCGGAGTCTTACGAGCTTGCTGCCCGTGCTGTAGGTGGGTGAGACGACAACGCTCCTATGACTCGAACAGCGTTTTGTAACGGCTGTAGCCTTCTTCCTCTAACCGGTCCTTCGGGATGAACCGCAGCGCAGCGGAATTAATGCAATACCGCAATCCACCAAGCTCCTTCGGGCCATCGGTGAAGACGTGGCCGAGATGCGAGTCGGCCTTGCGGCTGCGTACCTCAGTGCGGATCATGAAGTGCGAGTAATCCTGCTTCTCCTCGATTAGGCCGCTCGCGATCGGCTTCGTGAAGCTCGGCCAGCCGCAGCCGGAGTCGAACTTGTCCCGGGAGGTGAACAGCGGCTCACCGGAGACGATGTCGACGTACAAGCCTTCCTCGTGGTTGTCCCAATATTCGTTATGGAACGCAGGCTCGGTTCCGTTCTCCTGCGTGACCTTGTACTGCATCGGCGTGAGCCGTTCCTTCAGCTCGGCCTTGTCGCGCTCGGTGTTCCAGTGCTCCTTCAGGAACTGCTCCCGGCCAGACCCGCGACGGTACATCTTGTAGCGGAGCGGATTTTTCTTATGGTAATCCTGATGGTACTCCTCGGCCGGGTAGAACACTTGAGCCGGTTCAATCGGCGTGACGATCGGCTGCTCGAACCGTCCGCTGGCGTTGAGTCGCTCCTTGGACGCTTCGGCGGTGTTCTTCTGCTGCTCAGTATGGTAGAAGATCGAGCTGCGGTACGACGAGCCGCGGTCGGCGAATTGCCCGCCAGCATCGGTCGGATCGATCTGCTGCCAGAATAGCTCCACGAGCTCCTCGTAGGGCATCAGCTCGGGGTCGAACGTAATCTGCACAGCCTCGGTATGCCCGGTCGTGTCGGAGCATACCTCCTGGTACGTCGGGTTCGTCGTATGGCCGCCGGTGTAGCCGGAGACGACGCTTATGATGCCTGGCAGCTCCTCGAAGGGTGTCACCATGCACCAGAAGCAGCCGCCGGCGAAGGTAGCCAGCTCGTAATGGTTATCGGTTGTGGACATGCTCGGTTCACCTCTTGGACTCCATGCTAGGCACGGAGGGAATGGGTTGGCTCAGGACGTAGGACGGTCCGTGCTATTCGCTATACGTTACGTCAGGAGCCGAAGCGCTTGTCGTTGATGTAATAGCTGCTCTCGGCGTAGACGATGAAGGCAAGCTCTGCCTCCTCGATGCCGATCGACTGTAGCTGCTGATGGATGGCCGCGGCGAATCGATCGCGAACGTCTTGTCCGCGCTCGAACCAGGTCACTTCAATGAACGGGAACGATGGGACGAGCTCACCGCCGAACACACCAGTCGTTGTTAGGCATTCGATCGTGAAGTTATCGGTGCCGCAGCTGCAGATGGAGGCAAGCTCCTCGACGAGCGGCGTGCTGATCGTGCGCATCGCTTCGGGCGAGATGCCTCGAACGATTAAGGCTGGCATAATAGTTGCTCCTTCCTCTCCTGAAATAACAGATTCCGTGAATATCGGAAGCTGTTATGGCAAGCCTCGAATTTGGCGCAGCCAAATTGAGGGCCATCTTCGATGTTACATCACCTGAAGGCGCCGCGCTAGCGGCAGTGCTGCCTCCTGAAATAACAGATTCCGTGAATATCGGAATCTGTTATGGCAAGCCTCGAATTTGGCGCAGCCAAATTGAGGGCCATCCTCGATGTTACATCACCTGAAGGCGCCGCGCTAGCGGCAGTGCTGCCTCCTGAAATAACAGATTCCGTGAATATCGGAATCTGTTATGGCAAGCCTCGAATTTGGCGCAGCCAAATTGAGGGCCATCCTCGATGTTACATCACCTGAAGGCGCCGCGCTAGCGGCGTGGCTGCCTCCTGAAATAACAGATTCCGTGAATATCGGAATCTGTTATGGCAAGCCTCGAATTTGGCGCAGCCAAATTGAGGGCCATCCTCGATGTTACATCACCTGAAGGTGCCGCGCTAGCGGCGTGGCTGTCTAATAGCAAGTGTGGTCTTATTGTACCGCTATAGAATCGGCGACAGCAAGCGGGCGACAGGCTCGCGGAACTTATGGAGCAGCGGTCTGCGATTGTAGGCAGCCAGTGTCAGCCACCGCGAATCGAGCATATCCCGCTCGAATGCGTCCTTGAGCTGCAGCGCCGTGCGTGTATCGTAGATGAACGCATTCACCTCGAAGTTAAGCTTGAAGCTGCGGATATCGACATTGGCGGTGCCGACGGATGCTGTTTTGCCGTCGCAGACGATCATTTTGGCATGGAGGAAGCCCTTGTCGTATAGGTAGCACTGAACACCGCAGGACAATAGATCGCCGATATAGGAGAAGGAGGCCCAGTAGACGAGCTTGTGGTCAGGTCGGTACGGAATCATAATCTTCACATCGACACCGGAGACGGCCGCCATCTTCAGCGCGGTAATGAGGCTCTCGTCCGGTATGAAGTAGGGGGTCTGGATGTAGACGGACTCGCGTGCGCTAACGATCATCTTGATGTAGCCGTTCTTGATCTGCTGCCACTCCGAATCCGGACCGCTCGCTACGATCTGCAGACCGACTTGACCCGGATGCGGCTGAATGGGGAAGTACCTCGGCTCGACCTCAGGCTGCTCGCCAGCCGCGAGCTCCCAGTCGAGGAAGAACAGCGCCTGCATATGGAGCACAGCCCCGCCCGTCAGCCGCAGATGCGTATCGCGCCAATGACCGAATCGTGCGCTGAGGCCCAAATATTCATTGCCGACGTTGAAGCCGCCGATGTAGCCGATGCGCCCGTCGATGATGGCGAGCTTCCGGTGGTTGCGGTAGTTGACCCGCAGGTTAATGTACGGAATGCGCGACGGGAAGAAGGCGGCTGCCTCGCCGCCCGCCTCGCGCAGCGACTGGAAGAACGTGCGCGGGAGCGCCTGACAGCCGATCGCGTCGTACAGCAGCTTCACCTGCACGCCCTCGCGTGCCTTCGCGGCCAGCGTCTCCATGAGTCGCTGGCCGAGCGCATCGTCGCGGATGATGAAGTACATGAGGTGGACATGGTCCTTCGCCGCCTTGATGTCATGCAGCAACGACTGGAATTTGCGATTGCCCTCTGTGAAGATCGCGACCTCATTATCCTGTGTGTAGATCGCGTAGGCGCTGTTCAGGTGCATCAGGATCATTTCTCTCGACTGCTTGGCGGCTTCATCTCGGAACGGAATGCGCTCGAGCCGCAGCGCCTCCTTCTGTTGCTCCACGAGCGTATCGACGAGCTGACGGTTGACGACCGGGAGCCGGTACAGCTTGCGGCGGGCGAGATTTTGCCCGAAAATCAAGTACAGAATGAAGCCGACGCCAGGCAGGAAGAAGAGCACCATGACCCAAGCCCAGGTGACGCCGACGTTGCGCCGTTCCATGAAGATGACGGTCATGGCGAGGAATATGTTGATGATTGAGATTAAGGAATAGCCTTCCCGTAGCAGCTCCATGACGGCCGAATCACCTCTTATGTCGTCGTATGATTAAACAGTGCCCGCGGGCTGCTTGTTGCATAGGCTTGTGCAAATGCTTCCATCGCGGAACGTATGACGCTGTCATACGTATTGTACGAAAGCCGCGGTCGGAACACAATATTGTTGATGCTCGGAAGGGCGGAGTGGTTCGGTGCGATGGGAAGCAGGGCGGCGATGATACGAATATGTGGAGGGGATCGGAATGAATTTTGGAACGAATACGGAAACGAATATGCGTAATCAGCCGGGCAGCGGCAAGACGAATAAGGTTGTGCTCGGTGTGCTCATTGGGATCGTTGTACTGCTGGGCGGTATGAATAGCTTCGCGATGGTGCAGTTCGGTCATGTCGGCTTGTATAAGACGTTCGGGAAGCTGGGCGACCAGACGCTGGAGCCGGGTGTGCATCTGAAGGTGCCGTTCATCCAGAGTGTCATTCAGGTGAACACGAAGGTGATGAAGGTTGAAGCGGATGCGACGGCATCGTCGCGCGACCTGCAGCCGGTATCGACACACGTGGCACTGAACTATTCCATTAATAAGGCAGCTGCTTTCGAAATTATGAACGACATCGGGCCTGGCTATGAGACGGTCATTATCGCACCGGCGATTCAAGAGGTCGTGAAGGAAGTAACCGCGAGATATCCGGCTGAGGACCTGATTACGAAGCGTGATGTCGTTGCCGCGGAGATTCGGGAGCAGCTCACGGCTCGCGTCGGTCGCTACAATCTGGTTGTGAATGACATTAACATCGTTAATTTCAAGTTCTCCGATGCGTTCGACCAGTCGATCGAGGCGAAGCAGGTGGCGCAGCAGCAGGCGCTGAAGGCGGAGAACGATCTGAAGCGGATCGAGATCGAGGCGAAGCAGAAGATCGCCCAGGCGCAGGCCGAGGCGGAGGCGCTCAAGCTGAAGAAGCAGGAGGTCACGCCTGAGCTCGTTCAACTGAAGCAGATCGAGGTGCAGGAGAAGGCGCTCGAGAAGTGGGACGGCCGACTGCCTACCGTGACGGGCGGCGCGACGCCGTTCATTGATCTGAACTCGCTCGGTTCGAATGCTGCGGGTGCGAAGCAGCCGTAGCTTGGGTGGAGCGGGTAGGGCAGGTGCTCTCGCGGTAAGGGTATGGGCAAGCGTTTCTTGTTCGGCTGATGGCCGAGCGGGGTGCTTGCTTTTTTGCTATGCGGCGAACGCGCT
This sequence comes from Paenibacillus sp. YYML68, assembly GCF_027923405.1. NCBI lineage: Bacteria > Bacillati > Bacillota > Bacilli > Caryophanales > Paenibacillaceae > Paenibacillus > Paenibacillus sp. YYML68. The sequence goes on along the minus strand of NZ_BQYI01000001.1, from coordinate 4,546,705 downwards.
TCGTGCGCTAACGGCGAGCGGTGGTGCGGCGAGATAGCGCACGTTTCGTGCGCTAACGGCGAGCGCTGGTGCGGTGAGGCGGGCGCGTCGCGCGAGATAGCGCACGCTTCGTGCGCTAACGGCGAGCGCTGGAGCGATGAGGCGGGCGCTGCGGGCGAGATAGCGCACGTTTCGTGCGCTAACGGCGAGCGGGGGTGCGGCGCGGCGGCCGCTGCGGGTGAGATAGCGCACGCTTCGTGCGCTAATGGCGAGCGCTGGAGCGGTGGGGCGGGCGTCGTCGCGCGAGATAGCGCACGCTTCGTGCGCTAACGGTGTGCGCTGGTGCGTCGCGAGAGGCGCGTCGCGCGAGATAGCGCACGCTTCGTGCGCTAACGGCGAGCGCTGGTGCGGCGCAGCGGGCACGGTGCGCGAGATAGCGCACGCTTCGTGCGCTAACGGCGAGCGCTAGAGCGGCGCGGCGGGCACGGTGCGCGAGATAGCGCACGTTTCGTGCGCTAACGGCGAGCGTGCCTCATGCCCCTCGCTTCACTCTCGCCCCCGCTTCCGGTGGTAGTGCTGGTTCACCTTGACCCGATTGCCGCACGTTGACATGGAGCACCAGCGTCTCGATGCATTCCTACTATTGTCATAAAAGAACAAGATACATTCCTCATTCGAGCACTTCTTGATCTTCGATGGACTCACAGTCGTGAGCAGAAACGCCGCGTTGTCCACAATAGCACCCGGCAGGTAGGCCGCTTCATAATACGACTCGATGTGCATGTCCGTCTCTTGACCATCAATCTGCTTGGTGCATGGATATTTGCGCAGCTCCTCGTTCAATTGCTCCTTGTGCCCGTTCGTCAGCTCCCCGCTAGCCATCACGTCTCTCACCAGCTCCATCAGCACGTCCCGAACACGCAAGAAGTCCGTGAACAGGCGCTGCTTAGTCTCTGCATCCAGAGCCGCATAGCTTCCGGAGACGTAACGAAGCAGTCCTGCGCATTCCAGCCACTCGCTCAGGTCATCTGTACCTTCAAGGAGGTCGATGACCTGCCCCTGCTTACATATTCTCGTATTTATAAAATCCAACGTCAGGCTGTTCCCGACCATTACAAATTCACGCTTCATCATGTTCTCGATCACCCGAAAACATTATAACCACTAAAAACAGAGTTTACAAGTTAAGAAAACTCTGTTAACCTAATACCTGTAAGGTGATTTTGGTGGTTATAAAAAGGAGTGTGCCGAATGAAAATAGGTCATGTTGGTATCAATGTCACGAATCTCGAGCGTTCCGTCCCGTTTTACTGTGAGGTATTCCAGCTCACCGTGTTCCATCGATCAGACGAATCGGGTAAGAAATTTGCCTTTCTGGGGCGCGAGGATGAGATTACGATTACGCTGTGGGAGCAGAGTAACGGTGTTTTTTCCTCCCAGTCGCCAGGAATGCATCATTTCGCCTTCGAAGCGAGCTCTCTGGACGACGTGAAGTTGAAGGAGAAGCAGCTGAAAAGCATGGGCGTCGCCTTCATCTACCCAGACCTTACGCCTCACATGGAAGGCGCAGAATCGGGGGGGATCTACTTCCTGGACCCAGACGGGATTCGGCTCGAAATCTACGCCAAGACCGGCCTGCAAGCCTATCAGCAACATACAACCGAAGGTCCGGCCTGCGGGTTCTTCTAACATGAGTATGGTGTACCACGAAGGAGAGCTCGCCGTTCAACGGGAGGCCCATCAAGAGGAGAGCGCGAGGCTGACGATCAAAGGAATTCGCGACTTCATACCGAAGGTGGCCGCCCAGTTTCTAGAGCAGCAGGTGATGGTTCTAGTCGGCTTCGTGGATCGTGAAGGGAAGGTGCGGGCTTGTGTGCTGTGGGGCGAGGCGGGGTTCGTGAAGGGCATCGACGAGCGGACCGTATCGATTCAGTGCGACCACACATACGCCCCCGAGGTGCTCCAATTGAAGGAAGGCTCGCAGGTCGGCTTGTTAGCGATCGACTTTGCCACTCGGCGGCGAATGCGTGTGAACGGCACAGTCGTGAGCATCCACGCAGATACCTTGCTCGTTCAGACGATGGAGGTGTACGCGAATTGTCCGAAATACATTCAGGCCCGGACCTTCTTAGGCTTCCGAGAGCAAAGGCAACCGACCACTAGCCCTCAACGCTTCAGTTCGTTGAACGTTCGACATATCGAGCAATTGAAGCGAGCGGATACGTTCTTCATCGCTTCGGTTCACCCGAATCGCGGCGCGGATGTGTCCCACAGAGGCGGTATACCGGGCTTCGTCCACGTTCTCGATGAACAAACGATTGAAGTAGCGGATTACGCGGGGAATGCGATGTTCAACACGTTAGGCAATATTTACGCCTATTCGCGAGCAGGGCTATTGTTTCTCGACTTCGATACGGGCGAGACGCTACAGCTTCATGGAGAAGGGAAGATTCAATGGCGCGGGACGGAGCGGAGTCTAGTGTTCACGGTTGAACAGGTGGTGTACAGCGCGGACGGCTTCCCGCTACGTTGGGAGTTCGGGAATTACTCGCCGTTTTATCCGAAGGAGTAGTCTAAGTGGAGCGCCTCGTGACAAGAAGCTGATCGGTGCTAGGCTCATCTGAGCCTATGTACGCACTGAACCAGCTCCAAGCGGGGCGCTCTTGTTGTTCAACGGAAGATGATGGTGAAGCTTGGCTGAATGAATAGGAGCTCTTACTACACACACCAGCGCAATTGGAGCCGAGCGTCTAGCCTTGCTGCTCTTGAACAGCTCGTCGATCCGCCTCATACACGAGGCCGAGCTGTCTGCGCGCCTCATCCATGACGGTGATCGTCGCCAGCGAGCGTGCGAAGCTGTTGATGCTGGACTCTAGCCTCCCTGCCTGCAGCGTACGGATGAACTCGCGCAGCTCGTAGGCCATTGGCGGCTCTGGCTGGGCGCGCGTGAGATCCTCGAGCGTTCCGTCGTGGAGACGAAGCTGGACGCGATGCGGCTCGCTGATTGAATCCATGACCAACGTACCGTCCTCGCCTTGAATCTCACTTGGAAGACTGGAGCTCGTAATTTTCGAATACATAATGACCGCATCCATGTCCGGGTACGTGAGCACCATGCTGCCTTCGCCATCGACGCCCGATTCGAGCATATAGCCAGTCGCTTGAATGCGAGTCGGCGCACCGAATAGCGTGAGCAGCGGGTACAAGCAATAGATGCCGAGATCCATCATCGCACCATTGGAATAAGTCGGATTGAAGGCGTTGAGCACGGTGCCTTGCCGGTAGGCGTCATAGCGTGAGGAATATTGGCAGTAGCTTGCGTAATACCTCCGTACGCGGCCGATGCGCGGCAGCGCGGCTTGTACGGCCTCGAAGCCGGGCATGCAGGTCGATTTCATCGCCTCCATGAGTAATACGCCATTGTCTTGCGCTGCGGCCTGCATCGCCCGCACCTCTGCTGCGTTCGAGGCGAGCGGCTTTTCGCACAGCACGTGCTTGCCGTGCTGCATGCACTGTATCGCATGCTCGGCGTGCAGTGAGTTCGGCGTAGCGATATAGACGGCATCGAGCTCATCGCTCTTGGCGAGCTGCGCGAGCTCGGTGAACCGATGGGGGATGCTCCATTGGTCGGCATATGCACGGGCCCGCTCCTCGGTGCGGGAGTAGACGGCTGTTAGGGCGAAGTCTTCAACGGATTGCGCCGCTTGCAGGAATCGGTCTGTAATCCAGTTGGTGCCGATGACGCCGAATCGGATTTTTGTCACAATGACAGCTCCTCTCATGATATGGTTCTCTAGTTGCCCTCATTGTACCACGACCCGCGGCGAGGGAGGCAACGGTAGGCGCTGCTCAACCACTGGTTGAATGCATGGAAAACTCAAGCTGACGGTTATTGTTACGGCGCCGCCGCTCTTCTACAATGGAGAGCATAAGGAGCGTGAGTGAGCATGAAGGAGCAATTATCGAGAAATATCGGGTTATACCGGAGAGAGAAGGGCCTGACCCAGGAGGAGCTTGCCCAATCGGTCGGGGTGACGTATCAGGCAGTGTCGAAGTGGGAGAATGCGCAGACGATGCCGGAGCTGGCGCTGCTCCCTGACCTGTCGCGAACGCTAGGCGTGAGCATCGACAAGCTGCTCGGCTACGTGTCGCAGGACAAGCCGATGACGATCTATGAGGAAGAGTATCAGACGGATAGCTATTACTGGGGGACGGAGCCGAATGAGGCTTGTTACCAGGTGCTGCAGGCGATGCCGCCGACGAAGCGCTTGAGGCTAATCGATATCGGGTGCGGGGAAGGGAAGGACGCGGTGTTTTTTGCCAGGAATGGCTATGCGGTCACGGCCTTCGATATTACGGATGCGGGTGTGGAGAAGACGAGGCGGCTCGCGGAGCGGGTGGGCGTACACGTCGATGTGTTCAAGGCGGACATTCTCCAATACCGGTTCGAGGAGCCGTACGACATCGTGTTCTCAAGCGGCGTGCTGCATTATATGAAGCCGGAGCTGCGGGAGGAGATTTTCGCTAATTATAAAAGGTATACCGCGCCGAACGGCCTGCACGTGTTCAATGTGTTCGTGAACAAGCCATTCATCGCCCCGCCTCCGGAGAAGGAGCCGCACGCGTACAAGTGGCATTCCGGCGAGCTGCTCGCCCATTATCGGGACTGGCTGATCGAGGACAGCGCGGAGCTTGTATTCGACTGCCATTCATCAGGCGTGCCGCACCAGCATGCGATGGCGACCGTTATGGCGCGGAAGGTGGAGGGGACGGCTCTAGTCGGCTCTAATCGGCACTAGTCGGCTCTAGTCGGTAAGGGAGGGGAGCTGCTCCTGACATGGTCGCTTGCTCGGAGCGTTGTTCGTCGCGATCATGCTCTTCCTGCTGCCGCCTGTGCTCCATCTGGGCAACCTGTCGGAGAAGAACGCCTCGGCGCGTCCCCCGTCTGTCATAAGGTTCACTGCTTGGAGCCATACTGAGGATGGATCTCACAGGAGGTGAACGACACGATGAGCACGAAAGCGAAGCCAGATCAGAACAACCCGAAGAACAGCCCGACTCGGTCTAACGACCCTAGCGATCAAGGAAAGCCAAGAGTGCAGCAGTAGTCGGAACGCAAGGCGAGTGAAGTCTGCACGAAGAGCCCGGTCCTGTAGGACGGGGCTATTTCGTATTACGGCTTATGGTTACGCGTATGCACCCAAGTCCTCAATGAGCTAGCTCAGCATCGAAGGTTGGTTGCGCTCAAGCCTTCAATCATCTCCTTCAGCACCTTACGTGCCGGCGCTTGAAGCCGAGCTGGTTCTTCTCGATGGCCTTCTGAATCGTATCCGAGGCGACGAGGAGGCTGCTCTTGCCTGTATCGCCCCGCTTGACCTCAACCGGACCGACAGCCTGCGCGGTCGCAACCGCCTGCTCATGGAGCGGCACGTAGGAGATGGCCACCGTGTAGATGAACTGGTTCATCGCATATTTCGCCCGTTCGGGTGCGCTGTGAATGGACGGCTTGACCCGCTCGAGCAGGTGGGCGAGCTTGTCGGTCGAGAACTCAGCGTCCTTGCGACTGCCGAGCAGCCAGCAGTAGCAGCTCCAGCCCGCCGACATGCGCAGCTCCTCGCCGCTAGCGATCCATTGATCGGCCACGCCTTGAGCGTGAGCCATCTCGGCCTCCGCCAAGGTGACGGCCACGACGTAGTCCGACAGCATGTAGAAGTAAGCGGCATCCATCCAGCGGTCGTAGTCGGCTGTCGTCATCCCCTTCGGATCGGCAATAATGCCGGCGAAATACATCGCATCATAGTTCCCCGTCGCGTACAGCTCCTCGGCGAGCGGCTGGTTGATCTTAATCTGCTTAGCGAGCGGCTTCATCGCGCCGGTAGCGACGCCGAACAGCGGTTCGCGTGCTCCGTTCGAGATGTACTGCTTCTTCGTGCGCTCCTTGCCGAGCGCCTGAAGCTCCTGCATAACGGTGGCGGCATCCATTAGTGTGGCCTCCTTGGGTGGGGATGGGGGTGTGGATGTCGTTGTCCGATCTCATCGAGTCGCATCCATTATAAACAGCGACGCATCCTGATTCATGAAGAGCTGCTTGCCCGTGTAGATCGTCTTGGACGTTACGTTCGTGTAGCCGATGCGCGTCATCAGTTGGGCTAGCTCGCCTTGGTCGAAGCCGTTATGAACCTTGTCCGATCGGACGTGCTCATTTTTATCAAAATCGACGATCAGCAGATGGCCTCCCGGATTCAGCACCTCACGTAAGCGGGCCAGCACCGGCTCAATATCCTGGATATGCAGCAGCACCTGGGCCATGAACACGTAGTCGGCGTGAAGGTCAGGCTGAATGCCAGCCTCGAGGTCAAGGCATAGCGTGTCGGCATTGTGGATGCTAGCGGCAGCGAGCTTGCTCTCAATCTGCTTCAGCATGTTCGGCGACGTGTCGAGGAACGTGACATGACGGAAGTCGCTAGCCAGCTCCAGCCCGACAAGCCCTGTGCCGCACCCGAAGTCAATAGCCGTCTTGTCCTGACCGTTCTCAATATACGCACGAATGGCGCTGGACGATACACTGGCGATATGAATGCGTTCTGGCGTGTCGTAGGTGGAGGCCATCATTTCGAAAATATCGGTGTTCCCCATTATCGTATCCTCCATTCAGTAGTCGTAATCATTACTACTTATAATACGTGATTCGGCTCGTTCTATACAACAAAGAAGCGGGCATGTGCCCGCCTCGTCGTGTAATCGCGTATGGATGGTGGATATGTAGGCTAGGTGTGCTTAGTACTTGCCTTGCGCGTCGGCTTTCGTTACGTGAACCGTACCGTAGGGATGCTCAGGCGGGGCATAGATAACGTACACCTTCAACGGGCGATGGCCTGTATTCGTAATATTGTGCCACTTGCCAGCCGGGACCATGATCGCGAAGTCGTCGTACGCCATCACTTGAAAATCGAGCTGATCTCTGCGGTCGCCCATCTGTACGAGCCCCTGGCCCTCCTCGATCCGAATGAACTGGTCCGTCGTCGGATGAACCTCAAGGCCAATATCATCCCCAACGTTAATGCTCATGAGGGTGACTTGGAAATACCGACCTGTCCATAAGGCGGTACGGTACGTGTTATTCTGCTTGGTGGCCTGGTCGATGTTCACGACAAGCGGTCGTGGACCGTAGTCTTGCAGGGGAATGCTCGGGATGCTCGGAATGTTAGGGCTGCTTGGACTGCCTCCATACGGCTGATAGCTGGGGCTGTACCAGCTGTAGGAGGGGGGAACGTTGCTTCCGTAGCCTTGGCCGTACATCGGATAATGCCATGGACGCGGATAGCATGGATGAGGGTACATGGACATGCTCCTCTCAGTGAATTGGGATGGACGGTTCATCATATGCATCCGTCTGGTTACAGATGAGTAAGGAATTGGGTGGGGGGGATATTTCACCCTATATAAACAATTGCAAACTAGAGCCGAATCGTTTATTGTAGACATTAAAGATCTTTAATGTGTGTTATTAGAGGGCAGGCAGTACTTGACGAGGCTATCGAGCGTTTCATTATTCTCGACAATTATTATGAAAATAGGGGTGAAAGGGATGGGAGCAGGAACGAGCAAGGATCTTTTTACTGATGACGAAATTTGGGAACAAGCTTGGAGGGACGACCGCGATACCGTTCTGAACAAGATGAAGGAGGCCGGATACGATCCGACGAGTGCTTTTAACCATAAGGCCAAGTCTTTCAACGAGCAAGCATTTAATGACGAGGGAAGAAAACGAGCCAAACGAATTATGAACTGGATAGAAGGACAGGGTGTTACCTTCGAGAATGCCTCCGTTCTGGACATTGGTGCGGCCACAGGAGGTTTTTCGGTGTCGTTTGCGGAGCGTGGGGCCCATGTAACTGCTGTGGAATCCGCTCTTCCGCTGGTCGAACTTCTGGAAGCAAACCTTATAGAATTCGATGTAGGTAAGGTGAAGATTGTACACGAGCCCTTTGAGAGCATTGACGTACAGGCAAGAGGGTGGAGCCAAGCCTTTGATCTTGTTTTTGTCTCCATGTGTCCGGTCATTATGGATTGGGAAAGCGTGGAAAGGGTGCTCCAATGTGCGCGGCGGTTTTGCTATATCAGCTTGCCGGCGAGCACCAGGGAGCATAATCTTGTGAAAGATATTTGGCCGTTGGTCTCCGATCAGCCATTCCAGACCAAACCGACGGAAATCGGCTATCTGCTTCATCTGTTGTATCTTAAAGGCTATTCCTACGAATCTCTTGTCACGCGGGAAATGACGAGGAAGGAAGTCAGCAGAGAGAAGGCGCTTCAGGAGATTATGGATGTGCTGAAGTTTTCGGGTATACCCGAGAACGAGCAGAACCACAACATCGTCGCTGAATATTTGGAACGGACTTATCCATTAGACAAGGTGGAAATCCATCAAGGTGGTCGTTTCGGCAAGGTACTGATTCGATTGCAAGATCAGAGCATGTACGCAAGAGAAAATGTGTAGCGAGGGAAATACATTTCGGTCAGCGATGTTAAGTGGAAGGAACTGTATCTTCATCTATCAAACAGTGAATACAAGAACATTCGCCCTTTAGCTCATACCAGTTCAAAGTTCACCCACGGGGTGGACTTTTTTTTGACAAACGATTAATGTTACAGTAGACTCTAAACAATACAGTCAAGTGTGACATATACAGGTAAATGTAATTGGAGGTGTGCAATGAATAGCTATACCGCTAAACAGGTCGCGGAGATTCTCCAGAAGGATGACCCGCGCATGAATCTGCGAACGGTAAGGTACTACACTCAGATTGGTATGGTACCGCCCCTTGAATTAATGGGTAACAAAAGGGTGTACACAGATAACCACATCCACTACTTTCGCGCAATTATAACCTTATCAAGAACGGGGGAAACATTGGCTTCCATTCAAGGAACCTTGAAGAAGCTTTCCTTGGTGGACATTGAAAAAATAAGTCAGCAATTAACATGGTATGAGCCTAGCCGTATGATTGAAAACGAAACACTAAAGATAACAGATGATGTCATGATTACAATTAGCCCTCGAATTTCTGCGGAGTTAAAACAAAGAGTTATCGATTCAGTATCTCAGGCACTAAGGGGTGACAATCAATAATGCTTAACATCAGGTTAGCCAAATCAAAGATGGAGAACGAAGAAGGAATGAATCATCTATGGATTCAGTTCATGCTAGATGAAAAATCTCAACAGTCGGAAATCCAAATTCAATTACCAGAGGGGATTTACCGCTCAAATAATCTTAATGGCTTGGTTGAGAATGAACGAGAGCATATTGTTGTCAATGCCTGCGACCGAGAAGTGTTCGTAGAAATATTCACCCGTGCTGCAATTGAATGTGGGGAAATGACAATCGTAGTCAGCCTATGGACAGTCGAGACCACTGTCACTAAGGAAATTACGATTCAGATCGTCGAAGCAGATGAAATGGATGAGCTTGAGATTGACGAGCAAGTTATCGAACGAATCAAAGAGTTAAGCAATGCTTCCCCTGCCTGCGATGCGGATTCGAGTCGTGTAACCATCCAACCAAGGATACTGGAGACCAGGGACAATAAGTATTCGTATTTAGAAAGAGAATATCGCATTGACTACTGATGATGAAGGAGGTCTAGCCATGAATCTGATTCCTTACGTTGTCGAGCAATCCTCCAGGGGTGAGAGAGCTTATGATATCTACTCTCGGCTCCTGCAAGACCGCATCATATTCGTGCCTGGAGAGATTACCGACGAAGCTGCCAATAGCGTCATAGCACAGCTTCTCTACTTAGATGCTGTCGATTCGGACCAAGATATTAACATGTATATCAACTCTCCAGGTGGTTCCATTACAGCAGGAATGGGCATCTACGATGCTATGCATCTAGTAAAGGCTGATGTATCCACACTCTGTATAGGAATGGCAGCTTCAATGGGGGCCTTCTTATTGGCAAATGGAGCGAAAGGGAAGCGGCTTGCACTTCCTAACAGTGAAATTATGATTCACCAGCCTCTCGGCGGGGTGCGAGGTCAAGCAACAGATATTGAAATAAGCGCCAAACGCATCATTCGATTGCGAGATAAAATGAACAAGATCTTATCCAAACAAACAGGTCAAGCGCTTGAGAGGATTGAAAGAGATACCGACAGAGACAACTATATGGATGCCTATGAAGCTAGCGCATACGGGTTAATTGATAAAGTGATACATGCAGCCCCTCTACAACATCGTGCTGCAGGGGGCTGAGGAGCGAGTGAGCGGCGTCCCTGGAGGGAACGCCGCTCACCTGATTCGAAGGTCAACGGGGGGCTCCATAGCTTGGATCGGATAGCCCCTTTAGGAAGGACTTTAGGAAGCTGAAGGCTCCTCCTCCAATAGACGCTCGTATTTATGTACCTTCTGCTCGTGTCCCCCTTGCCTCAGCCGCTCCAGATACCATATAACGATATTCTCCATATCCTCCTCGATTCGCCTACGAATGTCGAGAAACCAATCCTCGCAATAGCCGTTCAGTCCATCCTTACGATAAGTGTCCAGTAGATTCTGTGCAATAGTCTCGCGGAGCGTTTCATCGGGCTCATTGCTCCAGTCGGCTATTGATTCCAGCAAGGTGAGCAGATCGCATTCAATATCGGCCCGCAGGGAAATATGCTCTCTGTCTATCATGAGATACTCGTTCTTGTTCTCGCCTCCCGGTAGCGTCAGTAGCTGCTTCAGATGGCTCAAGCTGACGCGAAGCCGATTCTGTGCGCTCTTCAGGTCGACGTCAGGCCAGAGTCGGTCATAGAGCTGCTGTCTTGTCACTGTGGGGTGCAGAAGTAAATAGATCAGCAGCTCCTTGGCGCTACGTCGATTCCAGCCTTGAACGATCTCAACACCGCGCGCGAATACACGAAAGGTGCCCAGCGTATACACCTCCAGCCGATTCTTCTCCTTCAAGAGCTGCTGACCCGCAAGAATGACCTGATGCAGCTTGTCGCGCACCTTTCGCGTGGAGATGGGAGAGTAAGGCAGCTGCTGTTGGCTCAATGTACTGCGGCCTGCTTCGCAGTGCTCCATGATCCATTCCGCCACGAGCTCAGGGGCGTCCAAGTGGCAGGCGTTCGAGGAACGGGGTACGATGCGAAATCGTGCCTGCTTGGCGTAGCTCGCGGTAATGGCAGTAAGCGCTGGAGAAAGACATAGGTCGAGCTCGCCTGACAACAGCAGGGTAGGTGCTTCGAGACGGGAGAAGTCGCGGAGCACATCGGTTTGAAGAAATAGCTCCATGAGGCTCATGTATGTCGTTAGATCGGCCTGTCGAAATGCGTTCAAGAGTAATGAAAATTCGGCGGAATGCTGAGGTCTGTTCGTGATCGCCATCGTTATGTGATGGAACAGCAGCTCTGGGCGACCGGCTTGAAGAAGCTGTCGCCGATAGTTCATCGCCTCCACAGTCACGCTGCCGGGTACATAACCCCGTGCAGAGATCAGCGATAGGGTATGTATGCGCTCAGGTTGATGCGCCGCCAGCTTCACAGCCAGATTTGCTCCAATGCCATGACCGACGAGATGAATTCGCTGCTCCGCACAAGGGCGGGTCATTTGGTCGAAATCCGTCATCAGGGCCTCCCAGCTTAAAGGAAGCAGCACAGGTCGTCTTCCATGCCCGGGCAGGTTATAGGTCCATATGTTGTACTTATCGGACATGAGTGATGGAAGTGTGCCCCAGGCCTCCTGACTTAGACCCATACCATGAAGCAGGACGATGGTCTCGTAGTCAGGTTGCAGAATATCCGGATAGGAGAGGCGATGCGGGGAAGAACAAGATGGGTCGTGCGTCGCATGACTTGAATTCATACAGAGCTCCTTTGGTCCTTGTATTCGTAATGAGGTGTAATGATATTGTAATGCTTTGTTTTGTAATATTAAAGATATGCAAGAAATCTTTAGGTAATTTTAAAAAAAGGAGATGGATGTAGGTATAGTTCTTAAGTATGTGGATGCTGTTGTCGAATGGGTATACGCTTGATGTCGGTCTCGAAGTAATGCTGTCATGGATTGTATCTTAAGGGAGGAAATTAGACTCATGGGTAGATGGAGAAATACGGGATGGCTGAAGCTGATGCTTGCCGTCGTCTTATTGTTCGGCTCGCTCGCTCCTGCGGCCTTCGCAGAAACGATGAATATTAACGGCATTACAGCCACAGTAGAAAATGAAACAGGGACTGCGCTTCAATACGGATACCTCAGGCTGTATGAGCGTTATCACACCGAAACGTCGCTTACGGATGTTGGTTATAATTATGTTAGCAGCCGGCCTGTTTACAGCAAGGAATTGGATGCTACGGGCAAGTTCTTTATTCCGAATGCTTATGTGCTGTCAGGCAAGACTTATGATCTGACCGTGGAGGGCTACTCCTTCCCAGGCTCGAAGCGTATTATATACCAGTACAGCTTCACGGGCGGGGAGATTAGCGAGCTGAAGTTCGGCAAGGAGCAGCTGAAGAAGCTGACCTTCCAGACAAATATTCCTTATGACGATGGCTATCTTACGATAACGCCGACAAGTACGGAAGAGAACTTCTATCCAATGACTCACCACTTTAACGTTACGGATGGGCTTGAAATCTATGTCGCGGGCAACAGGGATCTGGGGGTATCCGCGGTATTGAACCAGACGGAGGCCCTAACAAGCTACGTGCTGACCACTACGGTTCCAGTGAACAGTCCAAGCGAGCAGACGCTTTCCTTCGGCTCGGACCTGGTCAAGGTGACAGCGCCTCAAGGAAGCTACGATGACATCCACATGCATTTTTATGGGAAAAACTATTGGGCCTCTAACCTCAAGAGAACCGTATATGTAAGTAAAGGCATTGAGGCGAGAGTTGGTTTTACGGTTACGAAGGATGACTATATTTACCGTTATGATCGGTTGAATGCAGTGCTGAATGAGGATTTGGCTCTACAGCTAGAGCGGGAAATGACGGCTTCGCAGGTGTATCACTACTGGGATGTGAAGGATTATAGCTCAAGTAAGCTAGAATTGATTCCCTCCGCGTATACGGAGTACAGCGATTCTCATGGCAACCGGCTGTGGGAAGTATATCCTAGAAACAACACGAATCTTTCGACAGCCGCATTTATGGCCTATAACGAGCAAGGTGAAGTGACGAAATACGAGCTGAAGGCAACGGAGACCGGGACGCAATATTCGGTTGCTGATACGGCATCTGTTGGCGGTGGCGGTGGTGGCTCGAATGCGATACCTGTGCAAGGGATGATTACCTATGAGCTGCTGAACGCCGCAGGCGAGCTGGTGCAGGTGGTCGGCACGAATTCGGTAACCCGAGTAGCGCTGCCTAACGTCCAGCCGGGAACGTATCGGCTGAAGCTGAAGGAGCAGAGGTTCCCGACGAACATGGTCACGCTGTCCGCGGACAAAACCTTTACAGTATCTGGGGAGGGCATTGCGGATTTCAGGACGCTGCCATTCGAGCTTCCGGCGGGTTATTTCTTCAGTTACACGCAAAATGCCCGTGTGTATGAATTGTCCTCTGGTGGGACAAGTCGATTATTAAGCTCAGAGTTGAGCTATGAATCGTATGGAGTGCCTAGATTAACCATCAAGGAGCGTATTGCTGAGGACCGCAAGTACAAGGTGTATGCGACGATATCTCTCAGGGATATATCGTCGAACTGGCCTGTGACCTATCTGTATGCGAAGAGCTTTGATGGCAGGGATCTTATGACGATGGACGTGTTGCCAGTGGATGAGCAAGTGACCACCATTTCCTTCGCCAATGCGGAAATCATTCCGAGCGAGAGGGCGTTTATTCAAGCGGCGGTACCTGTCGAAGGGCTGGATACCAGTAAATTCTCCTTCCGTGTAGATTTAGGAAGGCACTACGCGCCAGTGAATGCACCGACCGCTACGCTGCTTGCCAGACCGGGCAATTATGATTTTGGCTGGATTACGCTGGATGGGCAGGGCAGTGCTTATGAGCTGACGAAGTCGGTGACGGTAACGCCGAACATGGAGCCTATATCATTCCATGAGTTGGTTGCTGGTACGGTTGTTGTGAAGCTGCAGTCCGAGGATGGAGCGGAGGTTCCATTCAAGGGTGTCTACGTCCTGAAGGATCAATATAGCAATACCGGCGGAATAGGCTATTTTAGTCCGACAGAAACACAGGTGCTGACGAAGGTCCATACGACCCCGGGCAATAATCGGTACATATTCCGACTGGAGGAGAAGGAGCCGCTCGAGACGCCATGGACTTATAACTGGATCTCAGAGCGCAGGCAGATCGAGACGAATACAACGCTTCAGTTCCCAAGTCAGCGGTCAGAGCCGGTGCTCGAGGGCTTCAAGGTTCAAACGGACGAGGCGAATTATCGCACGACCATTGCTGCTTCAGTCTTATTCCAGCGTGGAGATCTCAAGCTTAATGAGATTTACGTGAATCGAGAAAGTAATGTTAGGCTTTATGCTGCGGCTACTGAGGCGCGGCAGGAGACGCAAGCCTACGACGGTGATTTCAACATGACCTCCAGCGTACCGGCAACGATCAGCATCAAGAATGCTGAAGGACGTACGGTCTACACGGGAGAGGATCATACCCCGTCGAGCATTCATATAACGGCGTACTTAACGCCAGGCACGTATCAATTCAGTTATAGCCAGCCGGTAGGACCGAATCAGAGCAAGACGCTGACCCGCGACTTTACCGTGGGCAAGGTACAGGAGACGCCGAATAAGCCGGTTGTCGAGCTCAGCATGACAGGCTCGGGACTCCAGGCAACGTGGCAAGCTGTGCTTGGCGGCAGCTATTATCGTGTCTTCCTCGCAGAGAAGGGCCAGTCGCTCGTGCAGGTGGCGGACCAAGTCACGGATACGCGTTATGTAAAGTCCGATGTAGCGGTAGGCAAGACCTATCAGGTGAAGGTTGCAGCCGTAGGCCGAACCGGTATTGTAACGGAGTCTGACGTTGCTGAGTTTACCGTTCCTGACTTCTCTGTTGCGGCATTGGATGTAAGCTGGCCTACGGCCGAGACCGGGCTGCTGAAGCTGGACGGCAAGGTAGGCATTAGGCTGACAGGCACCTACAGCGATCAGTATGAAGCGAAAGCCATAGTCGCCTATACGACATCGGCTGGCGCGCAGACGAGAGAGCTGACGCTTGCTTATCAACAAGCCGAAGCCAAGTTTACCGGCGAGTTCGCAGTTGAAGAGGGCATCCTCTCTATCACGAGCGTCGAAGGCTATCTTGTGAAGAAAGCGAATGCGCAAGAGAAATCGAACGTGAAGAAGACGGAAGGCGTACGGACTGTCGGCGCTACAGTGAGCGGCAAGGTGACCTATGGAAGTCAAATTCCGGCGCAGGCTATCCTTCAGCTCTATTCCGGCCATCGCTTCGCCTCTAAGGCGGTTGCAGCGGACGGCAGCTTCGTCCTGGAAGGCTTGGCAGCAGGCGAAGCCAAGCTCAGCCTGATCTATCAAGGGGAAGTATTCTCCGGCATCGGACCGAAGCTGACGATCGGGGCAGGCCAAAAAATTAATCTTAAGACGATTACGGTTCCGGTCAACAAGACGTTAAAGATTCAGCTTGTGGATGCGGAAGACAAGCCTATCGCACAATCCTTGCACGTGTCACTACGTGGGAAAGAATCGGCGACGTCAGCCGTCGAGATCTATGGCTATATTGGCGCAAATGGTTATTTCACCTCTTATACCGGGGAGACAGAGCTGAAGCGCGTCAAGACAGGTAAATATGAGCTTAGCATCAAGGGCTCGGGCGCCTTCGAGTCCAAGACGCAGGAGGTCGTTATTGCGGAGGGCACGGATTATGTTGTTGCTCCGATCATGGTAACGGTAGATCGCAAGACCAAGGTTATCGTTCCCGAAGTAAGGATTAAAGTAACGATTCCGGATGGCTTTAACGTAGAAGAATTGGATTATTTCCGACTGTATAGCCCATCGGCGGCACAAGCCTTCGGCTACAGTGAAGCGGTGCATACTGGCTATAACCGGACGATGACCGTATCCGAGCGCGTATACGTGCCGAATCCGCAGCATTCGGCTAATGGAGGCACTTCCTCTACTGTATCGCAAAACGTATATGTTCGTTATGGAGAATTCAACGTAACGAATGTGGTTGCAGCGGCAGAATATGAATTGACGGTTCAGGAAAAGGGCTTCCGCAACGTGACCGGACGCGGGCCGATTCATCAGGCAAGCACGAGCATCGGTGCTGCATTGGATCTTGGCACGACAGTGACAGGTAAGCTTATGACAGCGAATGGCCGTCAAATATTGAACGCACAGCTTCAGGCGTTCAGTCAGACGAGCTGGGCTTCAACCGCCATGGAGGCGAACGGCCAGTTCACATTGAGCGGCCTGGCTGCAGACGAGACGATCAAGGTTCGTATTCATGCCGAAGGATATATTCCGGTTGAGAGAACAATTGGTGTCCATGATGCCAAGCAGCTGGGCGACATCGTGCTGGAGGCAGATCAATTCGTTCATGGTCGCGTATTCGCGGCGGATGGAACAACACCACTGAAGCATGCAGGCATCAGTCTGTATGATGCAGCGGGACGCTTCTACAAAGGCTGGGCTCGCACGGATGCGGACGGCTACTTCAAGATTCGTGGCCTCGAAGCGGGTACGTATCGATTGGAAGTAAGCTATTATGGCTACCCGAACGTATCCACAACTGTAGAAGCCGGACCGACGGAAGCAACAATCGTGCTTCAACAGGAAACAGGTAGTCGCTTCAGCGGGCAAGGCAACAGCTTCAGCTCTTCCGTAGCTACGGCCGTCTACGGCAATAATCTCGAATATCGATTGAATTACCAGAACAATGGAACAACGACAGCCGAGAACGTCAGGCTGAATGTAGAGCTGCCGACAGGAGTAGCACTGCTTACAGGAACCGTGCTGCTGAATGGTGTGCCGCAGGCAGCCGTTGTGAATGGTTCCAGCTTCTCCGTAGCCGTGGGCAGTCTGGATGCCGGCAAGGGTGGCCATCTGAGCTTCGAAGTGACTGTAAGCGCAGATGTTCATACAATTCGGGCAACCGGGCAGGTGACGGCAGCGAATAACGAGCAAGGTCCTGTAATGGTTGCTTCGACCAGCGTGCTCTACGCTTCGATCAACGCGCCTGCGACGACAGGAAGCAAGACAATCAAGGTGTACGGTAGTGCAATGTCAGGCTCTACGGTCGAGATCTTCGCTGGCGACCTTAGCATGGGGAAGGTACAGGTGGACGGCCGCTGGTGGTTCGCTGATATTACGCTGCCTGTAGCGGACAATGTGTCAGAAGCGGAATTCCAGCTGATGGCCAAGGTAACGAAGAATGGATCGGCCGGCAGCTTTACCTCCGAGCCAGTGACAGTGAAATATGCTCAGGGCACGCCGGAGGTGGACTCCGTCAACATTACGGCAGGCTGGAACAAGAATGTGAAGCTGAATCCGTACACAGCCGTTGCCACGATGGCGATTACGGAGATGACACCAATTGAGGTTAAGGTTGTTTTCAAGGAAGCAGTGGATGAGGCTCAAATCTCGTTCCTCGGTAACACATATGTGCTGACGAAGGGAGCGGACGGGAAAACCTTCACAGGCTCTGTACCGAGCGGATGGAGCTCTTATGGTGAGCAGCTGCTCGATTTGACCTACAGACTGGGCGGGGTCACGATCAAGATGCCGCTTCTCGAAGTAATCGTCCTGATTGACCCAAGCGGCTATGTCTTTGAAGGAAGCATGGATAACCGTCTGGAGGGCGTTACCGCTATCGTTCAGCAGCGCGGTAATAACAATGCATGGTCCAACTGGGATGCTGACAAGTACGGTCAAGTGAACCCTCAGACCACAGACGACGAAGGGCGCTATGGCTGGGACGTGCTGCAAGGCGACTGGAGAGTACTCTTCAGCAAAGAAGGGTATGAAGGCTATACTTCCCGCATCGTTGTCGTACCGCCAGCGGAGACGCAATTGAATGTACCGCTGGAGAGAACTTCTGCACCTTCGGTCGTATCCATTACGCCTGAGCAGGGTGCAACGAACATTGAAGCGGATGCCAGCATCACAATTGTGTTCGACCGTCTGATGAATCAGGAGAACATGGCGCCGGATAGCATGCGTAATCTGCCTGGCACGATCCGTGTCGTGCAAGTGAGCGGAGCGACCGAGGTACCTGTGGAAGGCACCTTCGAGTTCCAGAACATGAAGGGCTATAAGGAGGATATCAGCAAGACAAATGCGGGGCTTGCGGATATCAAGGGTCAGAGTGGCTGGTTCCTTCCTGACGATACGAAGCTGCTTTCGCAGGAGGTTGTGTTCAAGCCGACGTCTGCGCTTCAGCAAGGTGCTGTGTATAAGATGTATGTCGATGCTGAAGTCATGGATTACGCAGGCAAAACCTTGATGCAGGGTTCGAGTGCAAGCTTTACAGTAAAGCCTAGACCCGCAGACAATGCGACTAGCTATGTTGGTGGCGGTGGCGGCATTATCGCCACACCAGCGAACGGTAAAGAATTCACTCTGGATGCAACGAAGCTTGCGCAGCTGACCAAAGACAAGCTCGTCACCGTAGTATTAAAGAATGACCAGCATACCGTCAGTATTGCAAACAGCGTATGGAAGGAGATCCGTGCGAAAGGCTACACGCTGAAGCTGGAGAAGGAGGAAGCGGTATTAACTGTTCCTTCCAGTGCCTTCCAGCTGCAGGACCAGGAAGTATTGTCGATTCTCTTCACTCCAGGGGAAGGTACCTTCGGCCAAGGCTATAAGGCGGCTTCCGCCGCGCTGAAGGTAGAGCTGGCCAAGGTGAAGGATGGCAAGTCTGTAGCTGTATCCTCGACTGAGACGCTTGAGCTCAAGTTGAAGGCCCAAGCAAGCACAGAAGCTGCCTTGATCGGCTTGTATGAGCTGAAGGGCAACCAGTGGGTATATCTCGGCCGTCAATGGACGGCGAAGGTTACCTCGTCGGGTACTTACGCTTTGCTCACTTACGAGAAGGCGTTCACTGATGTGACTGGACATTGGGCACAGCAAGATATTCGCGTGCTGGTCTCGCATCATATCGTGAATGGCATAACGGAGACGACCTTCGAGCCTTCTGGCGTGACCACACGCGCGCAAGTCGCCAAGCTGTTCGCCGAGCTGCTGAAGCTAGACAGCGGCAGCAGTGCACCGAGCTTTGCAGACGTAGCTACGAACGCCTGGTACGCTTCAGCAGTAGCGGCTGTAGAGAAAGCAGGCATCTTCCAAGGCGCGAACGGACAATTCCGTCCGAACGATCCGATCAGCCGTCAAGAGCTGGCTGTCGTTATTACGCGTCTGATGAAGAAACCGGCCCAAGCGGCAGAGGTCACCTTTGCTGATCAAGCCTCCATTGCCGATTGGGCTAAGGCAGGCGTGCAGACGGCAGTTCAATTCGGTATTGTCCAAGGTGACGAGCAGGAGCGCTTCCAGCCGACCAGCAATGCCACCCGCGCGGAAGCGGCAGCAATGATCAACCGACTGATTAAAGTGCTGGATCAACAGTAAGCATAACAGCAAAAAAAGAACAGGCCTTTGTGGCCTGTTCTTTTTTGAGTTAGCTTGCGCTGATTACACTTCTCTGGCCAGACAACTCCGGTTCTTTATTCGTTCAGTTAGACCCTTAGCGAGCCACGGAAGCCTCTAGCAGCATAATAGGATTCTGCTCCATTGTGGTACATGAAGACAGTGTCATAGCGCCGATCACAAAAGATGGCCCCGCCGAGTTTTCTAATCCTTTCAGGTGTTTTCACCCAGCTCGATGTTTTCATATCGAAGCTTCCAAGCTTCTGCAGCTCCCGATATTGTTCTTCTGTTAAAATTTCAATACCTATGGCAGCAGCCATTTCTATCGCATTATTTTGCGGCTTATGTTCTTTCCGTGACTCCAGCGCTTCACGATCGTAACAAACACTTCTTCGCCCCTTAGGACTTTCTGCTGAACAATCGCAGAACATGTATTCCCCCGTCTGTTGATCATAACCAACAACATCCGGTTCACCGCCGGACACTTCCATTTCATGGAGCGACCATAATTTTTCTGGTTGAGCTTCGAGCCTTGCTTGTACGTCTGCCCATTCAAGACCGTGATGGCGGTTCATGTATTTCTCAAAGCGCGCTTTCAATATTTTGAGCAGTCCATCTTGTTGTTCCGAAGATAACTCCTTCTTATTGCTATTGGGACTCGTTGTCATTTGAATTTCTCCCTTCAAATGTGCTACTTCATAGTGAGCAACAGACAACACTCAACATGACTGGAGTGTTCCAAACAGTAAAACTATCGATCTCGTCTTCTTCGAATAGAGGGCATCTCTTCGTAATAGGATTTCAAATGTTTGTCTAAACTCCAAATCCTTATAGACCCAATTGAAGGAACAGTATCCTTATATTTCTTGTAAACTTGCACTATAGATAAATCACCGATACCAATCTCCATGACTGCATGTTCAACAACTGCACTCGATATTTCTAATAACCTAAATCCCCGCGCAATTATAACGTGGAATTGTAAATTCCCCTTATAATTCGCGGGGTTTCGTCATTTTTCTCTTGCTAAATCTATCCATTCCACGTTATAATTATAACGTGGAATGAGGGGATCACATGGCACTTGTCTATTTGAAGAATAAGACCAATGGTATCACATACGTTTACGAATCCGAAAACTACTGGGATAAGGATAAGCAGCAATCTCGTAGCCGTCGTACTTGCATCGGCAAGTTGGACCCTCAAACAGGGGCTTTCATTCCTTCAAAGCGGTTGAACAAACCGATCAAACCATCTAGTTCTAAAGCGGATTCCACTTCTGTGACCGAATCAAAGCGCCACTATGCAGGCGCCACATTTCTACTTGATGCTATTGGCAATAAGCTCGGAATTACCGCCGATTTGAAGAAGTGCTTTCCTGAGCAATACGATCAGATGTTGTCCGTTGCCTATTATTTGATTCTCGAGGATCACAATCCACTCATTCGATTCCCTAAGTGGGCATCGACTCATAAACATCCCTATGGCAAAGATATACCTTCTCAGCGAAGCAGCGAATTGTTCGCCTCAATTACAGAGGAAGGGCGAGAGCGATTCTTCCGTCTTCAGGGTAGACGTCGTACGGAAACGGAGTATTGGGCCTATGACACGACAACCATTTCGAGCTATTCTGAATGCTTAAATCAAGTCAAGTATGGTGTCAACAAAGAACATGATCCTATTCCGCAAATGAACTTGGCGCTATTATTCGGTGAACAGTCCAACCTGCCGTTTTACTATCGGAAGCTGCCTGGAAACATCTCCGATGTTCAGACCGTCAAGAGTCTCATTGCTGATATGGAGTTCCTAGACTACAAGAAAATCAAGCTGGTTATGGATCGAGGCTTCTACAGCGAAGCCAACATTAATGCCTTGTTCCAGCATCACCTGAAATTTTTGATTGGTGTTAAGGTCTCACTAAAATACGTACAATCTGAACTGGAGACCGCTAGAACTCAGCTTCAGAAATGGGAAAACTTCAACTCCGATTACGATTTGTTTGCCTGCTCTAGGACGATCACGTGGAAGTATACACAACATCGTCCGTATAAAGGCGATGTGCTAGAGGGGGAGCGCCGGGCGTATTTGCATCTGTATTTCAATAAGGAGAAAGAAGCCGAAGACGCCATGAAATTAAGTCGTTTGCTGACTCGCTTGAAGCAAGAACTAGAGAGTGGCAAGCGCGATCCCGCTCATGAGAAAGCCTACGCTAAATACTTTGAAGTAACCTCCACGCCAAAGCGTGGAGCCGTGATAAGGCCTAAACAGGAGGCGATCGACGCCGCGGCTAAAAATTACGGCTACTTCGCAATGCTAAGCAATGAGATCAAGGATCCGATTGAAGCACTGGCCGTTTATCGAAACAAGGATCTCATAGAAAAGGCATTCGGGAATTTGAAGGAGCGTCTCAACTTCCGTCGTATGGAGGTATCATCCGAACGTAGTCTTGATGGAAAGCTGTTTGTGGAATTCGTAGCCTTAATCTATCTTTCATATATTAAGAAGGAGATGCAGGAGAAGAAATTATTCCAGCGGTATACGATGCAAGGGCTTTTGGACGAGCTTGATGTGATCGAATGTTATGAACGCCCCGGTCACGATCTGCGGTTCGGCGAGATTACTAAGCGACAAAGGGAGCTGTATGAATTATTAGAGGTCGCCCCGCCCTCCTCGTTATAATTCGGCGGGGATTTAGGTAATAAATCTTCTCTCTCAAACTCTTGACCAAAATATGACCAAGGAGCCTGATCATTTACCGTTCTATTAATTAACTCAGCCATTGTTTGAGCCCGTTCTCTTCTCAAATTGCCATCAGCAATATGCGCAATATGATTACCTGTTTCTATTATAGTAGCTAATGGTAGGATCAAAGTCTGCTGTCTATCTTGCTGTAGTAATGTTAGTTCTTCAATAACCTCTCGATGGTTCTGATTCATGTGGGGAATGTTTAAAATATTACACAGTATAGAGGTATCGATAATACTCACATGCATATCTATACCCCCAGCCAGCCTAGATCATTATTACTCTGAACCGGTTTCTTTAATGCCTTTACTAATTCATCTCTCACCGTCAGGTCACCTAAGTATCCTTTTGACAATAAAGTAGGCAAAGATTCGATATCCGGTAATGAATAAAATTTACTCGAACCATCATACGGATCTCTGTAACATAACACAACACCTAATAACTCTTCTCTCGTAAGAGCATTAAGCAGAGTAGGGTTATGTGTTGTAATAAGAACATCTATCTGTCTTTCTTTGGTTAGTCTTGATATAGTTTGAACTAAAGTTTTAATTCTGCTTGGATGAATACCATTATCAACTTCTTCTATCACAATCATGCTGCCCGATTCTTCACTTATTAGTGAAGATAATATTGCTAAATATCGAAGTGTACCATCAGATAGCCGTTTGGCCTCAACAAATTCGGAGCGTTCACCATATCGTTCTTTCAGTCGAAACATAACATCCCCAATCGAGGTTTCAATGAATGAGATATCTAAAATCTCATTTTCCGGTAATTCTTTCAGTGCCTTTAACAGACTTCTTTTATATTCCTTGTTTTTGCATAGTTCGTACAGTACTGAGGATATATTATCAGCAGTCGGTCTTAGTTCATGGTCGCTCATTCTTGAGTAATCTCTCATACGACTAGGGAGTGGATCTAAGAATAAAATTTTCCCCAACCGTTCCAAAACCAAATTAATGTATGACACGTTTTTTTTATTGTTATCGGTTGTCGTGGGCATCTTGGATGACAGTTGAGCCAGTACAGAAACAGAACGAATACATGTAACCTCAGGGTTTCTACCCTTTCGTCCGTTATTATATTCGACGTTAATGTCACTATAGTCGTCAGATGTATCTTTCGTTTGGAAAATAACAATCGGTTTTGCGTTAGGCGAAAGTTTATACAGATGCTCTGCAAGTATAAAAACCCGATTACTGATTTTTATCGTAATTGAATATTCCAGATCGTATTCGTCATCGATATCTACCATGCAGCCTAATGTAAAAGTATCCGTGCCAAGCATAGGGCACCCGATACTTCCACCTCTAATTTCACTATCAACGTTCTTCGATCCGTCAAGTATAACAGCCAATTCTCTCCCTGATGATATTTCAGAAAGAATCTTCATACCCTCAATTGCATTGGTTTTACCGCCTGCGTTGCTACCGATTATAGTGGTTAATTTCTCTAATTCTAATATGGACTGATCAAAGCTTTTATAATTTTGGAACGAAAAGCTTTTTAGCATTTCTTCCCCTCCTTGCCTTTTGAATGAAACCTTATTACATACTTTACATTATAACAGATTGTGTTCATTGCATTACCAGAATGACTGTATCTCATATTCGAACCATCAATATTACCGACTCCACATGTGACGAGGTGACAGGGAGTACAAACGTACTTAAACGAAGGAATGGCATTTGCTCAATGACATTCAATAAATACCTTTTGCATCAATAGGCAATTCCCTAACATGCTTAAGATAACTAGTCATATTGGCATCATCTTTGGCATTGTAAGAATATCGAAAATATTCAGCGACATCCTTGGCTAGAACCCTAAACAATTCACAAGCTGTGAATACCGAGTTCCACAAATTATCATAATTGCTATCAGAATAAGTTTCCTTATACATTTCCCAATATGATTCAGGAAGATACTTTTTCATGTACTTTCCCATTTTTCCTATCGAAACTTGAAAATCATATTTGGTACCTACCCACCATGAAATCATCTTATCCAAATGAGGTCTGATGACGTGCTCAAACATTTGTTTCGCATATGGTAATTCATAGCGCCAAATTCCTTTGGCTACATTTTGCAGGCACCACCAAAAATCATTACAAGTACCCAAATATAACTGCTCAGTTGGCTCTTTTACATGATAGTCAATATCTGTGGGGGCAGGAATGATTGGTAGACAGTTGTCCTTATCTAATAGTGGTATTGTCAGCTTATCAGTGAGATAACCTTCAAGCATAAATTCTTTAGTTTCGATTTGAAGGTCTATACGATTCCCATCTGTAAATAACATTAAATATGCGTAAGACCGAGTGAAATCCATATCTATATCAATAGATTGGTCATTTTTATCAGGCTCTTGCATCATAATCATATCACCAAATACATTCATCCATGTTTCATCTTTTATAAAAGAAGAAGTTTCGGTTACTACATAAACAATATCATAATCCTGAAAAATATCCTTGGGAGCGTTAGGATTGGTACGTGAACCATTCATGTATACAGCACGGATTCGTTCATCCTTTTGAGCAACCCCTAGTATTAAATCAAACATTTCTATTTCAGTTCTCATGTATTCCCCTCCAAATCTTCAAAAAACATACTAAACATAGCATAGCACAACTGGGATATTTTTACTTGTATCTTCTCAGATAGGTATACCCCAGTGCCTAGTGTAAGGCAACTCATTTGCTCAATAAAGTTTACCCTCGTTTGCGCCGTGAAAAATTTTCTCTAAAATGCTCCCCCTGTAATTTTGATGGGTCGAATTTTATAACCTAATTTTTACATTCCTTTCCTTTCCAGTAAATCAAAAGTCACTAGATACCTCCATTAAGAAGGGCTAAAATGTTACCTTCGCTTTCTAGCGTTATTTACAGATATTTGCGGCTGAAATCTTTACTCTTTTTTTGTTAAGTCATGACATCCCTCTTCTTATAATGTTATCGACTAATTCAAAAGGGGTGATAGCATGATTATCCGAAGCGACAGGCTGATGACAATTGATGAAGTGGCTTATTATTTGAACCTTTCGCCGCGAACAATTTACAGGAAAATATACGAGGGTGAACTCCTTGCTTATAAAGTCGGGGGAGTTTGGAGGATGGAACCTCAACTCGTTTACAAGTATTCGCGGCAGAACAAAAGAACAGGAGTGATTCAACATGGATAACAGATACACTTTATCGGCAATTGCAAGAAAACTATCCAAACTACAATCAGGGCGGTTCGTGACTGAGGATACCGTGTGGAACTGGGTGAGAAACAGGGAATTACAGGTTGAGCGAGTTCCTAGTCATGTTCAAGCATGGGGGAAATATCCATATTGGACTGATGAAGCCCACTTGAAAGAAGTATTGCAGGACAAAGGTTATAATATCGATTCTATCTTCACGTAGTGTCGCAACAATTCAGAACTTAGTAACGATGAATATTACAAACTCATAAAATGCTTTACCCGTGGCTTTGCGGTAGCACACGTAAAATAACCGCCCCTGCGTTCACAAGTAGGTGTTGCCCCGTTAGATGGACAGGTATTTGATTTGAAGTTGTGCTTCATCCTCAGATACTACAATGATTTGTAGCCCCGTCACGGTCGCCTAAAGGCGAGGGATTCATGACAGAGCATGTTTATCATGCACGTGGTAAAGCCGTACCTGAGCACGTTTGATGTCATGTAGGAAACCTAAACCCACATGTGTTTCTTATTCCCCTACCTCATTAAGGGGAATAATGTTTCCTCACCCACCTGTGTTTCCATTAAATAAATAATCTGAAATCAAGGCGAAGCCCCCGAGCTGTCAACGCTCACGTAATTTGTCGGTGCAATCATCACCGCCAATGACGTGAGCGTTTGTGCGTCAGCCACGTCACTCCATTGAGAAGTGAGCGTCAAATAGCCCCCACCTAGCGGTGGGAGCGAACCTGATGTATGCTACGATTACTTCTTATTCATACGGCATTCAGCCGGGAGCGATCCCGACCATGGCATGAATGAATCGAGTGCTGATTCATCAAGCGGATCAGCCAACTGAGGCAACTGCTCGAATAGATACTTCAAGTAGTTGTACGGATGCAGTCCGTTTTCCTTGGCTGTCTCTATTTAGCCCCTAAATGAATTTGGACAGTACACCCCTTACTCCGATACAATAATATTGAGGCGGAGGGGAACGAAATGAAGAAGAAGCAGTATGATCTAGAATTTAAAAAGATGGTGGTTGCCAAGGGCAACGAAATTGGCAACATGACTGCTGTTGCAAGACAACATGAACTGGATCCGAAGATGGTGCTGCGGTGGGCTAGAGAGCTGAACCGAAAGGATCTGGATCAATTGGATGGAGCCAGCTTCAAGCAAGCGAAGTATGTGCCCACCGCAGAAGATTATGCGCAGCTGCAGAAAGAGAATGAGAAGCTGAAGAAGCTCTTTGCAGAGCAAGCTTTAGAGAGGGACATTCTCAAAGACCTGCTAAAAAAAACGAACCCACACTTGCGGATAAAATAGAGATCGCCCAGAAGTATATCCGAGAAGGCAACAACATTAGCTTTGTGCTACGTGTGCTGGAAGTAGAGCGGTCCACGTATTATGCACATGCGAACAGAAGTAAGCAGCAATCTCAAGAGACTGTCCACAGGGTCGGGCGCCCCGCACCTGGTTTATCATATACACAAGAAGGCAAGCCAATCAGTGATGAACAAATATGCGAATGGATCATGGAGTTCTTAGCCGGCGAAGGCGCAAACTACGGTTACCGCAAGCTGACCGTGCTTCTTCGAAGACGCCATCAGATGGAGATTAACAAGAAGAAGGTCTATCGCCTTTGCAAGCAAATGAACGTGCTTCGGCCGCAGCGCAAAATAACAGTAAAGCATCCGAAGCGACTTGCTAACAATCGCGAGATAACGGGCTCCAACCAGTTATGGGAAACGGATATCAAGTATGGGTGGGTCCAGGGCGAGCAACGATTTTTCTTTCTTATGAGCATCATAGACGTGTTTGATCGCGCCATCGTTTCATACCACATTGGATTGACCTGTGAAGCCAGGCATCTCGTCCAGATCACGCAGGAAGCGCTCATGAAACGCCAGCTCTTTGAAAAGGCTGAGAAGCCGGTCATACGCTCCGATAACGGTCCACAGTTCATTAGCAATCTCTTCGAAAATGCGTGTGATGAGTTTGGTGTGATCCACGAGCGTATCCCGCCTAAGACGCCGAATAAGAACGCTCACATCGAATCGTATCATTCGATAATAGAGGCGGAGTGCTACCAGCGCCATGAGTTCGAGTCTTATCCACAGGCCTATGAAGTTGTGAGTCAGTTTATACAAGACTACAATCGAATCCGCATCCATGGCAGCATCTACGACTTATCCCCATATGACTATATGGAAGCGGTGAAGCAAGGCATTGTGAAGCCTAAGCAGATTAAGGTTTAATAAATCGTTATGTCCGTTTGCAAGCTGAACCAGTGGAAAAGGCAAGCGAAGCGGTCCTTGATGCTGAGAAGGCGGATATGATAGGCTGGTCCGGCTAGCAGCCCCAAGCGACCGTAGGGAGCGCCCTAGGGGGATGCCGGCAGGGATGCCTCATCATATCCGTCGGAGGCTCAGCGTCAAGGATGCCTTTGGAGCGGCCGATGGAAAGTCGACTGAATTGATCCAATGTATATCTGAATTCGGCGAAAAACGAAGAAAGTTAAAGCAATTGTACGATTGATATCGAATAAGAGGTGCGGTGTCCATAATAAGGGTGTTTAACCGGTCTCAATCATGCTATAGATGACAGCGCTCGCCTTCGCTCCTCGCGGCGTGTTCGCGAACAGCCAGTTCTTCCGGCCGATCACAAACGGTTTAATGGAGCGTTCACTTCGGTTGTTGTCGATCTCCAGCCGTCCATCTTCCATGAAGGCCGTCAACTTCTCCCACTGCTTCAAGCTGTAGGCGGTCGCCTGACCGGTCAAGCTCTTCGGCAATGTCCGAGAACGCTGTTGCTTGAGCCAAGCTTTGTAGGCTTCCAATACGGGAGCACTGCGCTTCTGCCGCTCTTCATGCCGCTCTTCCGGTGAAGCCTCCGCAAGCTCGCGCTCGATTGCAAACAACTGATTGCAATAAGCCAATCCTTGTCCCGCGACACTGCCGAGCGTTCCCGTCTCTGGGGGAGCTCCCTTCAATGCTTCATCGAACTTGCGACGCGCATGCGCCCAGCAGCCGACGAGCTTGACCTTCGCGACCTTGTGGTATCCGGCGTAGCCGTCCACATGCAGATAGCCTGTATATCCAGCCAGGAAATTCCGAGGATGCTCGCCGCCCCGCGTCCGCTGGTAGTCATACAGCACAACCGGCGGTATCCCGCGGCCTGTGCGATACAGCCACAGATACGAGGTGGATTCTGCCGATTTGCCCGGCTCCCGCAACACCTGAAGGGTCGTTTCATCCGCATGCAGCGCATCCTGACTAAGCAGATAACGCTTCATCGCTTCATACATCGGCATGAGCCACTTCTCAGCTCCGTAGATCATCCAGTTCGCCATCGTCTGCCGGGAGAGCGAATAGCCCAACCGGGCAAAAGCTTGCTCCTGTCGATACAGCGGCAAACTGTCCACGTACTTCTGACACATGACATGAGATAGGATGGACGGCGAAGCCAAGCTGCCGGGATAGACCGGCTTCGGCATGGGCGTGGTGACGATTGGCGTCTGCAGCTCATGGCGCTCACAGTGACGGCAGGAGTAGACCTGACGCACATGACGCATCACCTTGACCTGTGGCGGTACAATGGCAATCTCGCTGCGCGTCTCGGTCGTCATCTCGTGCAGTGAACCGCCGCAGCATGCGCAGAGCTGCTGACCTTCTTCCAGTGTATAGACAATAGTCTCCACGGGCAGGTTGGACAGATCTTCCTCACGCTTGCCGGAAGACTTCCGGCGCTCATACGTCACCTTCTCCATTGGCGGTTCTTCACCAACTGGTGTTGCCAGCATTTCCGCTTCGTTGAACAGGTTCAGCTCGAGTTGATCCGGATGCGTCTTCTCGCTGGAAGAGCCGAAACGTTTCTGCTGAGCCAGACGGAATTGCTCCTCGTACCATTTGAGCTTGGCCGATAGTTCTACGTTCTGTTCTTCCAGCTTCTTATTTTGTTGTTGGAGTTCTTCGAGAGTTGGGGAATCCGGTCGCTTATCCATAACGGATATATTCGTCAGCAGATGGCTCTCGCCTGCTGCTAGATAAGGCGATTCCGCGAACAATGTATGGATTACCAGGCGTTGTCTGCTGTAACGGCCCGGTGTGCCTGCCGCTGTGTAAGCGCCAGTCCATCCAGCAGCCAGCGTAGCTCGCGTGCCGAGATCGCAACCGTACGTTCCGTGCTGCTCGGCCATTGGAAGGTGCCGCGCTCTAACCGGCGATAAAATAGCCAGAAGCCGTTATGGTCCCAGTACAGCAGTTTGAGCTTGTTGCGCTCTCGATTGCAGAAGACGAAGAGGCACTTGGAGAAGGGATTCAGGCCAAAGCATTCTTGAACGATTGCTGCCAGTCCGTCAATCGATTTCCGAAGATCCGTTGCTCCAGCGGCCAGATAGACCTGATGCGCACTCGAGATGCTCAGCATGAGACCGTTAGAGCGCTGACGACGTCATGAAGAAGCTTGGCATCGAAGCCTGATCGTACTTCAAGACGAGCGGCACCCGCATGAACGATGATGCAGGAGGATGTTGGATTACTCGAATCCGATAGGGTCAGTGGAATGAAGGAATTACTGGTGTTGCCAGAGGATTTACCAGAAGTACGTTCGTTAAGCGTACGAAGCCAATAACGCAATTGGTCCTTGGTCACGCCTTGTTCGGCGCACCATGCTTTCATGGTCTGTCCGCTCGCTTCATAGTCCGAGACACGAGCGATCCATTCTTGTCTTCTCAGCTCTTTCTTCGTCATGAGTATAAGCCTCCATCTCTGAATAACGTTGGCCTTATCTTCTCATAACGATTCATCTTGTTGAAGGTGTGCTAGGTTTGACGCTTACATTGAGAATGCTAACGCCAATTATCGCAGTAGCGGAAAAACGGCGGTTATCCCGCCGTCCCTCGCTGTCGGTCCATATCAGACAGCACACGCCCAATGTGCCCATCCTCGACTACTTCGGCGTCCGAACGCTCGACGTCATAGAGCGCTTGGCTGCAAATTTGGTTCACCACTCGTGGGATGCCTTGGCTTGCTGCGTGCAGCATCTGGATCGCACTGTCGGAAAACACAGGCCGCTGCAGCTCAGCCGCTCCCATATGATGACGGACGTAGCCCGCCGTCTCCTCACGGCTCATCCCGCTTAGATGGTACTGGATGCCGATGCGCTGGCTAATCGACTCATACTTCTTCAAGCGTAGCTTCTTCCGTAGCTCCGGCTGACCCGCAAGCAGTACAGGGAATAGCGACCTCGCATCCATCTGGTGACTCATCACAAAGCGCAGCTCCAGCAGCATCGCTTCGTTCATTTCGTGAGCTTCGTCGATGACGACGAGAATGTTGCGCTCTCCCTGCGCCTCCCGCCGAGACATCACCTCGCCCCACAACCGACGCGCCTTCGCGACGGAGTAAGGGGCCTCTTCATCGACGTGCGCCAGAAGTGTCTATCGTAAACTAAAAGTACCCCAAATGATCAAACTGAAATACCCAAAAAAATCGTGCAAAATTACCCCACTTGATCGTCAAGGGTACAACAAATCCAGGTAGAAATTCCGATACCTTTCGTAGCAAAGAGACGAAGGGTGCGGTAACGGGAGATGCTGAAGATGAGTCAGATCGAGACGATCAAAGATTTGCAGGCGCAGGGGCTGGGGCCGGTAGCCATCGCTGAACGGTTGAACATTACACGGAAGACGGTCAGCAAATACATGGCCTTGGATGAGTTTGAACAGGGGCCAAAGGAAAGTCATGTCGACCTTCCGTCGAAGCTCGATCCGTTCAAGCCGCTCATTCAGCAGTGGCTTGCGGAAGACCGGAAGCACAGGTACAAGCAACGCCATACGGCGATGCGAATTCACAAGCGGCTAACGGCTGAGTGCGAGGATTATGACGCGTCCTATCCGCTCGTCCAGCGCTATGTGAAGCGTCTGCGAGAATATCGGCATAAGGAGGGGACGCTTGAACTCATTTGGCAGCCGGGAGAAGCGCAGGTGGACTTTGGTGAAGCGGACTTCATGGACGCCAGCGGCAAGAAGCGGATGTACAAGTTTTTGTGCGTGAGCTTTCCTTACAGTAATGCTGGATACGTGCAGCTCTTCGGCGGCGAGACCGCGGAGTGCGTTGCGCACGGTCTTCAGGATCTATTCCACCGCATCGGCGGTGTACCGACACGACTCATCTTTGACAACGCCAGTGGCGTCGGTAGACGCGTCAGCGACAACGTACGGATGGCCGAGGTGTTCCTGCGCTTCAAGGCCCACTACGGTTTCCAGATCACGTTCTGCAACCCCTATTCCGGTCATGAAAAAGGCAACGTCGAGAACAAAGTTGGCTACATGCGCCGTAACTTATTCGTGCCGCTGCCGACCGTTACGGATGTGCAGGAGTTTAACCGCGAGCTGCTAGAGCGCTGTGAGGCGGACTGGCAGCGTGAACACTACAAGAAGAGCATGCCGATTCACCTCCTGTTCGAGGATGACAAGAAGGCTTTTCTCTACTTGCCAAAAACGCAGTTTAACGCATGCCGTTATACCCGTGTGAAGACAGACGGCTATGGAAAGTTCCTTGTCGACGGCAAGCACTTCTACTCCTCTTCGCCAGACTACGCCGGGCGCGAGATTGTCGTGCGCATTGGAGCGCATACCGTTGAACCGCTGGCGCCAAGCGGAGACCCGATAAGCGTTCACATCCGCCAGTTCGGAACACAGCGGACAGACAGCGTCGACGTGCGTACGACACTAGGCAAGCTGCTTCAGAGCCCCGGTGCCTGGCGCAATAGCTTGATACGCAGCGCGTTGCCCGATCGACTTCGCGAGGAACTGGACGGGCTGGAACGCGGCGAGCTCAAGGAGGCCTTACAGACGATGGAGGAGCTGACAGGACGTTACGACTTTGACACAGCGTTAACGGCGATGGAGCAAGCAGCATCACTTGGTCGCCTGACGAACGCGAACAGCATAGTGCTGGCGGCACGTCTTTCGAGCTTTGAACCAGAGGGCGCAAGCGTCGTAGATCTTAGCGTTTACGATGACATGCTCGAGCAAGCGGGAGGTGCGCTGCAATGAGCATAGTCCGCGAACGAGAGGCGCTGCGCAGTGAGATTTCCGCCTTCTGCAAGAAGCTTGTTTTGAGTCAGCGAGCGGTGGAGCTGTGCGAGAGTGAGGCGACGCCGAAGCAGGAGGAGTTCTTGCATCGCGTGCTCGCCGAAGAAATGGAGAGCCGGGAGCGAAGCCGCCGTTCCCGATTGATGAGCCGGGCAGGATTTCCGGTGTACAAGACACTAGAGGGCTATGACAGGCAAGGCGTGAAGCTGCCATCGTCGCTGCAATGGAGCGACCTGACGGAAGGGCACTTCATTCAGGGACGACGCAATCTGGTGCTTTACGGTCCCGTTGGTACAGGTAAAACGCATCTGGCCATTGCAGCAGGCTTGCGCGCTTGCGAACTCGGCTTAGCTGTTAAATTTTACACTGTGGCGGAACTCGTGATGCGGCTGGGTGAAGCGAAACGAGGTGGTACGCTTGAACGTCTCATGGGCGAGATCCAGCGCTGCCAACTGCTGATCCTGGACGAATGGGGCTACATTCCCATCGACAAGGAAGGAGCGCAGCTCTTGTTCCGTGTTATTGCCGACAGCTACGAGAGTCGGAGTCTGATTATTACGACCAATCTGGAGTTCTCTAAATGGGGCTCGGTCTTTACCGACGACCAGATGGCGGCCGCGATGATTGACCGCTTGGCGCACCACGGACATCTGCTCGTATTCGAGGGTGAGAGCTACAGAATGAAGCACGCGCTCATGAAGGAGCGCTGAAAATTACCCCTGATGACGATGGGTAAAAGTGCACGATTTTTTCGGGTAATTTTACTTGACGAAATACAGCCAGAAGCTGTCCGTAAAAGTCTCTTGGCTTCAGGTCCGCCATGCTGATGTAGATCGGATGCGTGCGCATCGTGTCCAGCGATCGGAATAAACGCCGCAATAGAGCGGATTTTCCGCTGCCCACTTCACCGGTCAAGACACCGAGCAGCCGGTTCTCGACCGCCATGCTTAGTCGGGCGTACGCTTCCCGGTGTCCTTGAAACTCGTAGCACGGCTCCACCTCGCGCGTAAAGGGACGTCGTGTCATCGCACCTCACCACCTTGACGCTGTGCATAGCTCACTTCATCTTGCTCCCACTGCGCCTGACGCTTCTTCTCGGCAAGCTCAACGAACGACAATGTCTCCGCCGACGTCTCGACCTCTACAGGCTTCACTTCATCCGGCTTGCGCTTGCGACGCTTTTTCAGATCGATCGGCACCGCATCGGCGTATCGCTTGCCCTCGAACCAGACCTGCAGCTCTGTCAAGTCGTACGGATCGTATCGAAGCGCGATTCGCTTACGGGCAAGCTCGCTGTCGACCTCATAGGTGTTACCGGACAGCTGGATACAGCCGGTTTTGTCTACGGTGCGCTCCTCTTCCCATAGGAACATCTCATTCAACTCGGTAAGCGGCCTGCGCTTGCGCGCCTTCGTGCTTGCCTCGAAGCGTTCATGCGGCGTCTGTTTCGTGCTGCTGTGCACGCGGAGATGGTAGTAACCATCCAGCCAGCTGCGAAGCGCTTGGTTTACGTCCTCCAGCGTCGTCACTTCTCCCCGGTCGATGAGCGCCTGCACCTCGGGGCGGAAGCTGCTATCGACAAACTGGAACAGACGCTCTACCTTCCCACGACCTTGAGGCCGGTAAGGTCTACTATGCCGAAGCTCAATGCCGAGCCGCCCGCAAATACGGGCTAAATGGTGAGCCGAGAAAGCGGAGCCGTTGTCACAATAGAACATCTCCGGAATGCCGTGACGGAGGATTGCTTTTTTCAAGCTGTCCTCTAGCCGAGGCAGTTGCTCGTCCCAATAGATTTGAGCATGCACCACGTATCGGCTGTAGTCATCGAGGATGGCCAGCAGAATGGTCTTTCGCTTCTTCTTCGGCTCCTTCGGATCAGGCAAGTAGACGAAGTGCTTGAAGTCTGCCTGCAGCAGCTCTAATATATCTTCCGCCTCAAAGCGGCGAAACGTCTGAGCCGAAGTCGCTTCTATGACTTGTCCGCGGCTGACGCCAGCTCGTCTGAGGTGCCTGGCTAATGTGCTAACGGCGATTTGGCCCGGGGCGGCTGCTCCGCTCTCTTCGAGCAGGAAGATCAGCTGCTCCACGCTGCGAGCTGGCCGTTGCCGTCGCAGCTCAATGGCTTGCTGCAGTAAGCTTGGAGCCAGCCGGGTACGTCCGTCTGTTGCTCGCTCGCGCGGCATCAGCGCCTCCCATCCCCCCTTGCGGTACGCTTCCAGGTACCGTTCCAGCGTCCGAACGCTGACCTGCTGACGACGACTTCCGGGAAGCTCGTACATGCGGCTTGCGGTTTCGCGAAGCCACGCTCCCAGCTCCCCCGGCGCAAGCGGGGTTTGACGGCTGACGATGGGGGCAATAAGCGCATACCGCGCTAGGGCAATCTGTTCCTTTGTAATCTGATGAGACATGGTTCATCCTCCTTCAGCATGTTCATGGGTACAGGGTATCCTCCGTCCATTGTGAGGGGAAAGAGGCACCCTCAGCCATACCCAGCTTTTGTGGGATGAAGTGGGCCTACCGTCACCTGAAATGAGCGTTCCATTCGCAAGAAGACAGAAAGGAGCCTGCCCGGGCGTTCAAGCTGACGCCAAGCGGCCCACAGCGCCTTCCAGGCAGAGCGGCGTTCGCGAGGTAAGGCCGCATCCATGCCTTCATGAAAAAGCGTTGCCCACACCCGAGCTTCTTGCGCAATTCGACGCTGCTCCCAGCATCGACGCCATCGCCATAGCGTCTTCTCGGCGTAGGGTCCGCCCGCATACGCCTGGCTTTCTGCTGCGATCTCAGACAAGCTCAAGCCATCCTCTCCCGCGAGGACGACGGTCTCCTTGACATCGACCGCTGCCTGATGATGCCGCTCCACGAAAGAAGGCACGATGCTAATCGCACGCTCGCAGTCTGGACATCGAAAACGGAATATAGGGATGGAGAGCGCCTCCTCCAGCGTGTACAGCATACGCGTAAACTTCCCGTGCCGATGCGGCTTGCGCTCGGAGTGACAGTGCTTGCATCCGACAGGCCGGTCGGCTTCCGGCAAGCCGTCCTCGCATCGTAATAAATAGCTCTTTACATCGATGTCCCAATCCACTACGATAATAGAGGCGAAAGCTGTGGTGAACAGGGAGACGAGGCCGCCAAACCTTGACGTCTCCCTGTTTTTTTTGTCAATCGCCTTAACTCCTTATGATTGTCGGCACATTCAGGCTGCCCCTCCGCCAATTATATCCTTGCTGTACCGTCAGCGTATATGAGAAATAGCCGCCCATCTTCCGACATTGGAAGTGAGCGGCGACACCGAGCGAAGCGAAGCGGAGCGACCACTGAAACAAATAACCCACCCCGAAGGGGTGGGGAATGGAATCAAGCTTTACTACAAACAAAAATAAATTCTTTACCTTCATTAACAGGAGTACCGTCATACCAACCATACTCTTCATCTATTGTTAATCCCGAAGAAGTAATTAGTTTTCTTATGTCACTCTCATAGAAGTACCTCAGTCTAATACTGTCATGATATTCCCCAATTAACTCGTCACTCTTGTATAGACGGTATATAAAATCCGTGAATAGTAGACGTTTATCTATGTCATATCACTAGCGTTGCATAAAACTCATCATCACTAATAGTCAAAAAATTCAGTCATTTATTCTGGGTCAATCAGCCAAAAGGTCGACCCCCATATAAAGGTAACCTGTCCATTTGGTAATTATATGTAATATGATCAATGTTTTGTCAATTGCACTAAACTCTCTTTCGCCTACCTGCAGATGTTCGACTTGGTTTGTAATGAATACGTTCCATCCAGATTTCTGCTGAATTCCATAGCAAAACCTTTAGCCACCGGTATAGATCCAGCAGACTGTGTTTGGTGCCCGTTTCCATCTTCACCAGCACGAGCAGACAAAAGGCGATGAGTGCCATCCACACCTGATTCATAACGGCTTGCTCACTGGTTCCATAAAATGTCTTGATGCGTACGTGCTGCTTCATCCATTTGAAAAACGTTTCAATCGCCCAGCGTTCCCGGTAGATTTGTCCGATTTCATCCGCCTCTAAGTCGAAGCGGTTCGTGAGAATGGTAATCGGATTGCCTTCGGTATCCTCCGTTTGGATCAATCGCAAGACGTTTTCCATTCGCTTCTGCGGTGTTCCGATGTACACCATTTCATCCGATTTCACACGAGCATCAGCTGGCAGTTTAAACGACTCAATCTGACGGATGGCGGTATTCTTTTTCGTCCGAGTCACAAAGAAAATGCCACGGTCGCAGTAGTCGTCAAACTTGGCGTAGTCGATATAGCCGCGATCAAACACGTAGGTGCAACCCACTTCGTCGACCAGGTCATCCAACTGACTGCGATCACTCTGCTTGGCGGGTGTCATCTTGACCTTCTCGGGAACAGCAGTTTCATCATCCATATACGCCAGGCGAAAGTGTAGCTTGATTCCAGCTTTCGTTTTCCGAAACTCAGCCCATTTGTATTTCTGCAGGCAAAGTCCGATGGTCGTAGAGTCGATGATCTTAAAATCTTTTCGCAGGGAAGGAGGAGCTTCGCTTCGGCGAATGTGATGCACCAGCGACTGGAATACTTGTTCCAGCAAGGAAGAGTCGACTTGATTATGCTTCCGGCTTAACTGGGAGGCGGAGATCGATTGGATTCCGAGTTCCCTTTGAAAGTTTTCACAAAGCACATCGGCAGCTATTTCACGAAGCCCGTCTCGCTGCTGAATTTGCGCATGCAAGAACAATTTAAGGTACGACAATGTTGTAAGCTTCTTCACATATTTATCTTGTTCCATTTCACGAACACGATCTGTGAACGTCTTCGCACAAATTGGAGAAATCCATTTACCAAATGAAGAAAATAGGATATCCTTGTCCATGGCTGATCCTTTTCAGTGGATTATGGACAGGTACTACCTGCCATTCCATTGTAAAGGATTTTTTCATGTCTGCGGAACAATTAGAGTGAATATTATGATGATTCTGAGAACATTAATGCAACGCTAGTGATGTCATATGCCTTCTTAATGGAATGTCTTGTAACCTTTTCGCCGCCCTCAAGGGTAGATTCAAAATCTAGATTTTCATTAAGATTTATCCACCATTCGCCAATCTCTTTTATTGGCTTGAATACGTTTATTATGAACTGTCCTTCATCCTCCAAGTGGCGATGAACACACGACAGACATTGTAAAGCCTGTTCGTCAGTTTCTAAGGACTGGAAACTACGGAAAGGGATGAAGATAAGCTTAAACTTTTCAGACAATGAAAAATTAGTCATGTCGCCAAGAACGGTATGGATATTTTGTTTCGACTTCTCTGACAGCTTATTTACCTTAGCTGTCAGAACCTCCAACATACTGCTTGAGTAATCTAAACCCCATATGTTGATTCCTTCCTCAGCAAGCGGAATTGTAATTCTGCCTGTACCACAGGCTAGCTCCAGTGATTTGCCCCCAAGCTTCTTCGCCCTATCCAAGTAAAAAGGTATATCGGCTGAAAAGTAAGCGTCAAATACATCCCACCTTCACCCCATGTATGCATAGATGAGATAATGTCCTCAATATGAATCGAGGAGGACATCCCATGAATCGAGCGGAGCGACAACAGGCATGGAGAACTCGCATTGAGAACTATCGAGCGAGCGGTCAAACCATGGTAGTCTGGAGTAAAGCCAATAACCATACCATCCATGAGCTGAAGTACTGGCTCAAACAGATCGAAGGCCCCCCCAAATCCAAACGATCAAAGTCCGCATCAATCTTCATCCCTGTTACCGTGACACCTCCTCCCGCACGTAGCAATCTGCCAACGGGATCCCTACGGATTCATGTTGGAGCGGCTTCTATTGAACTGAGTGAGTCATTCGACTCTACCCAGCTTCGTGAAATCGTTAAGGTGCTGAAGGATCTATGTTGACCATTCCGAGCAGCATTCCCGTGTATTTAGCAAGCGGCAGTACGGACTTACGCAAGTCGATCGATGGCCTGGCCGCTCTGGTGCAGGAGGTGTATGCACTCAACCCCTTCTCGAGCAGCTTGTTCGTGTTCTGCAATCGACAGCGAGACAAGCTCAAGATTCTGTATTGGGATGTAAATGGCTTCTGGCTGTTCTACCGCCGCCTCGAACGCGGCACCTTCCAGTGGCCGACTGACGACAGCCATGCGACCATCGCCCTGACTCGTCGCGAATTGAACTGGTTGCTGGACGGACTGTCCATCGAGCAGCAGCAAGCGCATCCTGTGGTTTCCGTTCAAACGGTGGTGTAGGCGCGAGTGACCATCGTGCCTGCCTCCATCATGTTTACTTGAAAAGCAGGATAAACGTGGTCGTTCAGCGAATACATCCTTCATGACAAAACGTGCGGAATCACCCCAACCCCAAACTCTAGATGAATACAAAACATACAGCGAAGCGCTCGAGGCAGAGGTAAACAAGCTCAAGAAGCAGGTCCATATGCTGCTGGAGCAATCCAAGCTTGCCCAGCATAAGCGCTTCGGCTCTTCGAGCGAGAAGACGCCTCTGAACCAGCTGTTCCTGTTTAACGAAGCAGAGCAGGCAGCTAACCCTGCGCTCCCTGAGCCAACTGTGGAAACCGTGACCCACAAGCGGAAGAAAGTCAAGGGGGATCGCCTGGCGAAGTTTGATCATTTGCCTGTAGAAACCGTGGAGTATCGATTGCCCGAGGAAGAGCAGGTCTGTTCGTGCTGCGATGGGAAGCTACATGAGATGAGCAGCGAAGCACGCGATGAATTGGTGTTCATGCCTGCCCAGTACAAGATCGTGAGGAGCGTTCGATTCATCTATAGCTGCCGCCATTGCGAGCGCAACGAGGAGAGCACTCCCGTGGTCACTGCTAAGGCACCTGCACCCGCGCATCCTGGAGGCCTGGCATCGGCTTCTATACTGGCCCATGTGATGCACCAGAAGTATGTCGAAAGCCTGCCGCTCTATCGTCAAGAGCAGCAGCTTCTTCGGCATGGGCTGATGCTGTCGCGTCAAACGCTAGCCAACTGGATGATCTACGCCTCCGAACGCTGGCTAGAGCCGCTATTTCATTACATGAAGTCGCACATGCTGCTGCAGGACATCCTCCATGCGGACGAAACGACATTCCCCGTGCTGCAGGAACCGGGACGGAAGGCCGAACAGAAGTCGTACCTTTGGATGTACCGTACCGGACATACGAGTGAGCCCATCGTCTTGTACGAATACCAGCCGACCCGCAGTGGGGAGCACCCGCGTCAATTTCTAGAAGGCTTCAGCGGCTACCTGCATGCGGATGGATTCTCAGGCTACCATAAGCTCGCGGACGTGACACTCTGTGGTTGCTGGAGCCACGCAAGACGCAAGTTCGATGAGGCGCTGAAGGCGCTGCCGGCAGCCCATCGTACGGCAGAGGTGGCAGCTGGCAAGGGCTTATGGTTCTGCAATGAGCTGTTCGCTGTGGAACGACGGCTGAAGGATGTAAGCCCTGAGGCCCGGCACCAAGCTCGTCAGGAGCAGAGTGCGCCATTGCTGGAGGCTTATTTGAAGTGGCTGCAAAACGCGGAAGCTGAGGTGCTGCCCAAAAGCTTGACCGGACAGGCGATCACCTACAGCCTGAACCAGTGGGACAAGCTTGTCGCATTCATGCAAGACGGCAGGCTCGAGATTGACAATAACCGAGCGGAGCGTGCCATCAAACCGGTTGTGATTGGCCGAAAAAACTGGATTTTTGCCAATACGCCTAAAGGTGCGAAAGCAAGTGCGACGATCTACAGCATCGTGGAATCCGCAAAGGCGAGCGGGTTAAATCCGTATGCATACTTGAAGTTTTTGTTCGAGCAATTGCCACAGCTTCCGAACCTTCATGATCAGGATGCTTTGAGACAACTGGCTCCGTGGTCAACGTCATTGCCGGACTCTTGCCGTGTGGCACCACCGAAGTAACACTAGCTTACCTCAGCCCTCGCCATTTGAATAGGTGTGGGCTATTTGACGCTTACGCTGAAAATACCGCTCGGTTATCAGCATCATACAGTTTAGCCGTATTCAGATATAAGTTCTCCACTCCAATCACCTCACAAAGATTTCCTTGCATAATACATATGAACAGACATACTGTCAAGAAATAATTGGAAATCAGCTTTGCAGACAATTTTTTTATTCGCAACGATTCCCTACCATAGCGCGATTGTTAGCCCGAGAGGGGGAATCAACAATGAAAGTTGAACGCACATTTGTAGGAACGGCATCCATAGAGGATATTTTATCCTCTATACTAAGCCATCAGATTGACAGTATCGAAGCCGAAAAGTACGATAATGATAGAGCAAATGTCATTCCTTCACACATGGAAGGAGTGACCGAACAATGAAGTGCGCTATCTATGCTAGAGTAAGCACGAAGAGAGAAGAGCAGAAAAACAGCTTGCAGAATCAAATCGCCTTAGCCGAAAACATTGCTAAGGAACAAGGGTTTACAGTTATTGAACGGTACATTGACAACGGAATAAGTGGTTCAGGCATTAAGAATCGAACTGAGATTTTGCGATTACTGGATGATGCTAAGAAGAAAAAGTTCGATGTAGTTATCGCAAAGTCCGTTTCACGGTTGGGTAGAAGTACGGTTAATAGCCTTAACACTGCTGACACTTTGGAAAGAAATAGTATAAGACTGATTTTGCCTGAAGATGGCTACGATACCCAAACTAGCAAGAGCAGATTGATGTTTAATCTGAGGGCGGTGTTAGCAGAAGAGGATAACTTGAGCCTCTCCAACAAGATTAAATGGGGGCTTAAATCTAGTGCAACTCAAGGAAACCGAATCGTATCTGTACCTCCTTTTGGCTACCGTACCAATCCCGATACAA
The DNA here is from genome assembly GCF_027923405.1 of Paenibacillus sp. YYML68. Classification (NCBI taxonomy): domain Bacteria; kingdom Bacillati; phylum Bacillota; class Bacilli; order Caryophanales; family Paenibacillaceae; genus Paenibacillus; species Paenibacillus sp. YYML68. Next base: position 4,505,268 of record NZ_BQYI01000001.1, on the reverse strand, counting down.
AAAAGTTGGAAGTTGACGAAAATGCCGCCCCCATCGTAAAAGAAATTTTCAGGCTTTATTTGCATGACGGTATGGGTATGTTTGGGATTAGTAATCTCCTTATGCGCAGAGGTATTCCTACACCGAGAGCACATTCAGGAGCGGCAAACGCAGGGAAGAAATGGCATCAGAACACGATTAAAGGCATCTTGACTAATCCAGTCTATACGGGCAAGCAAGTATTCCATCGAGAAGAAACAACAAGTTTGTTAGCCGAATCTGAGACTTACAAGGTTAGGCGTAAGATTAGCGAAGAAGAACAAATTGTCATAGAGAACTCACATCCTGCCCTTATTAAAGAGGATGACTTTACTGCCGCTCAAGAACAAATGAAAAAGAGGGGCAAACACAAGAGCAATGGTAATGAAAGCCTGTTCTCGTATATCCTTAAATGCCCTGATTGTGGAAGTGGCATGCACTTCAAACCCGACAGACGGAAGGGTGCATACGTCTGTGGTGGTTACGTTAAATACACATCTGCCCATTGCACTTCCCATATCATCGAAGAAAGGGTACTTCTTCAAGTAGTTAAGAATGACCTAAAATCCTTGATAAAGGATACTTTGAAGATTGATAGTCTTTACGGAATTGCAGAAGAAAAAGCCTTGGCTGTTCAGTCTCTCGCTCAAAGGGAACTGAAACGTGTGGAGAAGCAATTAGCAGAACTAGATAATCGTTTTGATAAATTGCTGTCCTTACATGTTGAGGGGGCTATTACAACAGACCAATTCAAGCATCAGAATGAGCGTAACGCCAATCAACAGCAAGAACTGCTTAACAGGAAGGCTGAACTGATTGTAGCCTTAGAAGAAGGTAAGAACCTCGCAGAACGCAAAGAAGCCTTTAGGAAGGAAGTTGAACGCTTCATTGACCTCGACATTAGCGATGAGCAGGTATTGAAGCAATTCCTCCAAAGGCTTATCCAAACAATCGAAGTATTCGAGGATGGAAAGATTAAGATAAACTATAACCTTTCCAATCCTCACCCCTCGAATTAAGGTACAGTTTATTGGACTGTATCTTTTCTTTCAAGTCTCACTATCACCTCCACATGACTCGTCTGCGGAAACATATCTACCGGCTGGATCCACTCCAGCCGGTAGCCTTGCCCGAGCAGCTCGCGACAGTCCTTCGCGAGCGTGGACGGGTTGCACGACACGTAGACGAGTCGTGCAGGCTTCGCCTCGGCGATCGCTTGCAGCAGCGCGCGATCGCAGCCGGTGCGCGGCGGATCGACCACAATGACTTGTGGTCGAATGCCGGCGCGCACCCACTCGGGCAGGAGGCGCTCCGCCTGCCCGACATAGAAGCGAGCGTTGTCGGCGCCGCTCGCCCGAGCGTTGTCCCGGGCGTCTTCGACCGCCTCGGGGATGATCTCGATGCCCCGCACCTCGCGGGCGTGCGGGGCGAGCCACAGGCCAATGGTGCCGCTGCCGCAGTAGGCGTCGACGACGAGCTCGTCGCCGATTAGAGCAGCGGCCTCCTTGGCCGCATCGTACAGCTTCACCGTCTGCGCCGGGTTGAGCTGGAAGAAGGCGCGCGGCGACAGCGAGAAGCGCACGTCGCCGAGTGCTTCCTCCAGCCGCTCGCTGCCCCAGAGCAGGCGGGTTCGATCGCCGAAGACGAGACTCGTCTTCGAGCTGTTTATATTTTGCGCGATGGAGACGATCTGCGGCAGATCTTGTCGGATACGCCTGACGAGTCGGTCGACGTCGGGAATACGGTCGGCAGCTGTGATGAACGTCAGCTGCATGTTGCCAGTCGACCGTGCGACACGGGCGACAAGGGTACGGACGACGCCCTGGCGCGTGCGTTCTTGGTAGATCGGGATGCTCAGCTCATGCAGCAGGCGTGAGACATGCTCCATCACTTCATTGACCGCCGGGTCCTGCACCGCGCAGCCGCTGATGTCGATCAGCTTGTGACTGCCGGAGGCATACAGACCGGCGACGACCTTATCAGCTTCTGCGGCGAGCTGTAGCTGCGCCTTGTTGCGGTAGCCCCAAGGATCATCCATGCCGAGGATGGGCCGCAGCGGGATCGAATCCATCGACGCATAGCGGCGGAAGGCTTCGCGGACGAGCTCCTCCTTGGCCTGCAGCTGACCCTCGTAGCTCATGTGCTGCAGCTGACAGCCGCCACAGGCGTCGTACACGGGGCACGGAGGCGTCTGCCGATGGGGGGACGCTTTCTCCACCTCAGTCAACGCCGCCTCAATAAAACCACCTTCAATGCGCGTCACCTTCGCCTTCACGACCTCATCCGGGAGGGCGCCGATGATGAAGACGGCCTTCCGCTTGAAGTAGCCGACACCTTCGCCGTTAATGCCGATCCGCTTGATCGTGACGACGATCGGATCGCCGACCCGAAGATCCTCAGCAGTCGCAGCGGCCCGTTGCCTCGGTCGATCTGCATGTAAACTCGCCTGAGAGGATGCAGAATGCGTCCCACGACCAGCACGTGAGCTCGCCTGAGAGGATGCCGAATGCGTCCCACGACCAGCACGTGAGCTTGTCGGAGAGGATGCAGAATGCGTGCCACGACCAGCTCGTGAATTTGCCTGAGAGGAAGCAGAATGCGTGGCTCGACCACCGCGTGAACTCGTCTTCGACGACGTAAGCCCCCCTTGCTCCCGATGCTTCCCATGCCCCGAGACTACTCCTCCGCTGCCGCCTGTCCGTTGCTTCGTACCGCTATGTTGATTATCACCTGACTTCGGTGTTCTGTTCGTCATCGTGTATTCGCTCCGTTTCACCTTGTGTGCTATAGCTACTACTATACCATGCAGGACGGGAGCAGCGTTAGCAGCTCCGACGCTCATGCGTACAAGGCCGGAGCGGCGGGAGTGGACATGGGTGGCAGCGTACTTGACAGGTGCAGCAGGCCTGGCATCATGCACGCAGGCGCTTAGCAGAGAGTACAACACGCGTTCATATCCCGTCCGCTCACCCCCCAACCCATCTCCCGTCCCCCCATTCCCAACTCCCGCCTCATACCCCCGCACTTCCTTTGTCCCGCCTCACCCCCCGGTGCTATAATGGAACAGATAACCAAGGATAGCTGCTTCACGTCATAGGAGCCATAAGGAGTGAATTCATGTCCACCAATGAAATCATGATTCAAGCGCAAGGCCTCGTGAAGCGGTACGGGACGCATACGGCGGTGAACGGGGTGCATTTTGAAGTCCGGAAGGGTGAGGTGTTCGGGCTGCTCGGGCCCAATGGGGCGGGCAAGACGACGACGATGGAGATGCTGGAGGGGCTGCGGCGGCCGGATGAGGGCAGGGCGCTCGTCGCTGGCTACGACACGCGTACCGAGCTGAATCGGGTGAAGCAGGTGATCGGCGTGCAGCTGCAGTCGACGTCGCTGTTCGATCTGCTGCAGGTCGAGGAGATTATTCGCATGTACGCGAGCTTCTACCCGTCATCTGTACCGATTGAGCCGCTTCTTGAGGATATGATCCTGACGGACAAAAGAAACGATCGCGTCAAGCATCTCTCCGGCGGTCAGAAGCAGCGTCTCGCCATCGCGCTAGCGCTCGTCAACGATCCGCAGGTCGTCTTCCTCGACGAACCGACGACAGGGCTCGACCCGCAGGCGCGGCGCACGCTCTGGGACATCGTCCTCCGTCTGAAGGAGCGCGGCAAGACGGTCGTGCTCAGCACGCATTATATGGAAGAAGCGCACGTGCTGTGCGACCGCATCTGCCTCATCGAGAGCGGCAAGGTCATCGCGCTCGATACGCCTGCAGCGCTCGTACGCAGCCTGCAGAGCGAGAACGCCATCGAGTTCCGGCTGCTTGACGCCGAGCTCGCGGGCAGCACCGCCTCTGCGAGCGGTCAAGGGAAGGAGCCGCTCCATCTGCAGCAGCTGCGGCAGGTCGAGGGCGTGAAGCAGGTCGACGTCCGCCACGACCAGTACGTGCTGTACACCGATGAGCTGCAGCGGACGCTCGTTGATTTTATTAACCGATCGACGCAATACAATTGGAAGGTGCATGACCTGCAGACCCGCACGGCGACGCTAGAGGACGTGTTCATCCATATGACCGGAAGGAGCCTGAGAGAAGCATGAATGCATATATTCAACTCACGCTCGCACAGCTGCGGCTGTTCGCGCGCAATCGTCAGGTGCTGCTATGGATGACGGCGTTCCCGATCTTCTTCATGATCATGCTCGGCACGTTCCTCGGCAAGGACAATCCCGTATCCGTAACAGGAGCCGTGCTCGATCAGGATCAGTCAGCTCTGTCGCAATCGCTCGTGCAGTCGCTGCAGAGCGACCCGGTGCTCAAGCTGACGCCGTCCACGGATCTTGAGCAGGAGCTGGCCGCCCTTGAGAATGGCAACCAGCAGCTCGTGCTCGTCATTCCGCAGGGGTACGAGCAGAAGCTCAAGGAGCGCAGCCAAGGCCCACAGCCAGTGCAGCCCGCCGTCGAGGTGCAGGTGTACTACGATCAGACGAACACGACCGCGTCAACGCTCGGGCTGCAGCTGCTCGCGCCGGTCATCGACCGCGTCGATAAGGAGCTCGCCGGCTACACGTCGTCGGTCGTGCTGAAGCCGCAGGGCGTCCAGTCGCTGCAGCTGCGCTACATCGACTTCCTCGTGCCGGGCATACTCGCCATGATGATCATGTCGAACAACTTGAACGGCGTCTCCGGTCAGATCGCCTCATGGCGCGAGCGCGGCATTCTGAGACGAATGCAGAGCACGACGCTCAAGGCGTCGACGTTCATCGCCTCGCAGATTACGGCACGGCTCGTGCTGAACGGTCTGCAGGCCGTGCTCGTGCTGCTCGTCGGCTACTTCCTGTTCGGCACGCAGGTGAACGGCTCGTGGCTGCTGCTGCTCAGCTTCATCGTGCTCGGGACGCTCGCCTTCATGGCGACCGGGTTCATCGTAGCAGGTATCGCCAAGACACCGGAGAGCGCGGGGCCGATCGCAGGCTTCCTCTCGTTCCCGATGATGTTCGTCGGGGGCGTCTTTTTCCCGATACAGAACATGCCTGAATTCCTGCAGCCGCTCGTGCGGCTCATCCCGATCACCCATCTGTCCACGGCGCTGCGTCAAGTGATGAACGTCGGCACAGGGCTCGGCGGACTGTGGGTCGAGGCGCTGTTCCTCGGCGGCTGGCTCGTCGTCGCGTTCGCGGTGGCGACCTGGACGTTCAAGTGGGAGTAGGTCTGCGGTGCGCAGGTAAGTAGGCGATGGAGCGGGGCCGTACACCCTTTTACATAACAATCGGTATATATGGGAAAAACTAATCGCGCACAGGTGAATAAGATGAACGAGGTAAGCGGACGAACTGAAGATTTAATGCCACGTTGATGCTCCGCTAATCTTGTCTTAATGTTCAGCCTGTAGACTAGTGAACAGGAATTCACCTGGCGAAAGGAACGATTAACCCCATGATTTTGTATCAGATGGCGAAAAGACTCGACGACCGCAACCGACTTCAGCTGAACATCAATGCCGCCGACGGCGATGTGCTCGACCTCGTGCAGCAGAAGGAGCAGGTCGAGGAGCAGCTGCAGACGCAGGCTACCGTATGGAACGATGAGCGTCAGGATCAGTTTATGCTGGAGGCTGTAACGCCGAATACCGATTGGATGCAGCCGGGTCGCATGGTTTAGCCGCGCAGGAGAGCTGATCAATATACTGCTTGATGAGGAGAAAATGGGCCGCGAGGTGCCATTTTCTTTTTTTGTGTTCGCTGTCGATTACGTGTAGAATAGGGGTACTTACCAACGGATAAAGAGGTTGCATTCATGAGCTTAAACATTGTGCTATCGACGCTTAACGCGAAATATATTCATACATCGCTCGCGCTGCGCTATTTGAAGGCGTTTAGCGAGCGGGATTTTCCCGGCATCCACATCGCAGAATATACGATCAAGGACCCTGCGATGAACATCGTGTCGGATCTGTACAGCAAGCGGCCGGACGTCGTCGGCTTCTCGTGCTACATCTGGAACATTGAAGAGACGATCGTCGTCGTCAATATGCTTCGCAAAATTATGCCCGACCTCACCATCGTCCTCGGCGGACCGGAGGTGTCCTACGATACGGAGTATTGGATGAACCGTCTGCCTGATGTCGACTACATCGTGATGGGCGAGGGGGAGGAGACGTTCCATCATCTGCTGACGGAGCTCAGGGGCTCGCGGGCGCTGTACAGTGTGTTCGGACTCGCCTACCGTAAGGATGACCGGGTCATCCTGAACCCGCCGCGGCCGAAGGTGCCGCTGGACGAGCTGCCGACCCCGCATCGGTTCGCTGAGGATGTGCCAAGTCTGGCTAATCGCGTCGTCTACTTCGAGACGAGCCGCGGCTGTCCGTTCAGCTGCCAGTTCTGCCTGTCCTCGATTGAGGTCGGCGTGCGGTACTTCGACATCGAGCGGACGAAGAGCGACCTGTTGTACTTGATCGGAGCGGGCGCGAAGCTGATTAAGTTCGTCGATCGGACTTTTAACATTAAGCGTGAGTACGCACTGGAGATGTTCGACTTCTTGATCCAGCATCATCAGGGCTGTGTGTTCCAGTTCGAGATTACGGCTGACATTATGCGCCCCGAGGTGCTCGACTACTTGCGTGAGCATGCCCCGCCGGGTATATTCCGCTTCGAGATTGGTGTCCAGTCGACGAACGACCTGACGAACAGCCTCGTCAAGCGGAGGCAGAACTTCGCGAAGCTGACCCGCACGGTGACGATGGTGAAGGAGAGCGGCAAGATTGACCAGCACTTGGACCTCATCGCCGGACTGCCGGAGGAGGATTACGGCTCGTTCCGCAAGACGTTCAACGACGTGTTCGCACTCGGACCGGAAGAGCTGCAGCTCGGCTTCTTGAAGATGCTCCGCGGTACGGGCATGCGTCACGATGCGGACAAGTACGGCTACATCTACATGGACCACGCGCCGTATGAGATACTCGGCAATGACATTCTGCCCTTCTCGGATCTCGTGCGGATTAAGCGGGTGGAGGATGTGCTGGAGAAATATTGGAACGCGCACCGGATGGACCATACGGTTCACTACTTGATCGAGCGCGAGTTCACCTCGGCGTTCGACTTCTTCCAGCAGTTCGGAGACTATTGGGAGCAGCAGGGCTGGCAGAAGATCGGCCACCAGCTCGAGGATCTGTTCACGCGACTGCGCTCGTTCCTGCAGCATCGCGGCACCGAGGGGCTCGATGTGATCGAAGGGCTGATGAAGCTCGATTATTTCTTGAACCACAAGTATAAGCCTCGCAAAATATGGTGGGACTTCACGCTCGACAAGTCTCGCCAGGCCAGCTACCTGCGCCTGCTCGCCGAGCAGCCTCAGCAGGTGTCGGACCGCTTCGCGTCGCTGCGCATCGGCGAGAAGGAGCTGCACAAGCACGTCATGATCGAGGTGCTGCCGTTCCGGCTCGATCATTACCTCGCGACCGGCGAGCTCGACCGCTCGGGCGAGCAGCTGCTCGCCGTCTACTTCCAGCCGGACGCCGGGGCGAAGCCTCAGACGTTCACGCTCGCTCTGGAGGCGGCGGGGGCGTAGGGGTGCTGTAATGGGCTTAATAGCCCCGTCCGTAAAGGGACGGGGCTATTGGGCAATCCAGTCTAATTCTGATTTACAGCATATTTAGCTGCCACTTCTCTAGCAGCCTCTTCAAATTCCCTCAGCAATATATCCGCGGGCCTAGACTTATCGTTTAATTCCTGATTAAACCGATCAAACAATGCTCGCTTTTCCTTCGTTTCTTCCAGCCTTATAAGGACACTAGGATCAGTCACATTCACATCTCGATTGCTCTTGCGATCATAATTTTCGTTAAGGAGCAGTAACTGCTCGTACGCTTGTAATTTGCGTTTAAGTACGTCTTCGGAATTATCAGATGTGATCTTATCAGATGTGATCTCTTCCTTGTGCACAGCGATTTCATGTGCTGATTCTAGAACAGCGGGCTTATCGTCTTCACGTGTTGGGCTCGGAATCGCAAGAAGAAGACCGCATGCGCCAATGATCATGCTGCTGACGATGAGTGCATAGATGTTCTTTTTCACAATCAAGTCGGCTCCTCTCTTACCTACTAAGCTGACCTTCACTTCTTTCATGTACAATAAGCGGCCTATTCACCCCATCGTTCAACAATGCGAACGGTCCCATCAGCTGCATTAGTGATTATTACAGTCTCCCCGGCTGCCCACACATCGGTAGCGTGGTTGGCAATGGGGAGCTGAAGCTGCCCCTTGGCATCCAAGATCTTGACACCGTAGGCTGCGTCATGGGCAAGATCGCACACCAGCTTACCCTGAATAAGGTGAACCTTGTCGATCACATCCTCCAGCACGAGCGTGTCTTCTTGGAGCGGGTTGGCTTGGAATAGCTGCACTCCACCGCTCGGTAGACCCACGGTATAGAAAACATGCCCATCCATCTCTTGATACCAGTCTGCTACAGGTCGATCGGACAGCTGGAGCTCGTGATTTCCATCCAGATCAGAGGAGTATAGGGCGTTATCACTATCCTTCACGTAATAGAGCTTATCGTTGATAATTCGAAAATCACGCACCGCAGCGTTGACCACCTTCGTGCTTTCATAGGTTGTTAAGTCGATGCGATAGATGTTATTGACATCCCCGTCTGCTACAACAGGATACGCGGATGCTAACGTATACAAGTGATCTCCTTGTGCATACGTGGAGTAGCTCCGTTGGTAGCCAGGCGGGTTCAGGATTCGCCAGCCGTAGATCAGCTCGGGGCTGCCCACACTTTTGCCATCCTGTACCGATTGACCTTGCTCCACGAGCACAACGTTATTGCCGACGGGTGGAACATGCTGTTGAACGATTATGGTACCTGACGGGGTCTTTACAAAATCGAGGTTCCCCCTATGCTCTGCAACGCCTTGTCCATGCTCATCGATCCTGATGAATACGCTCTGTCCTGTCGTAAGCTGGCCAGCATGGTGGGAGAACCAGAGCTCGTTGTCTTTGAGCATGAAGGTGACACTCTTGTCTTTACTAGAGACCGCCTCGAAGGAGTACACGAGCTCCTTAATGGATGGTGCTGCGGCTGAGGATCGGTACACGTGGTTGGATGAGCCTTCCGACTCTATGTAGTAATAATAGTGCTGGTAATAAGCGACGTCATTCTGGACCGCGCTTGGGGGAAGGGCAACCGTAGTGATAACCGGATTGTCGGAGGCAATCTTGAGCCCCTCGGCCTCGCTCCATTCATAGCTCCAATTGAACATGTCGTGAGCAAATTTCCAGGTTAAAGGGAAATAAGTGATGTTGTTGACCATAAGAACGTGGTATTGCTCTGTGGCATTATCAATGCTCAGACCATTCACCGTTACTTGGAAATCGGGTATTGTCGCTTTCATTGAAGCTTGATTAGTAGGAGAGGGGGATAGGTATAGCATGTAGGCTGAGGTTACCGTACCCGTGGAGATGACGAGTCCTTCCTGATCGGTCCAAGAAGCTTCTAAGCCTAGCAGTCTGGAGTCATACCACGTCATGGGGAAGTACGTGATATGGTTATAGGAGACCAGCGGATATTCACGCTTGCGATTATCGACCTTATTGCCATTGATGCTTACCTCGTAAGATACCAGCTTGACGGTAACATGATTGTCAGCTGCCTGGGCTGTTCCTGAGGATGCGAGCAGGGTCATTCCGAGTACAGCTAGCTTTCCATACGATGAGAGTCTCAACTTTACCACTTCCTTCATTATTATGTAGAATTAGACGAAGGGAGTGGGGGAAGGTTGCGCTATCTCATTCATGGGATTAGGGATCGGTAGCAACGTCGTTACGCCCCATGAGTGCGTGCGCCTGCGTTCCGCGGCCAGCGGATAGCGAACGTTTCGTGCGCTACCGCCACGCTCGTGCTTGCGCCTGCGCTCCGCCGCCCGCGGATAGCGCACGTTTCGTGCGCTATCGCCACGCTCGTGCTTGCGCCTGCGCTCGGCCGCCCGCGGATAGCGCACGTTTCGTGCGCTAAGGCCCCGCACGTGCGTGCGCCTGCGCTCCGCCGCTTGCGGCTAGCGCATGTTTCGTGCGCTACCGCCCCGCACGTGCGTGTGCCTGCGCTTCGCCGCCCGCGTATAGCGCACGTTTCGTGCGCTACCGCCACGCTCGTGCTTGCGCCTGCGCTCCGCCGCCCGCGTATAGCGCACGTTTCGTGCGCTATCGCCACGCTCGTGCTTGCGCCTGCGCTCGGCCGCCCGCGGATAGCGCACGTTTCGTGCGCTACCGCCACGCTCGTGCGTGTGCCTGCGCTCCGCCGCCCGCGTATAGCGCACGTTTCGTGCGCTACCGCCACGCTCGTGCTTGCGCCTGCGCTCGGCCGCTCGCGGATAGCGCACGTTTCGTGCGCTACCGCCCCGCACGTGCTTGCGCCTGCGCTCCGCCGCCCGCGTATAGCGCACGTTTCGTGCGCTACCGCCCCGCTCGTGCGTGTGCCTGCGCTCCGCCGCCCGCGTATAGCGCACGTTTCGTGCGCTACCGCCACGCTCGTGCTTGCGCCTGCGCTCCGCCGCCCGCGTATAGCGCACGTTTCGTGCGCTACCGCCACGCTCGTGCTTGTGCCTGCGCCCCGCGGCCAGCGTATAGCGCACGTACCGTGCGCTATCGCCGGGTGAGTCCAGTCGCCTGCGCCCCGCCGCCCGCCGTTAGCGCACATAACTCCTCAGCACCGTCATCCCACCACTCAACGTATACTCCCCCATACTCGCAGGCATCAGCACACATTCCCCCGCCTTAAGCGACAGCTCGCCGTTTGCATAACGCACTGAGCCTTCACCCTCGCACACGATATGAATGACGAAGCTGTCGGCTGTCGTGCAGAGACTCCATCCCCCCTCGACACGTCCCTTCTCGGTGATGAAGAACGGTGAGCTCGCGAGCGTCAGCCACTCGTTGGTAGCAGCGAGGTCGGTCTTCATATAAGTAGCGCCAGCGCCTTCATACGCGATCACGTTCAACGAATCCTCCACATGCAGCTCCCGCGGCTGGCCGTCGAGGCCGAGACGGTCGTAGTCGTACAGACGGTACGTGCTGTCGGAGTTTTGCTGTATCTCCGCAACGAGTACGCCTGCGCCGAGCGCGTGCACGGTGCCTGCGGGGATGTAGAAGCTGTCGCCGGCTTCGACGGTTACTTCGTTCAAGCAGTCCATGATGCGGTTGTCCGCGATCGCCTGAGCGAGCTGCTCTCGCGTCACGCCCTCGTTCATGCCGTAGATGATCTTCGCGCCCGGTTTCGCATCGAGAATGTACCACATCTCGGTCTTGCCGAGCTCGCCCTCTGGCAATCGCTCGTAATGATCGTTCGGGTGCACCTGAACGGACAGGTCATCCTGACAGTCCAGCAGCTTGATGAGCAGCGGGAAGCGGCCCGTCTTCTCCGAGAAGCCCTTACGTCCGAACAGCTCCTCGCCGTATTGCTCCCGAAGCTGATCGAGGCCCAGCCCGGCCAGCTCACCGTTCACGACAGCTGTCGTTCCGTTCGGATGATCGCCGATCATCCAGCCTTCACCGATGACGCCCTCGGGCACGTTAAGGCCGAATTGCTCCAGCGCTCGTCCGCCCCAGACGCGTTCCTTGAACTCGGGCTTAAACTTTAACGGGTATGGTTTCATCATCGTTTACAACCGCTCCTTCTCTAACGTTATTCTCGTGTATACAAATTGTATCAAACATTACAAAGACAAGCTATGTATTTGTAGCGAAAATTTTTCTCCTGTTAAGGTCCGAAAATTCATCTCTTCTCAATTGCCACACAATACGGCGGATGGTTGCGCTGGTTCAAGTATCGGTACGTCAGCACCTGATACTGCGCCTGCGGCAAGGAGGCTGCCCAAGCCTCGACCGCCTCGGCTTCCTCCTGTCCGCCGGGATGCCCGGTGTACAGGACGATCGTGATGACACCGCCTCGGCGCAGCAACGACGCTGCTGCTTCGAGTGCAGGCAACGTCGAAGCGGCCGTCGTAATCGTCGCATGGTCATGACCGGGTAAGTAGCCGAGATTGAACGTCACAGCCGCCACACGGCCGTGCGTCTCAGTAGGCAGCGCCTCTGCGAGCTCTGCGTGGCTGTGATGCACGAGCTCGACGCGGTGCCCCGGCGCTTCCAACGCACAGCGAGCCGCGGTCCGCTCAAGTGCTGCGGCTTGAATATCGAAGGCGTATACAGTGCCAGATGGCCCTGTACATCTTGCCAAGTATACGGTATCTACGCCGTTGCCTGCCGTCGCATCGACGACCGGCTCGCCGGGCTTAACACGTTCTTCAATGAGCTTGTGTGCGAAGCTCAGTATGGATAGGAAGCCCAAGTGACTCGTCCTTTCTGCCTGAAAAGCTCTAGTGATAGTAATTGTACGAATAGCTCTAATAACAGCCGCGTTAGCAGCATGCTTGACTAACATGAACCCTGCTCACTTATTTCCTCCACAGCCCGCTGACCGTCCCACAGCCGTCCCTGCCACGTATTGCGCTCGCGCAGCTCGGCGTCGAAGGCGTTCAGCACCTCCCACTTCTTGAGGCTCCACATCGGGCCGATGAGCAGGTCGCGAGGCGCGTCACCGGTCAGCCGGTGGACGATCATGTTCGGAGGCAGCAGCTCGAGCGTATCGACGACGAGCTTGACGTATTCGTCCTTCTCGAGGAAGCGCACCAGTCCCGCCTCGTACTGCTTCACCATCGGCGTCTTGCGCATCAGATGCAGCAGATGAATCTTGATGCCTTGGACGTCCATCTGGGCGACGGCGCGTCCAGTGTCGAGCATCATCTCATGCGTCTCCATCGGCAGACCGTAGATGATGTGCGCACAGACGCGGATGCCGCGGGCGCGCAGGCGTGCCACCGCATCCTCGTAGCATGCTGTATCGTGTGCGCGGTTAATGAGCTGCGACGTCTCCTCATGGATCGTCTGCAGACCCATCTCGATCCACAGATACGTCCGCTCGTTCAGCTCGGCGAGGTAATCGACGACATCGTCGGGCAAGCAGTCCGGTCGCGTTGCGATCGACAAGCCGACGACGCCCGGCTGGGCGAGGATCGCTTCATAATATTCGCGCAGCTCCTCCACAGGCGCATACGTGTTCGTATACGCTTGGAAGTAGCCGATATATTGCGCCTCCGGCCACTTGCGGTGCTGCAGGTCGCGGATGTTGTTGAATTGCGTCACCAGATCGTCGCGGCGGCTGCCTGCGAAGTCACCGGAGCCGCGGGCGCTGCAGAATGTGCAGCCGCCTGTCGCGATCTTGCCGTCCCGATTCGGACACGTGAAGCCAGCGTCCAGCATTACCTTGAACACCTTCGTGCCGAACTGGCGGCGCATCTCGTAATTCCATGTATGGAACCGCTTATCCCCCCATAGTCGGGGCTCGGCAGCGGATGATAGCTCTGTAGCCATAGCGAATGCTCCTTCACGTGCGGATTTCCTTCAAATTATTTTACCGAAAACGTGGAGGAAAAGCGAACCTTTCCTGACATCATCCCCTGCTTCTCCCAAGGATAAAGACAGAGCGCAAAGCCTATCCTAATGCTTGCAAGGCGGCAAACCAAACTTTTGATTCAAGAAGGGAGATTTCTCACATCATGAACAAGTTCGGTAAAACGGTGCTGGCTTTGGCCCTGACGGCGTCCCTCGGCTTCACAGGACAAGCGTTCGCGGAATCGATGACGACAACGGGCACAACAGGTACGGGCAACTACAGCACGTATGGAACGGGCACAGTAGGTACGACAGGTACGACAACAGGAACAACAATGGGTACAACGACAGGAACAACGACAGGTACGGGTATGACGACCGACATGACGAACAACACGTACGGTACAACGAATACCGATGCGGATTACAACGACAACATGCTCGATCGGATGAACATGTACACGAACACAGCCGACCGCACAGGCTACAACTACGGCGGCAACTACAACACGACCTCGTACCGCACGAATGCGGCAGCCGATGACGATTTTGACTGGGGCTGGTTAGGTCTGCTCGGTCTTCTGGGTCTTGCCGGTATGCGTAACCGCAACCGTGACGAGAGCGAATTCCGCAACAAATAAGGAGCGCACTACGTGTTCCGTTAAGGGGTGAAGGCTCATGAGCCTGACTTCAGAGGATAACAAAATACGAATCGAGCTGTCTGTAAACGAAGCGATGGCACTCGGTCTGGGCGTACGCTATGCGGCAGACTCATCCGTCGCGACGAATGCCCGTAAGAAGGTCAACGAAGCGCTCGAAGCTGCGCTGTTCCAGATACAGCCGCGACAGCCGCAATTGCATTACGAACTTATCGAAGCGTAAGCTTCATCTTCAACCGCAGATCGTCGCAAGGAGGAGCTTGCTCTTTCTTGTGGCGGTCTCTCTTTTCTTTCGGAGGTATTCGGAGTATAATCTTCAAAAACAACGATATATTGCGGCTGGAGGACCATTCAATGCGTTTAAGAGGACGTAAAGGCATTAAGGAGGCGCTGGAGGCTCAGCCTGAGCTAGTCATTCTGGAGCCTCATGAGTACAAGGGCAAGTGGAGAGACGTGTTCGGCAACGACCGGCCGATCCATGTGGAGCTCGGCATGGGCAAGGGACGCTTCATCAGCGAGCTGAGCGCTCGCAACCCGCAAGTGAACTACATAGGCATCGACATGTACGATGAGCTGATCCGTCGCGGCAGCGAGAAGGCGAGACTGTCCCGTGAGGAGCACGGCGGCGACTTATCGAACCTGCGGCTCGTCCGCTTCAATATCGAGTTTCTGGAGGACATCTTCGACGAGGGCGAGCTGGAGCGCATATACTTGAACTTCAGCGACCCTTGGCCGAAGAAAAAGCACGCCCGTCGCCGACTGACGCATCCCGCGTTCGTCACGAAGTACCAGCAGGTGCTGAATGCTCGCGGCGAGATTCATTTCAAGACCGATTCGCGCAGCCTGTTCGAGTTCTCATTAAATTCGTTCTCCGATATGGGGCTGCGCATGCGCAACATCTCGCTCGATCTACATGCCGACGGACTGCGTACCGACCTCGTAATGACCGAATACGAGACGAAGTTCGCGCAGCAGGGCATGCCGATTCACCGACTGGAGGTCGTCATCGGCCATCAGGCGATGGAGCAGCATCTGAGCCGACTGAAGCAGGAGGCGGAAGGAGCCGCGGCACAGCAGGAGCTCGATGATGAGGATGACTCGGAGTAGGGAGTAAGAGCAAGAACAAGAGTAGGGAAAGTGGGTTAGGAGTAACAATGAAGCCCTAATCCAGCAACGAGGACGAACGATACAGAAGACAGACAAGATCGTATACGAATATAACGTGAGAACCCCGTACTTCCTGAGCGGAAGACGGGGTTCTTTGTCATAGTTGCACTTAGCCCTTGCCTGCTAACACCAGCTCCGGACCGCGCGTATAGCGATCCTCATCTACCATCTGCTCCTCCGCACCGATCATCGACAGAATGACCCTCGAGCAATCCGCCGGATTGTAGGCGCGTGTCGTCTGCACGATCGTCTCCCGACGCTGCTGCATCGCCGGATATTGCTCGGTTAGCAGTTCGAACCAGCGGTCGACCGTATCGAGCGAGCGGATCGATTCGCCAAGTCCGAGCTGAGTGAAGTATTGCAGGTTCTCCTCCTCTTGCCCAGGGATTGGCTCGTAGAACAGCATCGGAATTCCCTTCGCCAGCGCCTCTGTACACGTCATGCCGCCCGGCTTCGTAATGAGCAGGTCGGATACGTCCATCCACTTATCGATTTCCTTCGTAAAACCAAGCAGTCTCACGTTCGGATGCCGGAAGCGGCTATCCTCCAATAGCGAAGCACGCGCCTTCTCGTTGCTGCCGAGACAGACGACGATCTGCAGCTGCTCGCGCCAGCTGATCAGATGCTCGAGGAACGACGTGCCCTTCATGATGCCCCAGCCGCCGCCCATGACGAGCACCGTCGGCAGCGGCTTCAGGCCGAAGCTGTGGCGCAGCTCGTCGCGGTTGTGCTGTCCCCAGAAGTTCGGGTGCACCGGAATGCCGGTCACCTGCACATTGGCTGGCGCGACGCCGCGGCGCAGCAGCTTCTCCTTCACGTCAGGCGTGGAGACGAGATATTGATTGACCTCGCGGCTGACCCACGTACCGTGCGCGTCATAGTCGGTAATGACCGTGAACAGCGGCACATCAAGCCCCATTCGCTTCAGGCGCGAGATGACTGCGCTCGGGAACGGGTGCGTGCATACGACTGCATCGGGACGCAGCTGGCGGATGACCGCTGCCGTCTGCGCATAGAAGATGCGATGCAGCGCGAGCTGCGTGATGCGGTTCAGCGACTTCTTGTATTGTGCCCGGTACACCATGCCGTATAGCTTCGGCTGCGTGGCGACCGTCTTGCGGTAAGCGTTGAATACGAACGGAGCGAGCGTCGGATGCAGGAACTTGCCCAGCTCCAGGACGCGAGTCTGGATGTTCGGCGATAACATTCGCAGGCTTTCGGCAAGCGCGTGCGCGGCTTGGGTGTGTCCGGCGCCGAAGCCTTCGGATAGGAGTAGAACCCTCTTTTTGCGCATAAGCGATTCACCATACCTTATACGTATTGAGATGCTGAACATTCGGCTCGCCGTATTCGGCTACCCGATGAAGGCGACGGCGGCCACGGCCGTCATCGTACCGATCATGCTGCCGGCGAGGCAATCGGACGGGTAATGCAGGCCCAGATATATTCGCGACAGTCCGACCAGGAGCGCAACCGGAAGCAGCAGCGCGAGAATGAGTGGACTGATGAACATGAGCGGCACGAGCACCGAGAAGACGGCGGTCGTATGACCGGACGGGAACGAATGATCGGTCAGCGGATTTTTGCACGTATGGGTATCAGGTACAACAAGATAAGGGCGCAGGCGCGGATACTTCTTCTTAATGATGGCTACGGGCAGGTGACTGATGGCGAGCGCGACACAGCTCTGAATACCGGCCAGCTTCCAGCCGCCTCCGGCGAACAAGGCAAGCAGCAGCGACATCGAGATCATGAAGGTCGCCCCGCCGACATGGGTGATGACATTGAAGAAACGGTCCAGCAGACCGTGCTGGATACGTTGATTGACAAAGCAAAACATACGATTCTCATGGTGCTGAAGCCAAGTCACGACACGGCTCACAGGACAGCGCCTCCTCGGGTTGGGATAAGCTTACATTGAATCACATATACCTTGATTGTAAGGGTCGAATGTTAATGGAGTATCAACGGAACAATTAGAAAAAATTAATGCTGTATTGATGCTCCGTTAACAGAGCCGGGATATCATAACAGGTGGTGTTTGTAAAAAATATGCTTATCCTCTATACGCGACAGAAGCATCTTTTGTTCCACTCTATTCGTCTGTATTCCCATTTTTCAAGGATTTATAGGCGCATAACCGTTCGAAAGCGAAATGTTGAGGAGGTTAATCATGAGAGTAGCCCTGTTTACGGATACGTTCGAGCCGGATGTGAACGGCGTCGCCAAGACGCTGGGCCGATGGGTGAGGTTTCTGGAGTCGCGCGGGGTTGAATGCAAGGTGTTCGCACCTCAGAGTCATTCGGCTGCCGAATCTGATCAACGAATGGTGGAACGATTTTACAGCATCCCTTTCCTGTTATATCCGGAGTGCCGTATGGCTATCCCTAACCCGATGAACCTCAAGAAGACGCTGAAGGCGTTCAATCCCGACCTCATTCATCTGGCAACGCCCTTCAACCTGGGTCTTGTCGGACTTCATTATGCGAAGCGCAATCACGTGCCGGTTGTCGCGTCGTATCATACTCATTTCGACCAATATCTACATTATTATAAGCTGCCGTGGATGGAGCCGATGCTGTGGAAGTACATGCTCTGGTTCCATCAGGACTGCAAAAAAATATATGCCCCCTCCCGTTCGACCCAGCTGCACCTCGAGGACAAGGGCTTGAAGAATGTCGAAATATGGTCCCGGGGAGTCGAGGTCAATCGCTTCCATCCGTTCGTCGACCGCGATGCGGTTCTTCGTGCCCGCAACATTTCCCCGAGTAAGTTCGTCTTGTTATATGTTGGTAGACTTGCTCCTGAGAAAAGCGTCGACGTGCTGATGCGCACGTTCGAATCGCTGCCTGAGCCGCTGCGCGCCAAGTCACACTTGATCGTGGCCGGAGACGGACCGCTGCTGAGGCCGTTGCAGGAGCAATACGGAGGTGAGGCCGACATTACGTTTACCGGCTTCCAGCAGGGCAAGGAGCTGAGCGATCTGTACGCGGCAGCTGATGTGTTCGTATTCCCTTCCGCGACGGAAACGTTCGGCAACGTGGTGCTGGAGGCGATGGCTTCAGGGACGGTCGTAGTCGGAGCGAATGCCGGCGGCGTAGCCGATAACATTGAGCATGGACGGACCGGTCTGCTGTGCACGCCAGGGGAAGCTGCGGAATTTGTCGAGGCGATCTGCTCGATTCATGATGACCGTGAGGGTGCCGCAAAGCTCGCGCAGGCTGGCCGAAGCTACAGTCAGCGCCAGTCGTGGGATGCCATTTTTACAAGGCTGTATGAGAGCTACATGGAAGTGACGGCAGCCTCGGACCCGTTCAAGACGGAAGGGCTGTACGTGTTGAAATAACGCTGTGCCGCAATCGTTCAGACGATATTCACGAATGAACTTATAAAATATTTGAAAAACGATGAAAATAAGACGTAATAGCTGTGTGGCAAAGAGTCTGGGCACAATTGCGCCCGTTTCTCACCGAATTAACTAGGATCTGACGGAATCAGGCTGTTTAAGCTTTTGACAAATCAGGTTAAAGAGAGGAAAATCATATTCGGCGACGGACGCAATTCCAATTGCCGCCATCGAATGGCTGTAACAGCAAGAGAATAGAGACAACGCTGTACAAAGGAACTACAAAAGGGGTACATACAAAAGGGGGATGTTTCATGTTGGACAGTATCCTGTTAGGCCTCCAGATTTTTTTGGCCGTTACCGGAGGCTATCAGCTGCTTCTAACGTTTTTCGGTTGGTATAGGCGCAAAGGTAAGCAGAAGCACGCACCGCAGAAGTCGTTCGCGGTACTCGTTGCTGCACATAACGAGGAGCAGGTCGTCGGAGCGCTGATCGAGAACCTGAAGACGCTCGATTATCCGAAGGAGCTGTACGATATTTTCGTCATTTGCGATAACTGCTCGGACAACACGGCCCAGATCGCGCGCGATATGGGTGTTCACGCCTGCGAACGCAGCAATCTGAAGCTGCGGGGCAAGGGCTATGCGATCGAGTGGATGCTTAAGGAGCTGTGGAAGATGCCGCGTCAATACGACGCGATCGTGATGTTCGACGCCGATAATCTGGTCAATCCGGATTACTTGCAGCATATGAACGACGACCTGTGCAACGGCTCGAAGGTCATCCAAGCTTATTTGGATACGAAGAATCCGCACGATTCCTGGATTACAGCGGCTTATGCCGTTACGTATTGGTATTGCAACCGTCTATGGCAGCTGCCGCGCACGAATCTGGGTCTGGCCAACTATCTTGGCGGCACAGGGATGTGCTTCGAGACGAAGCTGCTTAAGGAAATGGGCTGGGGCGCAACGAGCCTCGTCGAGGATCTGGAGTTCACGATGCGCTGCGTCATGCGCGGTGTGAATCCGACGTTCAACTACGACGCGAAGGTGTACGACGAGAAGCCGCTGACGTTCAAGGCGTCGGCCCGCCAGCGTCTGCGCTGGATGCAGGGACACTTCGATGTCGCAAGACGTTACTTCCTGCCGCTGTTCTGGTCGGGGATTAAGGAAGGCAGCTGGGCGAAGATTGATACAGCGGTGTACGCGCTGAACGTATATAACGTATTTGTCGGCTCCATTCTGACCATCGTGCTGTGGCTGAACATTATGCTGCCGGGTGTAGAGAAGTTCAGCTCGCTGTATGAGCTGTCACCGTTCTTCTTCGCCTTGTTCTCGGTGCTGTCCTACGGACAGTTCATCGTCGCGCTCGTGCTGGAGAAGGCGCCGCTGAAGACGTACAAATATTTGATCACGTTCCCGGTGTACCTGTTCTCCTGGTGGCCGATCACGTTCTATGCTTTCTTCACGCAGAACAACAAGCAGTGGAGCCATACGGAGCATACGCGTGTGATCCGGCTTGAGGAAGTGCAGAGTAAGCAGGCGGGATAGTGGATGGCTGAATGGGTTTGTGAATTCGGTTGACAGGGTTGAGTCGGGTGTGATATATTATTCGGGTGCAAAGAAGAAGCGCCCGCTTCTCACCTGTCCGACTTTGTTGGCTGGTTATTGACTGAATGTGAAGGCTTTGGCAGATCGACCGCTTACATAAGCTGCGATCCCATTTTGACCTCATAGACGTGGGCGCTTGTGCCCGCGTCTTTTATTTTTGTTAAGCGGCGCTGTCTTCGCGGACCTACTTGGTGCGCGGAGCCGTTTATTCTTTGTCTTGGTACAATCACTTTGGAGGTGGCAGGCTATCAGTACAGATTACATGATTAATGATGAAATTCGGGCGAGAGAAGTTCGATTGATTGGCGCAGACGGTGAGCAGCTCGGCATCAAGCCGATTCGCGAGGCGCTTCAGCTGGCGCAGGACTTGAATTTGGACCTCGTCAATGTCGCTCCTACCGCTAAGCCTCCGGTTTGCCGGGTGATGGACTACGGGAAGTATCGTTATGAGATGCAGAAGAAAGAGAAGGAAGCCCGTAAGAATCAGAAGATCGTCGAGCTGAAGGAAATTCGCCTGAGTGCAACCATTGATGAGCACGATTTCCAAACAAAGCTGCGCAATGTCGTGAAGTTCTTGAACGATGGCGATAAAGTGAAGCTGAGCGTACGCTTCCGCGGACGCGAAATTGCTCACGCCCAGATCGGACAGCGTCAACTCGAGCGCATGGCAGCTGAGGTTGAAGAGCTGTGCATCATCGAGCGTAGGCCGAAGCTGGAAGGCCGAAGCATGATCATGATCCTGGCTCCAAAGCAACAGCAGTAAACTTACTCTTTAAGGAGGAACATCCCATGCCAAAAATGAAAACTCACAGCAGCCTGAAAGGCCGCTTCAAGATTACAGGTACAGGTAAAGTTATGCGCTACAAGGCGTACAAAAACCACCTGCTCTCCGGCAAATCCGGCCGTCAGAAGCGTGTTCTGGCTACGAATCCGGTTATGGCT
The DNA here is from genome assembly GCF_027923405.1 of Paenibacillus sp. YYML68. NCBI lineage: Bacteria > Bacillati > Bacillota > Bacilli > Caryophanales > Paenibacillaceae > Paenibacillus > Paenibacillus sp. YYML68. The sequence goes on along the minus strand of NZ_BQYI01000001.1, from coordinate 4,484,083 downwards.
CCGGGCGACGTAAGACGCTTGAAGCAGCAGCTGTCCAACATTAAGTAATAAGTAAGCACAACGGGCCCATCTAATATTTATACATTCTGGAGGTAGATCGTCATGGCAAGAGTTAAGGGCGGCTTTATCCGCACTCGTCGTCGTAAGAAAATTTTGAAGCTTGCTAAAGGTTATTTCGGTTCGAAGCATAGATTATTTAAAACAGCTAAAGAGCAGGTCATGAAGTCCCTGATGTACGCATACCGCGACCGTCGCCAGAAGAAGCGCGACTTCCGCAAGCTGTGGATCGTACGGATCAACGCGGCTGCTCGTCAGAACGGCTTGTCCTACAGCAAGCTGATGCACGGCCTGAAGCTTGCGGGCGTTGAAGTGAACCGCAAGATGCTGGCTGACCTGGCTGTGAACGATATCAACTCGTTCAACACGCTGGCTGCAACAGCAAAGGAAAAAGTGAACGCTTAATAGCGATCAATAGAGGAAAACCTTGTTAGAAGCGCCGATGGCGCTTGCTGGCAAGGTTTTTTTGTGCGGTTGGAGGGGGGGCGTGCGCTAAGGCCGCACGCGGCGAGGCGCGGTGCGCGGCGCCGGGCCCGATAGCGCACGAAGCGTGCGCTAAGGCCGCACGCGGCGAGGCGCGGTGCGCGGCGCCGGGCCCGATAGCGCACGAAGCGTGCGCTAAGGCCGCACGCGACGAGGCGCGGTGCGCGGCGGCGGGCCGAATAGCGCACGAAGCGTGCGCTAAAGCCGCACGCGGTGAGGCGCGGTGCGCGGCGGCGGGCCCGATAGCGCACGAAGCGTGCGCTAAGGCCGCACGCGGCGAGGCGCCGTGCGCGGCGGCGGGCCCGATAGCGCACGAAGCGTGCGCTAAGGCCGCACGCGGCGAGGCGCGGTGCGCGGCGGCGGGCCGAATAGCGCACGAAGCGTGCGCTAAGGCCGCACGCGGCGAGGCGCGGTGCGCGGCGGCGGGCCCGATAGCGCACGAAGCGTGCGCTAAGGCCGCACGCGGCTAGGCGCGGTGCGCGGCGGCGGGCCTGATAGCGCACGAAGCGTGCGCTAAGGCCGCACGCGGTGAGGCGCGGTGCGCGGCGGCGGGCCCGATAGCGCACGAAGCGTGCGCTAAGGCCGCACGCGGCGAGGCGCGATGCGCGGCGGCGGGCCCGATAGCGCACGAAGCGTGCGCTAAGGCCGCACGCGGCGAGGCGCCGTGCGCGGCGGCGGGCCCGATAGCGCACGAAGCGTGCGCTAAGGCCGCACGCGGCTAGGCGCCGTGCGCGGCGGCGGGCCCGATAGCGCACGAAGCGTGCGCTAAGGCCGCACGCGGCTAGGCGCCGTGCGCGGCGGCGGGCCCGATAGCGCACGAAGCGTGCGCTAAGGCCGCACGCGGCTAGGCGCCGTGCGCGGCGTCGGGCCGAATAGCGCACGAAGCGTGCGCTAAGGCCGCACGCGACGAGGCGCGGTGCGCGGCGGCGGGCCCGATAGCGCACGAAGCGTGCGCTAAGGCCGCACGCGGCGAGGCGCGATGCGCGGCGGCGGGCCCGATAGCGCACGAAGCGTGCGCTAAGGCCGCACGCGGCGAGGCGCCGTGCGCGGCGGCGGGCCCGATAGCGCACGAAGCGTGCGCTAAGGCCGCACGCGGCTAGGCGCCGTGCGCGGCGGCGGGCCCGATAGCGCACGAAGCGTGCGCTAAGGCCGCACGCGGCTAGGCGCCGTGCGCGGCGTCGGGCCGAATAGCGCACGAAGCGTGCGCTAAGGCCGCACGCGGCGAGGCGGCGGGCCCGATAGCGCACGAAGCGTGCGCTAAAGCCCCACAGGCACGATGAATCGTGCCTCGGGTATCCACCGCTGACGGTAGAAATCGCGGCCTTTGATCTCGATCCGGTCGTCAAAGACGTCGACGAACAGCCCCTCGCTCTCCTCAGGCGGCAGTTCTCGTTCACCGCCCTGCCCATCATCGTTCCACACGTGGCTCACGGACGACGAGTTGACCATCGTGAAGCTGTCACGGACGAGCGTATGCGGCAGCTTCAGCTCCCAGTGTGTATGCCCCGAGAAGATCACCGCCTGCGGGTATGCAGCCAATATGCGCTTCAGCTCCTCGTGCTGAGCGACGTGCTGGGCACAGCATACCCGTGAGCCCGATACCGTGCCTGGCAGCGGCTGATGCAGGAAGACAAAGAAGGGCTTGCCGTTCGTCATCGCCTCCTTTGCCTCGGTCCCCGCCGCCGACGCGATCGCCTTCACCTCCGCGGCCTCGATCTCGGTCTCCCTCACAGTCGCCTCGGTCCCCGCCGCCGACGCGATCGCCTTCACCTCCGCGGCCTCGATCTCGGTCTCCCTCACAGTCGCCTCGGTCCCCGCCGCCGACGCGATCGCCTTCACCTCCGCGGCCTCGATCTCGGTCTCCCTCACAGTCGCCTCGGTCCCCGCCGCCGACGCGATCGCCTTCACCTCCGCGGCCTCGATCTCGGTCTCCCTCACAGTCGCCTCGGTCCCCGCCGCCGACGCGATCGCCTTCACCTCCGCGGCCTCGATTTCGGTCTCCCTCACAGTCGCCTCGGTCCCCGCCGCCGACGCGATCGCCTTTACCTCCGCGGCCTCGATCTCGGTCTCCCTCACAGTCGCCTCGGTCCCCGCCGCCGACGCGATCGCCTTCACCTCCGCGGCCTCGATCTCGTTCTCCCTTACAGTCGCCTCGGCCTCCGCCTTCGCCACCTTCCCCTCCAGCGTCTGCTTCAGCCATTGCAGATGCTCCGTTGACAAGTACGCGTACTCTCCAAGCTCGTGGCCGGATTGTCGGTAGCGCTCAGAGCCGAGGAAGACGAACAGATAGCCGTTAATCTCCACAGTATGATAGAGGCTCGTATAGCCTGTGAATTGAAGGTAGCGCTCGATCGAGGCGGCCTCCGTCTCCCCGTTCGGGAACGTATCGGCACTCCAGCCTCCGCTTCGGTTATGGCAAGCTTTATAGTCTGCGACGTAAACCCCCTTGCTTGAGCTATGGGGATGTAAGTCGCCATCTGCGAATAGCTTGCGTTAGTTTTATTGAATCTATCTATTGTTTTGTGGTATACTGATCTTGAGGTGATAACCGTGTAGAACGGTGATGAAGAGAAGCGCAGCTAATCGAGTCCAGTGTAGCCGGTTACAAGTCACGATGGATTCACCTCTGCGAATGGAGTCAGTGCATTTCCACTATACGGGGGAAGGGTCATCCCTGGATTAGAAAGGTTCAAAGCTTATATGAAGTGGGCGAGCCGCTTTAACAATTCGTTCAAAAAGTATGTGCTACTTTAAAACTTTTTATTGACTTTCGACTGTACTTCTGATAATAATATGTAAAGAAATTTCCGTAAGATTTCATAGGAGCATGTTGACAGGGGACCGCTTCAGCAGCCATTCGAATCGTGTATTCGTCTCGGATGAAGGGGCATCAGGTACCGGGACTGTCGGCCTAAGCCTGAAATAAATCGGTATGTTTTTTTGACGGTGCTGTTACCGTCGAGAAAATATGCCGTTTTTTTGTGCGCTAAAAGGTTAAGGTAGTAAAAAACGCAAGGAGGAGATCGCAGTGGCAGTTGGAAGCAAGGGTGCGCTGGAGGACAAGATCAGCCGGGCCGTCACACAGTGGGAGAAGGAATACCTGGGCAGGGGACCGCTGCTGGTGAAGTCCGACATCGTGCGCAACATGATCGTCGTGCTGCTGAAGGGGATATTGACCCCGGCTGAGCAGAAGCTCGCGGAGAGCAGGGAAGGGTTGCTGTCGATCAAGCGCATTCGCGCAGATCTGATCGAATCGGGGATGGAGCAGCTGAAGGAGATCGTCGCGGAGCTGGTCGGTGTCGAGGTCGTGAGCGTGCATACCGACATCAGTACGAAGACAGGGGAGCGCGTGCTGGTGTTCATGCTGGCGGGCAGCCTGGAGGAGCCTCACACCAACTAGAATACGAGAGCGGAACTGGAACGGCAGGAGTAGATAATAAGGGAGAGATCATACGATGGAATTCATTGTACAACATCTAACATCACCGGCGGTGCTGCTGTTCGTGCTCGGGCTGCTGGCCGCCTCATGGAAGTCGGATCTGAAATTTCCTCCGGCGCTGATGGAATCGCTCAGCATCTATCTGCTGCTCGCGATTGGCTTGAAGGGCGGTATGGAGCTGGCCCACTTCAGCCTCCATGAGCTGGTGAAGCCGGCGGCGGTCACGATCGGCATTGGCGTGCTCATCCCGTTCGGTGTGTTCGCGGCGGCCCGTGCCTTCGGCTTCAAGCAGGCGGACGCGATTGCGGCGGCGGCCACGTACGGCTCTGTCAGCATCGTCACCTTCGGCATTGCAGCCTCGTACCTGCAGGAGCTCGGCATGGCTTACGAGGGCTACATGAGTGCCATGGTCGTGCTGCTGGAGAGTCCAGCGATCCTAACGTCGCTGCTGCTGTACGCGATCCTGAAGTCCGCACCTGCGTCGCAAGGCGCCCGGCGTACGACGCAAGCGGTCGGAGTCTTACCAGGCGGTCTGTCCGGACTGCTCGCGGTCAAATGGGGGCATGTGCTGCGTGAAGGTCTGCTCGGTCAAAGCGTGCTGCTGCTCATAGGTGGTCTTGTCATCGGTATGGCTGCCGGAGAGAATGCGCTGCCGGTCGCGAAGCCGCTGTTCATCGACCTGTACCCGAGCATCCTGATGCTGTTCCTGCTCGGCATGGGGCTCAAGGCAGGAGAGCGTCTCGGCGAGCTGAAGGCGCAGGGGCTGCGCGTCGTCGGCCTCGCACTGCTGCTGCCGCCTGTGCTTGGGGCAATCGGCGTGCTGCTCGGCCATTGGAGCGGCATGTCCGTCGGTGGAGCGGCGCTGCTCGGCGTCATGGCCGCCAGCGGCTCCTACATCGCCGCGCCGGCTGCGCTGCGGACGGCGGTGCCGGAGGCGAATCCGTCCGTCTACATCGGCATGGCGCTCGCCGTCACGTTCCCGTTCAACCTACTCATCGGCTTGCCGCTGATGGTACAGCTTGCGCAGGCGCTCGGATAAAGTGCCCAACCGCTTTTTACAGCTTGACGACCAGCCCTCATTCGGCATATAATACAAAAAAGTACAAACTGATGCGAAATGCAATGAAGAGGACGAAGTTATAAGGGCCCTTATGATCAGAGAGCATTTGGAGCTGCTGAAACCAATGCCATAATCCCTTATGTACGAGCTCACCTCGGAGCTGTTTTCCTGAAAGACGCACGGTCAAGCAAGACTTGCGGTTATTAGGGAAAATCGGGTAGCACACGTTACGGTGCTGAAGGTAGAACTCGCGTTTACTAGTGACGCGTTTTACCTGCTAAGGTTATTTGTCGCGAGGCATTTAACAAATTCTGGGTGGTACCACGGAAGCTCAACCCCTTTCGTCCCGTCAGACGCTTTACTGCGTTTGGGATGAAAGGGGTTTTCTTGTTGCTGACACGCACAACGTAAACGTCGTTAATGTCGCTTATGCTGCTTATAAGACAACCACGCCGCTATCGCGGCACCTTCAGGTGACGAAATATCGAGAATGACTTCGATATGTAAGGAACCTGTTACTTCAGGATAGATATTGCTTCATTGCTTCAATATTAGAGAGGAGGCCCCAATATGGTCGTTCAAGCTACACAAAAATCGAGAGAGCAGCTCCATGAAGAGCTGCTGAGGCCGGACATCATTACCGGCTCGGAGATGCTGCTGCGCAGCCTGCTGCTCGAGGACGTTGATTGCGTCTTCGGTTATCCGGGCGGTGCGGTGCTGTACATCTACGACGCGATGCACGGCAATCCCGACTTCAACCACCTGCTGACGCGCCACGAGCAGGGAGCGATTCACGCGGCGGACGGCTACGCCCGCTCGACAGGCAAGGTAGGCGTCTGTATCGCGACTAGCGGACCGGGCGCAACGAACCTGGTGACCGGCATTGCGACAGCGTACATGGACTCGGTGCCGCTCGTTGTCATTACTGGTAACGTTGCGACGACTGTCATCGGAACCGATGCGTTCCAAGAAGCTGACATTACGGGCATCACGATGCCGATCACGAAGCACAGCTACCTGGTACGCGACGTGAAGGATCTGCCGCGAATTATTAAGGAGGCGTTCCATATCGCTTCCACGGGCCGTAAAGGTCCGGTGCTGATCGACATTCCGAAGGACGTATCGAATGCGGCAGCAGAGTTCTACTATCCGGATAAGGTCGATATTCGCGGCTACGAGGCGGCTACGCCACTGGATGAGCAGCAGATCGAGCTCATGCTGGAGGCAATTGCCGAGAGCGAGCGTCCGATGATCATCGCCGGAGGCGGTGTCGTGTATGCAGGCGCGGCTGAAGAGCTGATCCAGTTCGTCGAGAAGACGCGCATACCGGTAACGACAACGTTACTTGGTCTTGGCGGCTTCCCAAGTGCTAACGACCTATGGCTCGGCATGCCGGGCATGCACGGTACGTATGCGGCGAACATCGCGCTGCAGAACTGCGATCTGCTGATCGGTATCGGCGCACGCTTCGACGACCGCGTGACGATGAAGGTGAACGGCTTCGCCCCGAAGGCGAAGAAGATTGTGCACATCGACGTTGATCCTGCGGAAATTGGTAAAATCGTCGAGACGGCTATCCCGGTCATCGGCGATATTAAGACTGTGCTGCAGGCGGCGAACGAGAAGGCGAAGGCTGCGAAGTCTGCGAGCTGGATCGCCGAGGTGCAGGAGCTGAAGAAGAACAACCCGCTGACGTACAAGGACTCGGACACCGAGCTGAAGCCGCAATACGTCATCGAGATGATTCACGAAACAACGAACGGCGACGCAATCGTTACAACAGACGTCGGTCAGCATCAGATGTGGGCCGCGCAATATTATAAATTCAACAAGCCGCGCTCCTGGATCACCTCCGGCGGTCTGGGTACGATGGGCTTCGGCTTCCCGTCCGCGATCGGTGCGCAGGTAGCGAATCCGGATCGGACCGTCGTCTCCATCAACGGCGATGGCGGCATGCAGATGTGCTCGCAGGAGCTGGCGATCTGCGCGATCAACAACATTCCGGTGAAGATCGTCGTCATCAACAATCAGGTGCTCGGCATGGTGCGTCAGTGGCAGGAGATCATTTATGACAACCGCTATAGCCATATCGATCTTGCTGGCAGTCCGGACTTCGTCAAGCTGGCGGAGGCGTACGGCGTGAAGGGTCTGCGCGCGACGAATAAGCAGGAGGCGCAGTCGGTCTGGAAGGAAGCGATGGATACGCCGGGTCCGGTGCTCGTGGAGTTCGTCGTTCGCAAGAACGAGAACGTGTTCCCGATGGTAACGCAGGGCTCGACGATAGACCAAATGATACTGGGGGATTCGGAATGATTCGCAAACACACCATTTCCGTATTAGTCAATAATCAGCCCGGTGTGCTGCAGCGCGTATCCGGCCTGTTCGGCCGCCGCGGCTTCAATATCGAGAGTATCACAGTGGGAGAGTCCGAGGAGAGCGGACTGTCTCGCATGGTTATCGTCACGACAGGGGACGATAAGACGCTGGAGCAGGTTTCCAAGCAGCTGTATAAGCTGATCGACGTCATCAAGGTCGTGGACCTGAGCTCGAACCCGATGGTGGCGCGCGAGCTGGCGCTGATCAAGGTGCAGGCCGAGCCGAGCATGCGTCCGGAAATTCTCGGCGTCGTCGAGACGTTCCGCGCTGCTGTAGTCGACATCGGACCGAGCTCGCTGATCGTGCAGGTCGTTGGCGACTCCACGAAGATCGACGCGATGACCGAACTGCTGAAGCCGTACGGCATCAAGGAGCTTACTCGCACAGGTGTAACCGCGATGACACGCGGTATTGTTCAATAAACGTCCATGAAGCGGCCACTAAGCGGCCAGTCTATGTAAAAAACGTTTCAAGTTACCGTCAAACGTAGTACAATATTCCTGTGAGCGGGCTCTCAAGCGGATGACCTGCTCCACAGGGCGTCAAGGTACGTCTCTACGCTATTGCGGCGTTGCGGTGGTGCGCTTGAGCACCCGCTCACAGGGTTTTAAATTAAAGGAGGAACTATTATACCATGGCAGTTACAACGTATTATGAAAAAGATGCAGATCTTAACGTACTAAGCGGCAAAACAATTGCTATTATCGGTTATGGCAGCCAAGGCCATGCACAAGCGCAAAACCTGCGTGACAGCGGTCTGAAGGTCATCATCGGTCTTCGCCAAGGTCGTTCCTTCGAGCAAGCGAAAAACGACGGCTTCGACGTGTACTCCGTTGCGGAAGCGACGAAGCTCGCTGACATCGTACAAATTTTGATGCCGGACGAGACGCAAGCACGCGTCTACAAGAGCGAGATCGAGCCGAACCTGAAGCACGGCGCTGCGATCATGTTCTCCCACGGCTTTAACGTTCACTTTGGTCAAATCGCTCCATCCGCTGACAAGGACGTATTCCTCGTTGCTCCGAAGTCCCCAGGTCACATGGTTCGCCGTGTATACGTAGAAGGCTTCGGCGTGCCTGGTCTGATCGCAATTCACCAGGATGCTACAGGCAAGGCGAAGGACATCGGTCTTGCTTACGCAAAAGGTATCGGCTGCACGCGTGCAGGCGTAATTGAGACTTCGTTCCGTGAAGAGACAGAAACGGATCTGTTCGGTGAGCAGGCTGTTCTGTGCGGCGGCGCTTCCGCGCTCGTTAAAGCAGGCTTCGAGACGTTGGTAGAAGCAGGCTACGCGCCAGAGATGGCCTACTTCGAGTGCTTGCACGAGCTGAAGCTGATCGTTGACCTCATGTACGAGGGCGGTCTTGCAACAATGAGACATTCGATCTCGAACACAGCTGAGTACGGCGACTACGTAACGGGTCCTCGTGTCATCACTGAAGAGACGAAGAAGGAAATGAAGCGCGTTCTGGAAGATATCCAGCAGGGCAAGTTCGCTCGCGACTTCATCCTCGAGAACCAGTCCGGCTTCGCGTTCATGACTGCGACTCGTCGTCTGGAGTCCGAGCATCCGATCGAGCAGACAGGCAAGCAGCTGCGTGAAATGATGCACTGGATCAAGAAGTAATTGGATGGTACATAGGCATAGCTTCGATGCGAGCTGAGCAGTGGCCTTGCTGCTGCCGCTCCTTCGGGCTTTGCCTTTTTTCGTCTCGCCCTACTTGATATTTCGGCCCGTGTAGTATACAATACGAAGTAATATCAGAATACGGTGAAGAGGAATAGTAGGATCTTCCGATCGTCAAGAGAGCTGTTGGGTGGTGCGAAACAGTCGGGAAGAGGGTCTGAACTCACCTTAGAGTTGCTCGCTGAACGTATGCAGTAGGTGGAGCCGGAGCCTGACCGTTATCATCAGGGAGGTTAGGGTATGCCCGATCGGGGGCTGCCTGTATCTGCTAAGGGCATGCTCTCTGCAGCATGAATAAGAGTGGTACCGCGTAAGATGACAACGTCTTTCGTCTCTGTTTAAGGAGATGAAGGGCTTTTTTGCGTTCCATCGGTTCGTTAATACGATATGGAGAGGGAGGAACAAGTATGAAGAATGCAGGGAAATATAGTAGAGGCTATTTTATGCCGCCGCAGCAAAGCTTGAAATGGACCCAGAAGGAATACATCATAGAGGCGCCGAGCTGGTGCAGCGTGGATCTTCGTGACGGGAATCAGGCACTGATCGTTCCGATGAACCTAGAGGAGAAGCTGGAATATTTCCAATTGCTCGTGGATGTTGGGTTCAAGGAGATTGAGGTTGGCTTCCCCGCAGCCTCGGAGACAGAATTCACCTTCCTGCGCACGCTGATCGAGCAGAACCTGATCCCGGATGATGTCACCATCCAGGTGCTGACCCAGTCGAGAGAGCATATTATTCGTAGAACCTTCGAGTCGCTGAGGGGAGCGAAAAAGGCGGTCGTACATCTGTACAATTCGACCTCCCTGGCCCAGCGGGAGCAAGTGTTCCGCAAGTCCAAGGAGGAAATTATTGATATCGCCGTCACCGGCGCGAAGCTGCTGAAGGTATGTGCTGAGGAGACGGAGGGCAACTTCCAGTTCCAATACTCGCCGGAGAGCTTTACAGGGACAGAGATCGAATTCGCATTAGATATCTGCAATCGGGTGCTGGATGTGTGGCAGCCTACAGCCGATAACAAGGTCATCATTAATTTACCTGCAACGGTATCGATGTCCATGCCGCATGTCTACGCAAGCCAGATTGAGTACATGAGTGAGAACTTAAGCTATCGGGACAACGTCATCGTATCCCTTCACCCCCATAACGACAGAGGAACGGGAGTAGCGGATGCTGAGCTGGGCATGCTGGCTGGGGGGCAGCGGGTTGAGGGAACGTTGTTCGGGAACGGGGAGAGAACGGGGAATGTGGATATCATTACGCTGGCACTGAACCTGTACTCTCATGGTGTAGACCCGAAGCTGAACTTCCATAACCTTCCTGAGATTCTGTCCGTCTATGAGCGTCTGACCAAGATGAGAGTGGGCGAAAGACATCCATACGGCGGGGAGCTGGTGTTCACAGCATTCTCGGGCTCCCATCAGGATGCGATTGCGAAGGGTATGAAGTGGCGCGAGGAGCAGGAACGCGGACATTGGTCTGTTCCGTATTTGCCGATCGATCCCAAGGATATCGGCAGGGAGTATGAAGGGGATATTATCCGGATCAACAGCCAGTCGGGCAAGGGGGGAATCGGGTACGTGCTTCAGCTGAAGTACGGCCTGGACCTGCCAGCCAAGATGCGTGAGCACTTCGGCTACTGCGTGAAGAACGTATCGGATCAGGAGCAGAAGGAGCTACTGCCAAACGAGATCTATGATATTTTCGTTAAGCAATATGTGAATATCAAAACTCCGGTGGAGCTCGTCAAATTCCGCTTCACGGAGGAGGAGTCCTTCCAAGCGGTGGTGACGATCCGGACGAGCGAAGGAACGAAGGAAATTACCGGAGCAGGCGACGGAGGCCTGGATGCGATCAGCAATGCACTGCATACGCACCTCGGAGTGGACTACTCCGACCTGACGTACCAGGAGCACGCACTCGAGACGGGCTCCAAGTCGCAGGCGGTCTCGTACATCGGGGTCAAGGGCTCGAACGGCAACGTATATTGGGGCTGCGGCATCGATGTCGACATCATGACCTCGTCGGTTAAGGCTCTGTTCAGTGCCGTGAATAACATGGGCGCCGACGGGAAGTAAGGGGTTAGAGAACGGCTCCGGGGTGTGAATTAAAAAAGGCATTGCTGGGAGCAGCAGCTTGAATACGAAAAGACTCGGCATAGACCGAGTCTTTTCGGTAGTTTTAGAATATGTAATCTGGCAGTGTATGAGCATCGTTATAGATGAAACCTATGGAGATCATAGTTTTTATAAATTTGTCAAGCTTGGGCCAAGTATGGTACAACAGAGGTAATGATTCTTAGAGGAGTGAACGCAAACCATGGCAGATGTAAAGAAAATTGCTGTAATTGCCGGAGACGGTATCGGTCCAGAGGTAGTAGCAGAAGCGATTAAGGTCATGAGGAAGACTGAGGAAGTATTCGGCCTCTCCTTCGAGTTCGAGCATGGCTTGTTCGGCGGCATCGCCATCGATGAGAAGGGAACTCCGCTGCCGCAGGAGACGCTCGACATGTGTAAGGCGTCTGACGCGGTGCTGCTCGGCGCTGTAGGCGGTCCGAAGTGGGATGACAACCCGAAGGAGCTTCGCCCGGAGACAGGTCTCCTGGGCATCCGTAAGGCGCTCGGCTTGTTCTCTAACATTCGCCCAGCGAACGTGTTCGATTGCTTGAAGGACGCATCCACGCTGAAGCCAGAGGTGCTTGAAGGCACAGACCTGATCGTCGTGCGCGAGCTGACAGGCGGCATCTACTTCGGCGAGAAGTTCCGCCGCGATGGCCAGCACGGTCAAGAAGCGGTTGATACGTGCGTATACAACGTGACTGAAGTGGAGCGCATCGTTCGCCAGGCGTTCGAGATTGCGCAGACACGCCGTAAGAAGCTCGCTTCCGTCGACAAGGCGAACGTACTTGAGACGTCCCGCCTGTGGCGCGAGGTCGTGAACCGGATCGCTCCGGAGTATCCGGATGTGGAGCTGGAGCACGTGCTCGTTGATAACTGCGCGATGCAGCTGCTGCGCCGTCCGGCAAGCTTCGACGTTATCGTGACAGAGAACATGTTCGGCGATATTCTGAGCGACGAGGCAGCAATGCTGACTGGCTCGATCGGCATGCTGTCGTCCGCATCGCTCGGCGAGGGCGCGTTCGGCTTGTACGAGCCGGTACACGGCTCGGCGCCTGACATTGCCGGTCAAGGCATCTCGAACCCGATCGCGACGATCTTGTCCGTTGCTCTCATGTACCGCCTGACGTTCGGCTACCACGAGGCAGCTGATGCGATCGAGCGTGCGGTGAAGGAAGTGCTTGATGCGGGTCACCGTACAGGCGACATCGCGACTGACCGCAGCACTGCGATCGGCACAACGGCGATGGGCGACCTGATCGTGAACGCGGTGCGTAAGTAATTTCTATAAGCTGAATACTGCTGAGTCGGGGAGCTCTTGGGATATAATGTCCTAAGGGCTTTCCGTTCCATTGAAGGGGGTGTAAGTACATGGAAATCGTACAAGGACTGAAGTACAGCGAGAACCATCACTGGGTGAAGGTGGAGGGCAAGCAGGCGATCATCGGACTGACGGACTTCGCGCAGGAGGAGTTCGGCATGATCGTCTTCATCGAGCTGCCGGAGTCGGGGGAGACCATTACAGCGGGTGAGCCGTTCGGCAGCATGGAGTCGGTGAAGACGGTGACGGAGCTGTATGCGCCGGTGTCCGGCAGGATCGTCAGCACCAATACGAAGCTGGGTGAAAATCCGGGTGTCATCAACATGTCACCGTACGGTCACGGCTGGCTGATGACGATCGAGCTGAGCGAACCGAGCGAGCTGGATAAGCTGTGGGATGCCGAGAAGTATGAAGAGACGTACGGGCACGAGTAGTCGTCTGCTAGACAGATTATGGACTAGCTCCCAGCGTTATCATCTGCACGATGCCTATAGGTAGGATGAGAGTACGTCCAAGGCTCCTTCGCGCGAGGCTGGGATACCTTGGACGTATTCGGGAGCGCAAGAATCGATTGATCCCATATTTGCTCTTGGGCTCAGCAAGCCGGGAGTATTTTTATTAGAACGGAAAAAGGAGCTGGACAGTGAAAAGCTCTCATTAATAAGTTATTTTACGGAAAAATATTCCATTCAAGTGAAGCTGTAATATTTTTCGGGGTGTAACCCAGATTGAGAATTTTTCACTGTCCAGTAATAGCAAAACTTGATAATCATACTGAGGAGACGGACCACAGGGCGAAGTCCTTCTTAATAGAAATTTACACCACTGTGAGTTAAACTTTTTTTTGTGGTAAGATGTATAAATGTAACCGCTTTAATGGCCGGGGGGATGCTTTTTGCTAAAACGAATCGTTGATCGTCGCCGCAGTGTCATCTTAACGTGGTTGTTTTCATATTTGGCAGTTATGCTGTTGCCCATGATTATTAGCATTTTTATTTATAATATTTCAAACAATACGCTCAAAAATGAAATCCACCAAGCCAATAACGCCTTGCTCAGTCAAGTCCGCGAAACGATGGATAATTACTTTGATTCGATGAAACGGCTGACCTATGAGCTTATTTGGAACGTCAAAGTGGGGGAGTTGCTTTTTTCCAACAAATACACCGCTTCCATACCCGAAGAATATTACTACGATTCTTATCAAATCACAAAAGATTTGAAGCAATATCAAAGTGCCTACTCGGTCGTGGACATGTCATACATTTATTTGCAAAAAGACAATACCGTCCTGTATCCGGAAACGATCCGTTACGGACTAGACGGGTTCCAGCTGATTCATGGAACCAGCAACGCCTATACTTATCAACAGTGGATCGAACTTATGAGTCAACCCCAATTCAAAGGCTTCGTGCCAATGGTGCGTATAGACCGGAACAACAAGCTCCAGAAAACGGTTGCCTACATCAACTCGTATAATTCCATACTTAACGATAACGGTCCGCCTCCGGCTACCAGTGTAACCATGATCGATCAGTCGCGCATACTAGGCGTCATTGAGAATGTCGAGCTATTTAATAATGGTCACGTCATTATTTTGAACGATCAAAATCATGTGCTTGTATCGAATGCCGAGGACTCGTTGATGGATCAGTTGCCTAAGGATTTTATCCAAGGAACATCCGGTATGTCTTACTATACGATTGGTCAGGAGAGCTATGAAATTCTGTATCAAAAGTCGGCTAAATCCGGACTTACCTATGTTTCCTTCATTCCTACAAGCTTATATTGGCAAAAAGCAGAGCTTATTCGAACGCTCACGATTACAAGTACCATCATCAGCTTGCTGGCAGGTCTCCTGCTCGCCGTCTTCTTCCTGCGTCGAAATTACACCCCGGTTCGTCGGCTCGTACAAGCTTTTTCGGTCACAGGAGAGCATGGCATTGGAAAAGACAGCAACGAATTTCAATTCATACAACAGGCCGTGGACGATACGTTGCACAAAATGGATAGTATTGTCATCCAAATGGAGCAGCAGCGCCATATTCTCCGTTCGAACTTCATCGGGCGGTTATTGAAAGGGCGGATTGATAGTCAAATTCCGATAGACGAATCGCTTGCAACGTTTCATATGAATTTTCATTCTGACGATTTTGCAGTCATCCTCGTCTATTTGGAGTCTACTGAACCATTCTATGAGGCGATCAGCGGAACAGATGATTCGTACAAACGCAAATTACTGCAGTTTATTATAACGAATGTGATCGAGGAGCTTGCTAACCAGCAACATGTTGGTTACGTTGCCGAAATCGATGAAGCGCTTGCCTGTCTAATCAATTTCAGGGCATTCAATAAGGAGTCGCGCTTGGGAGAGCTGCGCCGTATAGCCGAGGAAGCGCAACGATTCTTGACGTCGCACTATCGCGTCCGGCTGACGGTTTCCATCAGTGGTCTTCATCGAACCACCGCCGGAATCTCGCAAGCGTATCAGCAGGCGCTTGATGCGATGGAGTATAAGCTAGTGATGGGCAGTAAAGATGTTTTGAGCTATGACGAAATTGCCGAGTTGACTAGCGAAAAGAATGAAGTCAGTTATTCATACCCTCTCCAAGTAGAGCAACAGTTAATCAATAGCTTAAAAATTGGCGACTACGAAAAATCGAAAAATTTGCTGGACAGCATTATTGCGGATAACTTCAACGGTGCATCCGTTTCCGTCGCGTATGCAAGATGTCTCATGCTGAATTTGGTCAGTACGATCATCAAGGCGGTTAGTGAAATTGGCAGTGTGCAGGACAGCTTTCTTGTCCAGAATCCCAAGCGGATCGAGCAGCTTACCGCATGCCGAACGATTGAAGACATGCAGGAAAAGATGACGGAATTCGTCAAGACGGTGTGCGAGTATACATCTTTGCGGCGGCAGCAAAACCTTCAAGCGTCGAGGGATCAAGAGGTTAATCATTTGGTCGCCCAAGTCATAGATTTCATCCATGACAATTATACGGATTCAAACTTGAATATCTCCATGCTAGGTCAGCATTTTGGAATGAAGCCGACATACTTGTCCAAAATGTTCAAGGATCAAACCGGTGAAGGCTTGTTGGATTACATCAATAAACGTCGTGTGGAGAAAGCGAAGCAGCTGATCGGGGAACGTAGCTTGCAAGTAAGCGAAGTAACCGGATGTGTCGGATTCAATGATGTAAACGTGTTTATCCGAACGTTTAAGAAATATGAAGGGATTACGCCAGGGAAATTCAAGGACCTTCAAGAGGAGAAATAAATGCAGCCGTTTCGTATTTCAAGCATGATAATACGAAACGGTTTTTTATTTTGGACAAATTGTTGATCGATATAAATTTTGTTGATAGCACTAAACATTATAGTCGATACGAGTGGATGTTTTATCGATTGCTGGAAGTCAAGCCGCTGCGTTAGGATACAGACGTGAGACGATGGTTAAGGAGACGATGATAATGTCTAATGCAGCTGGATGGACAGACGAAGTATGGACTAAAATTATCAACAAGGTTGAAGTAATGTGTAAGTCGATCGGGTCGGAGTTCCCCTACATCTCTTGTGAGGGCAAATACAACCGCGAGGAAGCGGACTGGTGGACGAATGGGTTCTGGCCTGGCTTATTGTGGCTCGTTTATCGCGAGACTAATGAGGAGGGGCTGAAAGAAGCTGCCGCTCAAGCGGAAGCCGGAATGGACTGCGTTCTGTCCGACTATTACCCGTTGCATCATGACGTAGGGTTTATGTGGAGCTTGTCTTCTGTAGCGCAGTACAAGCTGCTGGGGAGCGAGCTTTCTAAGCGGAGAGCTATGACAGCGGCCAGCCATCTGGTAGGGCGGTATAACGCTATGGGCCAATTCATTCGAGCTTGGAACCATCCGGAACGGGTGGGCTGGGCGATTATCGATTGCATGATGAATTTGCCGTTATTATATTGGGCTAGCCAAGAATCGGGCGATCCACGCTTCCGCCATGTTGCCGCTATGCACGCGAATACAACACTACGTGAATTTCTGCGTCCGGATGGGTCTTCGCATCATATTGTGTGCTTCGATCCCGAAACGGGTGAGAGACGAGAGGCGCTTGGCGGGCAAGGCTATTCGCCGGATTCCGCATGGTCTCGCGGTACGGCTTGGACGATATACGGCATGGCGCTCAGCGCTCGCTACACGGGGGATGTTCGATACGTAGACGCTGCCAAGCGTGCGGCGCACTTCTTTCTTGCGAATGTACCCGAGGATGGTCTGCCTCCATATGATTTCCGGGCTCCTTGGCAAGAAGGGATGGGCATGGATTCCAGCGCAACGGCTTGTGCGGCTAGCGGAATGCTGGAGCTGAGTCTACTCGTATCGGAGTGCGAGGCTGCTCTATATCGGAGCGCAGCAGAGAAGCTGCTTCACAGGCTGAATGAACGGTACACGGCTTTGGATGATCCGAACGAGGAAGCGATTCTTAGAATGGGAACGGCCAATTATCCTAGAAATATTCATATCAATGTTCCGATGATTTACGGAGATTTCTTCTTCGTTGAGGCGATTTGTAAACTTCGCGGCGTACGAGATACTTTCTGGTAAGGAGAAGATGTAGATGACGACTCAAGGCAAGCGTATTGGGAGCAAGCCGAATATTGTACTTGTTTATATGGATGATATGGGATATGGCGATATAGGCTGCTATGGTAATACTATCATACGTACGCCAGTCATGGATGGGATTGCTTCGAGCGGTGTCAGGTTCACCCAGATGTATGCTGCTGCTCCAACGTGTAGTCCCTCTAGATGCGGGCTTCTTACTGGTCGGTATCCGCAAAAAGCTGGCATTCCAAGAGTATTGTGGCCGGAGGATACATGTGGAATTTCCAGCGAGGATAAGACGATCGCCGGTTATTTAAAGGATTCGGGGTATGTCAGCAAATGTATCGGTAAATGGCATTTAGGCAGTCAGCCGGAGCATTATCCAACTCGACACGGCTTTGATGAATTTTACGGACTTTTATATAGCAATGATATGTTGCCTTTGTACATGTATCGGAATGAAGAAGTGGAAGAGGAAGAGGTCGATCAATCGACTGTGACTGAAAAATATACGAGGGAAGCGATTCAGTTTATTGAGGCGAACAAGGATCAGCCGTTCTTCTGCTATTTGGCTCATACGATGCCGCATATTCCGTTACACGTACCTGAGGCGTTTCGCGGGAAATCAGCGGGGGGGACATATGGAGATACGCTCGAATGTATCGATTTCTACCTGGGCGAGATCCTCAATGCGCTGCGTGCGAATGGTCTTGAGGAAAATACAATTTTCATCGTATCCAGTGATAACGGACCTTGGTATGAAGGTAGCTGTGCCGGCTTACGCGGCCGTAAATTTGAAGTTTATGAAGGCGGGGTCCGGATGCCTTTTGTCGCTCAATGGAAATCCGTAATTCCAGAAGGCACGGTATGTGAGGAAGTGGCGAGCTTGATGGATCTTTTGCCTACGTTTGTCGAATTAGCCGGCGGTACAGTTGATGAGGAAAGAGTTGACGGGAAGCCGATACTTCCTTTGTTGCTTGGTGAAGGAACATCTCCGCATGAAGCGCTATATTTTTATGTGAATGATAGCTTGAATGCGGTTCGGTCTGGTAAGTGGAAGCTGCACGTAGCCAGTGGCATTGGGAAAGACCGTAGTATCAAGGAAATGCCTCAATTGTTCGATATGGATATCGATCCAGGTGAATGCTACAATCTCGCCGATCGCAATCCGGAAGTCGTTCAAAGTCTTATCGCAATGATGAAAGCCTTCGACCAATGTGTGCAGCCAGTAGCCAACACCACGCGGATAAATCGGAATGCGGATGGTAGGTTTGAAGTATAGTCGATGCGAATGGACATTTAATCGATTGCTGTAATCAAAGCCGTTGCGTTAGGATACAGACATGAGTTCGGAAGCGATCTCGCTAACTACCGGACAAAACCGATACATCAAGGAGGTCTCGAAGATGAGAAGAAGAAAAATAGTTAGTTCAAGTGTTGTTGCCCTTATGATAAGCAGCAGTATGCTGGCAGCGTGTTCATCGAACCAAGTGACACCCATAGCTTCGCCAGTGGAGGATTCGGGCAGCGGGCCTGCTCAGTACCCAATAAAGACAGATAAAAAGCTCACGTATTGGTCCGAACTTACCCGCAACCTTGTCGGACAAAAAGCGGATCTACAAGATGTTCCATTCTATCAAGAATGGCAGAAGAAAACTGGGGTTCCGCTCGATTTCATCACGGTGCCGAATGGCCAGACCAAGGAGCAGCTCAACGTTCTGATTGCCTCCGGGGATCTGCCGGATATGATAGAAACAGATTGGTCAAAGTTCCCTGGCGGTCCGGAGAAGGCGATCAAGGACGGATACATCTTGAAGCTCAACGACATGATCGATAAGCTCGCGCCGAACTTGAAAAAGTACTTGGAGGATCACCCAGATGTAGACAAAATGCTCAAGACCGACAGCGGTAGCTACTATGCATTCCCGTTCATCCGGGGTGATGACTCTTTGAGCGTGTATCACGGACCGATCATCCGTAAAGACTGGCTCGATGATTTGAACTTACCAGTTCCGGAGACGATCGATGATTGGTATATCACGCTTAAGGCGTTCAAGGATAAAAAAGGCGCAGCAGCTCCGATCACCTTTGTCAGCAAACCGCGTCCGCTATTCGATATGGTGAACGGCGACTTCGTCGGTGCTTGGGGCGTTACCAAAGACTTCTATATGGATAACGGTCAAGTGAAGTACGGTCCGATGGAACCAGGCTTTAAAGACTTCCTCGCGACGATGCGCAAATGGTATTCGGAAGGTCTAATCGATCGAAACGTGGCTACGGCGGATACGAAAGCGCTGGATACAAGCTTTGCCAATGGCGCTACCGGCGCTACCGTGGGTAACGCAGGCGGAGGTATCGGTCGCTGGCAGCCAATCATAGAAGCGAAAGATCCGAAAGCCGTTCTTATTGGGACTCCTTATCCGGTACTGAAGAAAGGAGACATGCCGCAATTCGGGCAAAAAGACTTTGCATACTCGCCGATCGGTGCCGTTGCGATATCGGCAACTTCGAAAAACGCCGAACTCGCCGTGAAAATGCTTGATTACGGATATAGCGAAGAGGGAAGGATGTTCTTCAACTTTGGCACGGAAGGCGTCAGCTACAAGATGGAAAACGGTAGTCCTCGCTACACCGATTTGTTGATGAAAAATCCTGATAAATTGTCTCCTTCTCAAGCGATGTCCTTGTATATCCGCGGCAATACTCAAGGTCCGTTCGTACAGGATAAGCGCTATGTCGAACAATATTATGCACTGCAAACTCAGCGTGATGCCATTAAGGCTTGGCAGAAGACGGACGTTGCAAAGCATAAGCTGCTGCCGATCACACCGACTCCTGAAGAAAGCAGCGAATATGCCAAAATCATGGCTGATGTAGATACGCTGGTTGATGAAATGATTCTTAAATTCATTCTCGGCACCGATTCAGTGGACAGTTTCGATCAGTACGTGTCCAAAATGAAATCGCTCAAAATTGACCGAGCCATTGAAATTCAGAAGGCTGCGCTTGAACGCTATAACAAACGATAAAAGTTACTGACATAAAAGCTCGGGGAGAGCTAAAGCTCTCCCTGTCATAATCGTAGAAGGAGGGGGATATATGGCCAAGACGCTCTCAATGAAATCTGCAGCGAAAGTTCAAAAGGACGCCCCCGCGTACTGGAGACAATTGCTTAAAGATATTGCGTTGAACAAATATTTGTACCTGATGATGCTTCCAATTATCGCTTACTATGCTGTATTTCATTACGCTCCGATGTACGGTGCTTTGATTGCTTTCAAGGAGTACTCTCCGGTGAAGGGCGTTTCCGGCAGTGAATGGGTCGGCCTTGCGAATTTTAAGGAGTTTTTCGGTTCCTACTATTTTTGGAGAATTTTGAAAAACACGCTCATCATTAGTTTCTACATGCTCATTTTTGGATTTCCTGCACCTATCTTGTTTGCTCTTTTTATCAATGAAGTCCGAAATCAAGTATTTAAGCGCTTCGTGCAGACCTTTTCTTATATGCCTCATTTTATTTCGCTCATCGTCATTTGCGGGATGATCGTGCAATTTACGAACAATGGCGGTGTTATAAACCAATTATTCACGTATTTCGGGTACGATGGGCTCGCCATGCTACAAGACCCAGATCTATTTCGCCCTATCTATGTAGTTTCAGAGATATGGCAAAGAATTGGCTGGGAATCGATTATTTACATTGCTGCGCTTTCGAGCATAGATATGGAACAGTATGAAGCGGCTCGAATTGATGGTGCTTCCCGCTTTAAGCAAATGTGGTATATTACGCTTCCGGGCATTTTTCCGACCATCTCGATCATGTTTATTTTACAAATGGGGAATTTGATTAACGTCGGTTGGGAAAAAATCATCCTGTTGTACAACTCAAGTACGTACGAAACGGCGGATGTTATTTCATCGTTTGTATACCGTAAAGGCTTGCTTGATTTCGGTTGGAGTTACAGCGCTGCTGTCGGCTTGTTCAACTCCGTTGTAAATTTGATGTTGCTCGTTGCGGCGAACAAACTTAGCAAAAAACTGAGCAACAATAGCTTATGGTAGGTGAGGAGATTAAATGAGAGAATCTTCCGGTATTTTGGATTGGGTGTTCGATATTATTGTACACACGCTGCTTGTCATGGTGGCAATCGTGACCCTTTACCCGCTGTTGTATGTTTTGTTTGCGTCAATAAGCGATTCTGGTCAGCTGGTCAGCTACAGTGGTTTGCTCTACAAGCCGCTTGGCTTCAGTCTGGAAGCGTACAAAGCCGTATTTAAAAATCCGGGCATTTTGACCGGCTACAAAAATACCGCGTTCATTTTATTTTTTGGCGTTATCGTCAATATGATTGCTACAATTCTTGGCGCTTATGTGTTGTCAAGACAGAAGGCCATGTTGAATTCAATGTTCATGCTCTTGATTGTAGTGACGATGTTTTTTAGCGGAGGCTTGATTCCGTTCTATCTGGTTGTGAAAGGTGTAGGACTGATCAATTCACTGTGGGCAGTTATCATCCCATTCGCGGTCAACACATTCAACTTGATCATCATGCGGACGGCGTTTCAGTCTATTCCGATAAGTCTCGAAGAGTCGGCCAAAATTGACGGGGCTGGGCATTATGTGATCTTAACAAGGATTATATTGCCTCTATCCATGCCTGTTATTGCAGTAATGATTCTATACTATGCCGTGGATAAGTGGAACGGATGGTTCTACGCTTCGATCTTTTTGAAGAATCATTCCTTGTATCCGCTGCAGTTGACCTTACGGGAGATCTTAATCGCCAACTCGACTGAGAGTATGGCAACCAATTCGTCCGCAGCGGACCAGTTCCAGATCGGGGAGACGATTAAGTATGCGACGATCGTTGTTGCAACTGCGCCGATCTTGTGTGTATATCCGTTCGTGCAAAAATATTTTGTTAAAGGCGTCATGGTTGGGGCATTGAAGGGATAGAAGGAGCTATGACAGACGCCATTCCCATAGGGACCGGCGTCTAACTAAAAGTCAATTTTGAAACCGCTCACATTACAGTCTCTTGTAAGTCATTTCGTCCAATTATAAACAAAGGGAGAGCGATGTAACATGACTAAAAAACGTTTGCCAAGATGGGTCAACATTGGTTTATGTCTGCTGCTTGTATTCGGTATGCTCGGAATTGTGCAGCCTGTAGATGTGCAGGCTTCGTCTGCGTCTGATGAATTCGATACGCTTCGGGCTAAATGGTTGGATTCGCTGACAGGAGGGGCAGCGTTGAATACGTCCGATTCCGATATCGCTGCGAAAATCAGCACTATTGCTACCACGGCTCAAACGAATTGGGATTCGCTCAACAAGGACGCGAATCGAACATACTTGTTTCCGAACGCGCCTAGCCAATATCCGACCAAGTATATTTCTTCAAGCTTTTCGAGGCTACAGCAGATGGCTCTTGCTTATAGCGTTGTAGGATCGCCTCTTTACCATAATCTCTCGCTTCGAGATGACATTATCAGCGGGTTGGATTGGTTATATGCGAATTGGTATAACGAAACGATTCCGTTCGCAGCCTATTCCCCGTCTAACAACTGGTATGATTGGGAGATTGCTTCTCCAATCGCGATTGTTGACACCCTTTGCTTGATGTACAACGATTTGACCAGCACACAAATCAGCAACTATATGACAGCTATCAGTCATTTCACCCCGAATCCGACCACGAATCAGACGAGTACCCCGAGCAATACGAAGCTTGCAACAGGAGCGAATTTGAGCGATAAGAGCATGATTGTGCTCAAGCAAGGCATTCTTGCGAAGGACGGCTCCAAGCTGGCTTCCGTCAAAGATGCGCTGATTCCACTTTTTCGAATGGTGAAGAAGGGTAATGGCTTTTATGAAGACGGTTCCTTTGTACAGCACGATTACCACGCGTACACATTGAATTATGGTAATACTTCGATTATTGGTTTGGCGCAAATGCTCTATCTTCTGAACAATTCTTCCTGGCAGGTCATTAATCCGGAAAGCAATAATCTGTACCATTTTCTATATCATTCATTCGAAAGCATAATCTATAAAAATACGTCGTTCGATAATTTGGGCGGCAGAACGATTTCTTTTCCCTCAAGAACGTTTGATGGCTACTCCTTTATGACTGCGGCTACACGCCTCACGCAATACGGGAGGCCAGCAGATGTTGAACGGCTCAAGGGTATTTTGAAGTACTATCTACAAGAAGGACCGACCTTGGATTACTCGAAGATTCCGATCGACCTTATCACAAGCTTAAAAGCGATCGCAAACGATTCTAACGTACAGTCGAGAGGCGCAATATCTTCTTATAAACAGTTTAATGGCATGGATCGGTCTGTTCTGCTCCGTCCCGGTTTTGGATTTGGGATCAGTATGTTCTCGAATCGCATTTCCAATTACGAATCGCTCAACTACAATAATTTGAAAGGCTGGAATACCGCTAACGGCCGAACGACTCTACTAAATGACGATTTCACACAGTATGCACTCCCGTATTTCGGAACGGTAGATATGTATCGGTTACCGGGAACGACTGTAAACCATGGCGACGATGAGATTGACGCGTTGACGCCTCAAATTTCTCAAATCACGGTGCAAAACGGGCAAGACACAATCACGGACCCGCTTAACGATTGGAGCCTGTCTTATTCGCATACATCGAGCTGGCAATTTGTCGGCGGTACTACCGCCAATTTCGAAGGCGACACTTCTCGAATTCGGCGTAAAGTTAACACAACGGAAGAGGTAGTCTATAATCTTAGTAATTTGACCGTCTTCAAGGCAAAGGTGTATTATAATACACCCTCTGTAACGAACAAAATTAATTTGTATACATCGGCAAATGGTCAGACATGGTCCAAACAATCGAAAACGATAGATACGCCTGTATCTACAGGAAACGGCTGGTTTCGGGCCAACGTATCGATATCAAGCATTCCTGCGGGAACACAATATGCAAAGATCGAATTGGTAACGGATTACACGAGTGGATTGGGCGATCAAAGCTGGGTCGGTGGAACGGACATCGAAGGCAAATACGGAATATCTGGTATGCAGCTCCATCCGGTCGGACAAACATTGATGGCCAAAAAATCCTGGTTCATGTTTGACAATGAAATTGTGGCGCTCGGATCAGATATCAACGGAACGGATAATAAGACGGTGGAGACGATCGTCGATAACTATAGGCTGAATGATCTGGGAGATAACGCGTTGACGGTGAACGGTACAGCTCAACCGACTACATTAGGCTGGTCCAATACGGCGAGCGGTACGAATTGGATACACCGTGCCGGGAACGTGGCAAACTCGGATGTTGGATACTACTTCCCTGGCGGGGCGAATGTATCGATGTTGCGTGAAGCAAGGACAGGATCGTACCAAGAAGTCGATCACAACTATGGATCAACGGATAACTACACGAGCAACTATATGACGATGTGGTTGAACCATGGCAGGAATCCGGCGAATGGCGCTTATGCTTACGTGATTTTGCCGAATATGACAAGCACGCAGGTGAGCCATTATGCTAGCAATCCTGACGTTTCCATACTGGAGAATTCATCTCATGCTCAAGCTGTAAAGCAAAAAACGTTAAATATAGTTGGTGTTAACTTTTGGAAAGATATGACAAAGACGGTTGACCTCATAACAAGCGACAAAAAAGCGTCGGTTATGACCAAGGAAGCTCCAGGTGACTCTATCGAAGTCTCTGTCTCCGATCCTACCCAGGAGAACAAGGGTATTATTAATATTGAACTGAACCGGAGCGCCAGTTACATCATGTCTGCCGATCCGGGCATTACTGTGACGCAGCTAAGCCCGACTATAAAGCTGAGCGTGCTGGTAAACGGAGCCGCCGGTAAAGCGTTCAAAGCCCGCTTTAATCTGAATCCGAACGCAGTGATGCCCGTTCCTTCTGGTGCAGCTGCAGTCAAACTACAATCGCTGGGTATTGTTGACAATGCGGAGGACTGGAGTCAAGTGTATTCCACTACGAATAACTGGGCGGTAGACTCGAGCACCCCATCTTATTTCGAAGGTGACTTCGTTCGATTGAAACGAACTACGAATACACCGGAAAGCATGGTCTACCATGTAGGCGGGATCAACAATTTTTCTGCCAAAATATATGCCGTCGCTTCTGTTGACAACAAGGTCAAGGTATATGCATCCCCGGATAACTTGAATTACGTACAGATCCCAATCACGCACGATACGCCGATTTCTACAGGAACGAGCGGCAACAATGATTGGTACAGGGCAAATTTCACTCCGGCTGAACCTGTTCCGGCGGGAACGAATTATTTGAAAATCGAATTTTCCAATGATGCGCTCATTAAATCGCCGCAGCTATCGCAAATCATCGTGAACGGTACGGCGGTTGCTGCCACCGATTATTCAGCAGTCTACGATCTGGGCTGGAACGAAGCGACGAGCTTGACCACGCAATTCGATGTTACGCCAGGCTCAGCCAATGATGACCAAACGGTAGGGTATACCGGGGCAACCCAGACAATCAGCGACGTAGCGAGTTTGCCGATCGCGATTCGGTTTAATGGTTCAGGCACGGTCGATGTTAAAAACGATTTTTCTTTTCAATCGTTAACAAGTGTCGCTTATACGCCTAACCAGACGTATCATGTTCGCATGGTCGCCAATCTTGCTACGCAAACCTACGATGTTTATGTGACGCCTCCGTCAGGGACGGAAACGCAAATTGCAGCCAATTATGCATTTAAGGCAGGGTCCAGCCTTACGAACTTAGGGCAACTGCTGCTAAAGAGCTCGAACAATGGCGGGCTGAAGGTGCAAAATCATACATTCGCAGCACCGTTACCAAATATTCCAGTGCCGCAGGCGGCTCCGGATGCTCAGTTGACTCCGACGGATGATGCGTTTGTAAGAGACGGCACTTACGCAAGTACGAACTACGGCTCCTCGCCAACCTTAGAACTGAAGACCGGCTCGAGCGGTTATACGCGTCAGGACTATATCAAATTCGATCTAAGCAGCCTATCAAGACCGATAGCTTCAGCTAAGTTAGGATTATACATGGCATTAACAGATACGAGCAGCGCGGTTACGACTAATGCTAATGTCTACTCTATCACTTATGATGACTGGACAGAAGGCACGATTACGTATAATAACAAGCCTGCAACAGACGCGTTACTGGGAAATGTCGTAGCGAATCGCACCTACCAGTACGTCGAGCTTGATATTACCGATTATATAAAGGGACAATATGCCGGAGACAAGCTGGCTAGCTTCGCAGTCATTGAGCAATTAGGTCTTAATGCAATCATGAATAGCAAAGAAAGCTCGAACAAGCCGTATATAAACATTCAGTATACGCCTGAATCCACTACGTATTATCCGTCCGCTGATGCTTACGTACAAAGCGGTACGAATAAGGACACAAACTTTGGTGCCAATACGTCCCTTGTGGCGAAAAGAGGAAGCGGCAACTTGGATCGGCAAAGCTATTTGAAATTTGATTTGAGCAGCCTATCAAGACCGGTCACCTCAGCGAAGCTGGGCATATACATCGGCGTAACGGATGGCAGCGGAGCGCTGTTCGGAGATACAGGCATCTATTCGGTCGGGAACGATAGCTGGACAGAGACCGGAATTACCTATTCGAATAAGCCTCCTGTTAACTCGCTGCTGGCAAGGTTCACTCCCGACCGAACCATGAAATACGTAGAAGTGGATGTTACTTCTTTTGTGCAAGCGCAGTACGCAGGTGACAAAACCGCTAGTTTCGCGGTCATTGACTTCTCAGGACAATTCACGCAAATGTATGGGAAGGAAATAGGTGCTGCGAAAACGTCTTATTTAAAAATTGTGACGAACTAAAACGTTTGAATCAGAAGGGGAGAAAGTCGGGCAGCTGTTTTTTGCTGGGGAGGCTATCGCCTTAAGATATGACTAACACGACACAAGTTTTGGAGGGGTACGACATGACGGCCACCCAGCAAAATTCAGTAACAATGATTATTATTGATGATATCAGAAGTATTGTAGAGGGATTGATTGAGCAAATTCCATGGGAAACATATAACATTCAAATTGTAGATTACTCCTTCAACGGAGAGCAAGGAGTGGAACTCTCGAGGACTTGGAAGCCAGATATCGTATTGACGGATATTCGAATGTCGATGTTAGATGGAATCGATATGGCTCGAGAGGTGCTTGACTTTCACCCAGTCTGCAAAATTATTTTTATGACTGGCTATTCTGATTTTGAGTACGCAAAGACAGCAGTCCGGCTAGGTGCGTTCGATTTTATTTCAAAACCCTTTTCAACAGATGAAGTTATAGAAGCCGTTCTGAAGGCCAAAGAGGAAGTACTTAAGCAACGGGAACAACACCAACAGGTTAATTTATTGCAAGTAAAAGTAAGGGAAAGCATGCCGTTATTGCGTCAGGAGTACTTCAAACTTTTGCTTCAACATAAAAGCACAAAGGTTGAGATCAATCGAAGATGGGATTTCCTACAATTAGATATAGACAAATGGAATCTGGGCGTCATGATTGTGGAAGTCAATCATTTTTTAGAGAACAGCCAACATCTACCTTTGAACGAAGTGGAGCTTGTTCATTTTTCGATTCATAACATATTGGAAGAAACGGTATCAAGCTTTACGAAGGGGGTTATCATTCGTGAAGCAACCAACAGATTTGTTATCATATGCAATGCAAGAAATAATGAAATGCTGGAGGCATTAGCGGATGGTTGCCATGATAACATCATTACATTTGCGAGAAGGGCCATATCTATAGGTGTTGGCGGTAGAGCCACCAGTGTACAGCAGCTTACCGATTCTTACCAGCAAGCCGCCATTGCACTTTCTTATCATTTTTATACAGGTGGCGGTGTAATTCGTTATAGTGATATTTCCAATTATGAGCAAAACCTTCCCCAATACCCTGCTGATGAAGAGAAGGCCATAGTCTCCGCGATCCAGCTTGGAAATGAAGAACTGGCACTAACCATTCTCGATCAATGGTACGAAGCACTGTTGTCTAATAAGCTGCTTCCCCATCCCCAATATCAGGTCCATGTGCTGTACGAGCTCTCAAACGTCCTGTTACGATCAATGATGGAGAAAATCCCTGTTGAAGCATTAGAGCCACTTATAAGACGAATGAGAGATCAGCAGAGTAAACCTACGGGTTCGATGGAAGAAAGCTTCCAGCAAATTCAACTTATTTGCATTGAAGGCTGTCGCATGATCAACAGCAGACATCAAACAGAAGCACAGCGATTAATTGATCGTGCACTTACCTATATTAACGAAAACTGGAATACAGAGTTAACAATTAGTCAATGCGCAGCTTATGTTTTTATTAGTGGGAGCTATTTTGCAAGTCTGTTTAAAAAGGTTACAGGGCAGAGCTTTACACAGTATGTTTCCGGGTTAAGACTCGAAAAAGCCAAGCAATTTCTAATTGAAGGTAAATCCATTCAAGAGGTTGCTACCACCCTTGGCTATGAGGATCGCCGTAATTTCAGCGATATGTTCAAGAAGTTAACTGGAATGACGCCAACTGAATATCGAACTACTTTAGGGTACGATCCGATCAATGGGAGATGAATATTGGAATAAGCTCCATTTTTTACAGTATATCTTTCAAAAATCGAATCAGAATGGCATTCATCTGTCTAATCCTGATGGCTGTGTTTGCAACCGGCACCATGACCCTATATATGACGTCGAGAATTATGCAAGTCAAGGCCATGACCTTGAGTCAGGATACCCTTAACAAATCAGCACAGGCTTTCGATGAGAAACTGAGACACTTTGGCGTATCACTTTCTACTTTGTTAACTAGCAATGAATTTAAAGAGATGGCTCGTGCTTCTGAGAATGGAGAGAAGGGGACATATTTTAGGCATTACTCCTCGCTCCAGGTTCCATTCATGCAGCTGCGATTGATCGAACCATTCATTCGTTCTGTACTCGTCACTTCGCCCATCGGAGAATTTTATTCCACCCACAATGTCCGTGTCCAACAGGATACGGACAAAAGTAGTGATATTTATAGAAAAATGATGCAAGAACAGCGATCATTCTGGATTGGAGGCCATGAAGATCCATTTTTCACAGATCATGATCGTGTGATTTCCCTTGTACTCATAGGTATTGCAAATGATGACCCCCATCAGGATGTTAATGTTATTGCTAATTTTAGTGAGAGCGAATTACAGGACTTCTTATTTGAGAATGCAATCGATTATCGCGAAGGAGTTGCGTGGATCGGTCCTGATGGTCAGTTACTCATGGCTCAGCCGTATTTTCAGTATAAGGATATGGTGCAAAGTTCAGCCATTTTAGAAAAAATAAAATTGGGAGCAGGTTCCTTTGATGTTCAACATAATGGTGATGAACTCTTAATAAATTTTCAACATTCCAAAGTAATAAAAGACTGGACACTGATCAGTATCAAGCCGCGAAGTGAGGTATTAAAGGAGCTAAGAAATATTCAATGGATTGTAATTACCGCGACTTTGGCAAGTGCTGTCTTAGCTTTGATCTTGTCCAATTTGCTAGCACAGTATTTATCGGGTCCTTTAATCAAGCTGCAAAGACTCATGCGAGCGGCGGGGTCTCACAGTGATCTGAATGTTCGATTTAAAAGCCCCTATCGGGATGAGATCAGCCAAGTAGGAAATCAGTTCAATCAAATGCTAGAGCAAATATCGATGCTCATCCAAGAAATAAAGGATGTAGAGAATGAAAAGCGAAGGGCCGAGATTAAAGCATTACAGGCCCAAATTGATCCGCACTTCCTTTACAATACTTTGAATACAATCTACTGGAAGGCTGGTTCCCAGCGGACAAAGGATGTCATGCAAATGGTCATGTCACTTTCAAAGCTTTTTAAGCTTGGTCTTAATAATGGGCAGGAATGGACAACACTCGAGAAGGAGCTTCAGCATGTGGAGCATTATTTGAACCTGCAAGTTCTTTGCTATGAAGAGTTATTTGCTTATGAAATCCATATAGAGGATCGCAGTCTATTGAGTCTGATGATTCCTAAAATCATCATTCAGCCTTTAGTAGAAAATTCTATTCTACATGGCTTTAAAAATAGGGAGAAAGGTGGATATATTTATATTCGCGTTGAAAGGGGACACCAAGAATTATGTCTTGAAGTTAGAGATAATGGCTGTGGTATAGATGTTGAACAAGTTCAGGCTGGTATATACATGGAGAGTACGAATGGTTCATTTGCTTTGCGTAATGTGTTTCAGCGGCTCCAGCTGTGTTATGGCGAAATGGCCCGCATTCATTTTACAAGTGACGGTGGAACATCGATCCGCATTCGAATACCGCTCTCGAATCTTAGCGAGTAGAGTTGATTCTCCCCCCTTAGTGCATGGAATGGCATCACACGCTACTGCATTCAAAAATACTATGATAGACATGTAGGCAATTATATTAAGGGAGGTTACATGATTATGATGAAAAAAGCAGGGCTTATCGGTTTGATTAGCTTAATGGCATTAACGATGTCGGCTTGTAGTACTACGGGAACCAAACAGGCTGAGGAAGGCGCAGGAGCGTCTATCCATCCGAAAACGAAATTGTTATTTTGGACCTTCAATCGGCATGATTTGGATTTTATGAAGGAAAAGATAGATGAATTTAATAAATCCAATAAAGATAATATCGAAGTTGAATTAGTCTCCATGTCGGAAAACTTTAAACAATCTTACGAGGTAGCTGTGGCTAGCGGTCAAGCCCCGGATATTTTTGTTCCCAACTCTGCATATTTTGTTGATTTTGCCAAGAAGGGATACTTTGAGCCTTTAGATGGATATATGACTCCAGAGATGAAGCAACAATACGAATCATCTGTGATGGAAGGTGTCAACACATACAAAGGCAAGCTGTATTCACTTCCAAACTTCGGTTATACGGTCCGGTTGGTTTACAATAAGGAGCTTTTTGAAAAAGCTGGAATCTCAAATCCGCCCAAAACATTAAATGAAATGACCGAATATGCCAAAAAGATTACTGAGATCGGGAAAAAGGACGGTATTTACGGCTTTGCATTGAACTTTAAAAATCCGAATAGTGCATTTGAACGTTCTGGGGTACGAGTTGCACAAGCGATGGGTCTAGGATCTTATGGGTACGATTTTAAACAAGGAAAATATAATTTTGGTATGTATAAAGATGTTGTGCAGGCTTATAAACAAATGAAGGATGACGGCAGCATGCTTCCAGGCGTAGAGTCTTTGGATATTGATCCACTTCGCGCACAATTTGCAGCTGGCAAAATTGGAATGTATATCTCATACTCTGCAGAAGTAGGAGTATATCAGTCGCAGTTCCCGACAAAAATTAAATGGGCTGCATCCGCAGTTCCAACCGCTGACGGCAGCATTCAAGGTACTGTGGCAACTACAGGAGGAAATTGGCTTGCAATTAGCAGCTCCTCGGAGAAAAAGAAAGCAGCATGGACACTTTTTGAATTTCTTCAAAGTGAGGACTCCCTCGTGAAGTATGCCGAGCAAGGCTTAGGAGTTCCGGTTGCACCGGGTA
The DNA here is from genome assembly GCF_027923405.1 of Paenibacillus sp. YYML68. Lineage (NCBI taxonomy): Bacteria > Bacillati > Bacillota > Bacilli > Caryophanales > Paenibacillaceae > Paenibacillus > Paenibacillus sp. YYML68. Next base: position 4,452,380 of record NZ_BQYI01000001.1, on the reverse strand, counting down.
TCGCCAATAAAGTCAAATCGAGTAGCGAAATTTACGGCCTTGACTACTTCATGCCAACGAAATACGATGCGCTTGCATGGCCTGTGGCACCCACAAGTCTCTTGACAGTAACGGGCTTGAAATATGCGGATACATTCTGGAGGTATATCCTAGAAGGAGGCGACTGGGATGAGGTGGCAAAAGATTTAAATAATCGATACAACACCGCTCTCGATAAGGCTATTAGCAGTGGGGATATTACAGACCCCAAGAACCCGAGTTTTGATGCTGCAAAATTGCAGGGAGGCTTGGTGAAATAAATCGGCTTCGTAAAAGGAGGGATACCCATGAGTAACCTACGTAAGCTCGGCGTTGCTTATATGTTCACATTACCCAGCTTTCTACTAACGATCGTGCTTGTCGTATACCCTATTTTTTGGGCTATTCGTTACATGTTCTATGATTATAAAGGTTATGGGACACCTGTATTCATAGGACTGGATAATTTCACTAGGCTTCTGCATGACGGCTTATACTGGCAATCCGTGATTAACACTGCTTTCTATGCAGGTGGTAAATTGCTACTCACGCTTCCGTTATCTCTTATGCTCGCAGTCATTTTAAATCGAGCAATAAAAGGCAGGCAACTGTTGAGAGCAGTTTATTTTCTTCCTACCATTATCAGTTCATCCGTGATGGCTATTGTATTTTATGTCATTTTCAACTCATATAACGGAATATTGAATAAACTTCTGATTAAGCTGCACCTTGCTGATACACCCATTGATTGGCTGGGAACCAAGTATGCGATGCTGACCGTTATTCTCATTGCTGCCTGGGGAGCTATTGGAAACTATATGTTGATGTTTATTGCTGGCTTACAAGGTATTCCGAATGACTTATACGAAAGTGCATCGCTCGATGGAGCAGGTGAGTGGCAGAAGTTTCGTTTTATCACCATTCCAATGCTAGGACCTGTAATGCAAATGATTGTGATGTTGGCCATAACCGTTTCTCTAAAGGGCTATGAGAGCATTATGGTGTTAACTGAAGGTGGGCCTGTCGGCAGGACAGAAGTGATGTATTTATACGTATACCGACTATTTTTCCCTGTATCTACTGGAGCCTCCGTCGAACAGGACTTTGGTTACGGAAGTGCCGTTGGCTTTGCTACAGCACTGATTGTGGGTGCGGTAACCGCGGTGTACTTCCTGCTGTCGCGTAGAATGAGCAAGATCTATTAATGGGAGGGCCGCCATGTCAGTACACTCTGCTGCACTTTCGCGTGAACGCGTCGCTAGAATCCATGCCAAAAAGACAATTGGTTTTGTTCTACTTTGGGTGTTCTTGCTTTGTATGCTTGTATTCACTGTATTTCCAGTTATTATGGCCATTTTAGGCTCTTTTAAAAGTAACGCTGAAATTAGTCTCGGCGATAACTTCCTGCCCGAAGCATGGCAATGGTCCAACTATGTCGCAGCTTGGAATGGTGCTAACTTTAGTCGATTTACTTGGAATAGTTTATTCATTTCATGCGCTGCAACAGTAGGTACGCTCTTTGTTGCTTCTCTGGCGGGTTATGCCGTTGATCGTATCGAATTTCCCGGTAAGCGATGGTATGTATTCATTCAATCCACGACCTTATTTATTTCGATCGGGGCTGTGGTGTTACGGCCACAATTCGATATGATGAATGCAATCGGTTTAAACAAGTCTCTACTAAGTGTCATACTTATTATAATCGCTGGGCATGCTACGACATTTTTTATACTTATTGGTTTTTACCGTTCTATTCCCAAAGATCTTGATGAGGCCGCAATGATTGACGGCTGCGGTTTTTTCCGATTGTATTGGCAAGTCATTCTTCCATTGCTTGCACCAGGGTTAGGGGTTGCCGGACTGCTCGTATTCAGAAATGGATGGAATGAATATATTTTACCGCTAATCTTTACGATGAGTAAACCGGACCTTCAGCCTTTGACCGTAGGGCTGGCTAACCTAAGGTACGGTGCATTAGGGGCTGCGCAGCAGACACATTTGATGCTGGCGGGGGCATGTTTATCCATTCTGCCAATTCTGGTTGTTTATATGTTTGCTAATAAATCGTTCATGCAGATGTCTGCAGGTTCAATTAAGGGTTAACACCTAATGAAGGAGAGCGACAGCATGATCCAATTTACAGAGCTGGAAGTGACCGGACTCCGTCACAAAGCTCTTAGAAACGGAGCTATCATTGACAAACTACTAGATCGTGTTGAGCCATTACTACAACATGACCTTAAAGTTCCCGTAACAGCGCTTGCTACCTGGGGCCTCTATTATTATTGTCCGATTCACTCCGTTCCATTAGAATTCACTTATGCTGAAGGCGAGCAGCACAGGTGTTCGTTATGTACAGATGTGCATCTAGGAGAACCGTTTGACGGAGGCTGGTGGAGACACGTTAATGGTCTGAACGCAGATGGTTGCTATGATTTAGCATTATTATGGCTGCTGACCGGTACAGAAACATTCAGGGATAAAGCTGAAGACATTTTGGTGCAATATGCGCGCTATTATCCAAGCTATGAGATCCATGGCGGAATTCCGTACAATAATCCGGGTAAGGCTAATTCCCAAACGTTATGCGAAGCAATGTGGATCCGCAGTTTAGCAATGGGATATGACATCATTAAGGAGACCTTATCAGAAGAACAACAATTATTCATTGAGAAAGATCTTTTTACTGTATGTGCGGAGGTATTAAAGACGTACAGGATGGATCAAATTCATAACCATGAAGTGCTTGTTGGCGGGGGTCTTGGCATTCTGGGTATATTGTTAAACAGATCGGATTATGTGGACTATGCGCTTCACTCGAAGTATGGGCTTGTGTATCAGCTGGAACATGGCGTACTGCATGATGATTTCTGGTTTGAAGGAACATTCCATTACCATTTTTTTGCTCTAGAGGCATTTATGGTATATGAAAAATTCGCTAGGCATACCCCTTATGGTTTGCTTCAGCGTCCTGAATATAGAAAAATGCTTAGTATGCCGATTCAACTTTTGCAGTCCGACTTAAGTTTGCCTAAGGTTGGAGATGGTGTTGGAAACATTCTAAATGATCATTTACCGGAGTTTTATGAATTTGCATTCGCGGTATATGGAGACTGGGAATACGCCTGGTTACTCGACCAGTATTATCAGACGCACGAACGAAATAACATCGATGCCTTCTTATATGGTGTGGAGAATATACCGGAGACGCCTGAGTATGTACTAAGAGACTATCATGACAATGATGCATCCGGCTTTACTGTATTTAGAGGCTCAGGTCAAAAGTACTTGCTAATCAAGCATGGGAAGTATGGCGGAGAGCATGACCATTACGATAAGTTAGGCATTCACTTTTCAGCATTCGGCGATGAGATCGCCCCGGATTTAGGAACGACAGGATATGGGGCACCGCTACATTATGACTATTATAAAAATACCGCGACCCACAATACGGTAGCTATTCAAGGTTCGAACCAACCGCCGGCAAATGGGAGGACGGTCAGATACCTCCAACAGCATGATTATAAGCTAATCGAAGTAGAAGCAGTTTGGGATGGATCATTTTCTGGTATTGATTCATTGACGAGGGTTGAATGGGAGGAGTCTATTTACGCTGGCATTCAGATGAGACGATTAATTATCTGGCATGACAAATATTTCGTGGAAGCATTTCTTGTTAAGAATGCTGGCGGTCAGACGGTGGATTGGATTCTTCATAGCCGCGGGGAACGGATGGTTGAGTCTAATGTGACGCCTAGTGAAGAGCTCCAAGCGCTCGATACACGTAAACCGTTAACATATATTCAACAGCTACAGCGTCATAAGCCGAATGGAACTTGGCATACGAGATGGAGCTGTAGCCGTTGTACACTGAGTCTTTTTAGTTTTTGCAGCAAAGAGAACACGCTCATTTATGGTAAGGGACCAGATAATCCGTCAGTGAATGAACTGTCATATTTATTTAATCGAGTCGAATCTGCAAATGATGTACTATATGTGAATGTGGTTGAAGCATACGAAGGACATCGACCTTATATAGTAGGTGCAACAATTGAAACGAAAGATGATCGGCAAGTAAAGGTTGTGCTTACTTGTGAGGATGGGGAAGTCAAGGAGCATTTGTTTGAAATAGGGGAAGATTTGTAAGGACTCCCCACGCTTACAGGCAGGGGCTTAATCGATGGTTCGGTCAATACCGACTGTTATTGCCCCGAGCATACGTAACAGGCCCATGCTCACCGCATGGGCCTGTTCTATATCTCGTCTTGCTAGCATACGCTCGGCATATACGCTTATAGCAGCACTTGCAGCCGCCATCTGTCGAAATAGGTGTCGAATGAAGCCTTACGCCTGCTGCTGCAGCTTCTTGAACTTCTCCGTATACTTCACAACGGTCAGCACATAAGTGGCGTGCGACCAGGTGAGCGGTGCGACCGATACCGGATCGCCGGTGAACGGATCGAGCTGCTCGGACAGGACGCCGCTCTCCATTGCGTGCTTGACAACCCACTCGAGCGTGCGGCGCGGCGACTCGAGATCGGCGAGTGTCTTCGCGTATTCGATCTCCCACTCGGCCATCCATAGGGTACAGATGATCCAAGGGTTGCCCGGCACCTTCTCGATATCCGAGGAGCGCTGGAAGTAGTAGTCATGGTAGTAGCGAGCGATGCCGCCGACGTCGGTCTTGATCGTCAAGCGGTCGCGGTTCTTCAGCATCGTGCTGGCGACGCGCGGGTCGTCGGCTGGCAGGACGCCGAATTCGAAGATGCCGTAGACGCTGCTCTCGTACGTGCGGTCCTTCACCCATACCCCATCCTCAAGATATAGGCCGCGCACGAAGCGCTGCTCCTCTTCACAATACAGATGCTTCAGGATGCCAGTCTTGATCTTCTCCGCTGTATGGCGGTAGCGGCTCGAGCGCTCCTCGTCACCGAACAGGCTGCAGAAGTTCGCCGCGGCGATCAAGCCGCCGTATACAGCCGATGCGGTGAACGTGAAGATGCCATAGCGCTCCTCCCACAGATCGTAGCTCGGCTTCGGCAGCGACAGGTCATGCTCGATGTAGCTCGACATGAAGCGTGCTGCGCGGCGAATCAGGTTCCGGTACAGCGATTGCGCGAGCTCGATATCCTCGTGGCGCGTGTAGTCCTGCCACATCGCGAACAGGACGAGCGCCGTTTCGTCCTCCTGAATCGGCAGCTGCACCTTGTCACCGTTCAAGTAAGGGTGCCAGCTGGAGCCCACCGTGCCGTCCGGGTTGTACTTATGGTGCAGGTAGCCTTCCGGCGACAGGGCGTTCGCGCAGAAATGGAAGAACGGTGTAATCATGCCCTGGTAGCCGGCCATCGACATCGCATAGGCGATCAAGGCGCCGTCGCGAGGCCACATGTAGCTGTAGTGGTCGCGGTTCGATTGCATAATGTCGGAGTCGTTAGCGGCGATGATGGCGCCGTTCACGTCCGTCTGTGTGCGAACCATGAGCAGGCTGTGCTTATACATGCGAACGCAGGCATCTGTCAGGTTGCCGTAGTCGCGCTCGCTTTTGTTAACCCAGCGCTGCCAATATATTTTCGTACGCTCAAGCAGCTTATCCGGGTGGCTCTCCTTAACGTAGGCGTCAAGCTTCTTCACTTCCTCGAGATTCTTGCCCGCGGTCATCCAGTAATAGATCAATCCATCCTCGTTCGGAGCGACGTGCGTGCGAAGTGAAATCGTGCTGTCGACGGAGCCTTGAGCGATCGCGTTGCAGGACAGGTTGCCGTCCTCCGCATCGCGCCATGTGCCCTCGGCATGATAGAAGCGCTTGACCCCGGCCGTATACTGGTAGAGACCGTCGCTGCCGCTCAAGCCGTTGAACATGAAGTAGCGGTCCTTCTTGTAATGGAACACCGTGTTGTTGAGCGGGTAGTAGGCGGCTGTATCGCCGACCTCGGTCTCATTGATTACGAGATCCTGATGGAAGAACATGCGCACCTCGCGCACCTTGTCCCAATGATTGTGAACACGAACCCGCTTGAGATAAATATCCTCACGCTGATGAACGGCATCATTGATGTAAAGCGTAATGCCCAAATGGTAGTGCGATGCCCGGACCTCGGTAACCAGTGAATCCTCCACGTAGGAGAGCTCAATCTTCCAATCCGGATCGGATAGCCATGAGAACGTTCCGTCTACCCATAGACCTACGCGGCAATGATAGCCGCCCACATGGTTTAATTGGCCCACATACGGATAATACAGATCCCGCATGTAGTTGTTGCGATCCAAATTGATCAAAAACTTACCGTTCCCGATAACGAGATGTCTAGGCAAAACGTCCACATCCTTCTTTATCCAGAATGCCTTCTTTTTTAAGATACCGTTTTATGCCAAGCCGGTCAATCCGTGAAAATGAATGAAAACGGATTCGCAGCCACATTATTTGTCGAAGGTATAGTTCCCTCATCCACTATTTCCATATACAGCGATTGCTATGCGACAAAAAAATAATCTCCCGGCACGCTGGGGAGATTAGGATCGGACTCCCGCAGCGGTCAGGCTTGAGGAGGGAAGTTAGGCCTAGCTGCCATTTTCATAATAAGGTCGTACCGGTTCGGAGATTGCAGCAGCATGTTGTACTGGTCGGGTGCAATATTCGTGCACGTATGCGTTTGCCCCGTGTAATACTGAATATGCATCTGTGACGCTTCGTCGTCGTACTGCACGTACTGGATCTGCTTGGAGCCAATCGGGATCAGCTTCATCCGTTCATCTCTCCTCTCGCTCTGTGGGATGTCCAATAAGCTGTAGTCCGACTCTGGTAGGCGAAGGGCTTACCGGTACAGACTGACTTGGTTATGGTTCATTGTATGTGCCCAGGGTGCTATTTAGAATGGATCCGGCCGCTGGCCGAAGCGCTCGGCCCACTCGGCGCGGGTGGCGAGTGGACCAGGCGCTGTCAAGCCGCCTAGGGCTTGACAGGTGCTGCGGGCAGCAGCTCATGCGTGAACTTGCGGTATTGCTCCCGGATGCTGTTCACGAGCTGCTCCCAGATGTAGCGCTGCTCGAGCTTGGCGAAGGCTCGCTCCGCCATCTGGCGTCCGAACTGTGGCTGCAGCAGCAGGTCGGTCACATGGTAGACGAGCGAGTCGACATGCCCAGGCAGCGCCTTGTAGCCGTCTACACCGTGCTCGATCATCTCGGCGAGTCCGCCGGTGTCCGACAGGACGAGCGGACGCTGATACATCATCGCCTCCAGCGCGACGATGCCGAATGGCTCGTACAGGCTCGGGATGACGCAGACGTCTGCGGCGCAGTAGTGCGTATGCTTCTGCTCCTTATGAGCGAAGCCTGTGAACCGGACGCGGTCGCCCAGATGAGCGGCCAGCTGCTTCAGCTCATTCTCCATCGGGCCTGCTCCGCTGATGTACAGCACCGTATTAGGCACCCGGCTCAGTATGCCTGGCATCGCATGGATGAGCGTCTGCACACCTTTCTCATGAACCAGTCGTCCGACGAAATAGAGCACGTGCTCGTGCTCGACCCCAAGCTCCCGCTTGGCGGCATCACGGTTGTGGCACGAGGTGGCCGCTTCCATCGCATCGGCGCGCTTCACACCGTTCGGGAAGACGAGCACCTTCGACTCCTCCTTATGGAACAGCTGCTGAATCTCATGCTTCATCGCCTGACTGCACACGAACACCTGCTCGGCATCGTATGCGAGGCCAGTCTCGAGCCGATGGATGTTACGGGATAGCTCGGTGCTAAGTCGTCCCTGATTGCGTCCCCACTCTGTGGCGTGAATCGTGCAGACAGCAGGAATGCCGTAGCTCAGCTTGATCTCGCGCAGCGTGTGATACACCATCCAGTCGTGCGCATGCAGCAGGTCGATGCGGCCGCCATGCTCCTTCCACTGCACGAGGTGGTCGATCATCGCAAGGTTCATCTCGAACGTCCAGTGGTAGAAGTCCGTCTCCGCCGAGTACAGCGGTGTCACGCGGTGGACGTACACGCCATTGCGCTTCTCGAAGGCCGGAGCGCCGTAGTGCGAGCTCGTCACGACGTGCACGATCTCGCCCTGTGCGGCCATCGCCTCCGCCAGATCGCATACGGCGCGGGACAGGCCGCCGACGTACTTGGGCGGATACTCCCAGGCGAGCAGGAACACGTTGGCGCGATCCTTCGTCTCCTGCAGAACGGTGCGCCATGTCGCCTCATCGCGGATCAGCTCAACAGGAGCCGTTCGGTAGATGCTCGCGTAGTCGCGGTAATCGATGTCCGGGAATATATTGTCCTTCTCCTCCAGCTCGGCGACGAACGCCTCATCCACATATCCATCCTCGATCTGGCTGCACAGCGCGCGGAAGCAGCCTAGATGGTTCTTCGTTCGCTTGCACGCGTAATCGACGACCGTCTTCGAGTCCATGATGAACGCCCAGTCGCTGCTTTGCGCCAGCATCAGCTCGCGGGCCGCCTGATTCAAGGCGCGCTTGAGCAGCGAGGCAGACAGCCGCGGACGACTCTCCAGATGCTCGTGCCGCGTTGCGAGCTGCACCATGCGTCCTTCCGCCTCGTGCAGATGGCGATAGATCCAGTCGTTGTCGCCCTGCAGCCATACCTCCGCCGAGCCGTTCCGTCCCCAGCTCGATTCGTTCAGCTTGCCTGTGTCGGCGATCGGATATTCGTTTAAATATTCAGAAGGCGTAATCATTTGCAGCTCGTGCTGATCGTGAAAAATTTTGCGGCACAGCATCTCGATCCATAACGGTCCTTCGTACCACCAATGTCCGAACAGCTCGGCGTCATACGGCGACACGATAATCGGCTTGCGGTCTAGATGCGCATCCCAATGCTCTGCCTGCTTCTGGCGGTTGAACATGAAATTGCCCGCATGCTCAGCCGCCCGCTCGCGAGCCCACTCGGGATTATACGGCTCGCGGTGCTTACCCTTACCCGTAATCCGGTAATACTTGATGCCTGTATTGACGCGCTCGTTCGTCGGCAGTACATATGGGCGAATATATTCCCACTCCTCTGCGCTGCCCCAGCCGAGATCCCAGCCGATGTCGCGGTAATATTCGCGGTAGTTGTAATCGCCCGGATAACCGTTCTCCGAGCTCCACACTTGCTGGGACGACTCCGGATCGCGCGGGAAGGCGGTGACGCCATACGGCGTCATGAGCGGGGCGAGCAGCTCGCGGTTCGGCCGCGGTGACGCATAGGCAACTGCCTTCGAATCGGCGAAAAAGTATTGCAGGCCGCATGACTTCAAGATGCGGTCCACTCCTGGCGTGTAGCCGCACTCCGGCAGCCAGATGCCCCGCGGCGAACGTCCCAGATGCTTCTCGTAATGGCGCACCGCCGTCTTAATCTGAGCGGTGATCGCTTCTTCCGTCCTCATCAGCGGCAGGAAGCCGTGTGTCGCCGCGCTGGTGACGATCTCGAGCTTGCCGAGGTCCTGGTAATGACGGAAGCGGGTAATGAGATTGCGGCCGCTCGACTCGTAGATCGCCTTCAGCTCACGGAACCGCTGCGCATACATACGGGCAAGCGGCTGCAGGCCCTGGTCCTGCTCCAGGCGATCGATCTCCCGTTCCGCCAGCTCGATCAGCTTGGCGAGATGGGCGGCATATCGCTCCTGCATGAGCCGGTCCGCCATCAGGGAGAGCAGTGTAGGCGTAAGGGACATCGTAATGCGGAAGTCAACGCCGTCATTCGTGAGTCGATCGAACACGTCGATGAGCGGCAGGTACGTCTCGGTCATCGCCTCGTAGAACCAGCGCTCCTCCATGTAGTCATCCCGGTCCGCATGGCGGATGTAAGGGAGATGAGCGTGTAGGACCAGGGAGAGATAGCCTTTAACCTCGGGTTTTGCCTTGATGCGGTTTATCATATTGGAGTGACCTCATTTCATACAGTTGGAGTAAGCGTTAAAGTTCTCGAAGTGCTGCGGCATCAAGCGCTGGAATAAGGCGATCGGGTGAGCAGCTTCATCGAACACCGGTACAAGCGGAGCTCCCCATGGCGCAGCGCTGTCACGTGCAGTAGCTGCACAATTGGAGCGAAGCAGCGTAATGAATTGTCGCTCGATCGAATACACACCGAGATCGACGAGATACGTAGCTCCTGGTGTAAGACCATGGATGTACCAATTGTTCGCTTCAGGCGTAACGTTGACATCGAAGTAGCTGTTCGCATTGCTTCCGTTGAAATAGACGCTCGTCACATCGTAGACGCGCAACGCCTTCGGCAGCGTACCGTAATCGCATTGGAAATGCTGCGAGCAGAGCCAGCGCTTCCGGTTCCCGATCTCCCAATACACATGCATGGAGTGGGAGTCGCGGGCCATTAATTGCAGCATGTCCTTCTCATAACGATCCGGCAGCTCATAACCGGAGGTTGGTGTTGCATTCACGTTACATGCCCCCTCGTATCTGGATTAACAATTTACATAATTTACAATGATGCTTGTAAATATACCGCTTTGAGCAAATTTTCGACATGTGATCACTAGACAAGCCAACATTTAACGGGTCGGGAGACAAGCGTCAAAAAAGGATTTTTGACAGTTGAAGTCGAATATATCGTGAAGTGGGTCTGCCGGAAGTGCAGGTAACAAAACAGGAGGCGAATGTGATGAGTTTTTGCTGCGGAGCCAGCATGTTGGGGACGAAGGGAACGTTGAAGCATATCAGAACGCAGATTCACAACGTGCCTCTGTTGTTTTGTCCGGTGTGCCACCGGGTTGAAGTGCATCATAGTGTGGAGAACGAGTACGAAATTTTAGCCGAGTACGCACATGGGGACGGCGCCCCTGAGGTCGACTTCGGAGAATATGTAGATCATCGCGATCAGACGGAGCTGTTCGAGAACTGCGTGAATCATGAGTATGAAGAGCCGCTCGACGTCGTCCGCAATCAGATCGATATGTCGCTCGACCTGCTGACTGTTGCCAAGGAGCTCGGAGACGTGGAGTGGGAGCAGCAGCTGAAGAAGCGGCTGCAGGTGCTCAATACGCGCAGGAACAAGCTCAAGAGCAAGAAGCCGCTGCGGGGCATGTCCTGATTCGGCTATATTGAATTCCATAGGCTCGTCCTATCATCGTCCCTTTGACCTGCGTCACCTCCTGTTAACCGGCTTATGAAGCTGTCCAGGCAGGAGGTGTGCGAGCAGGCTGTACATGCGCAGTCTCGGGCCGAGGGCTCGAAGCGTACCGTATGGCTGCAGGTGAGAGGGACGTTTTTTCCATTAATAACCTGATGCAGTATGTTACGGGATGATCGAAGTCAACCCCCGTAAACGATCGCAACGTCGCGAAAAAATTAGTGTGAGGTGGAACGGTTGCTGCTTGTTTTATTCAAGAGATTTCTCGGTAAACGACAGTCGCCGGACACGGAGGAGCAGCGCACTCCGGAGGAGATTGTATTACAGATTCAAGCAGGCGATATTCGACTGCGCAATCAATTCATTACGGACTACCAGCCTTATGTGGCCAAGGTCACAAGTCGCTTCTGCAAGCGTTATGTCGACCCGTCGAGGGACGATGAGTTCAGCATTGCGCTCGGTGCGTTCAATGAGGCGATCAATCAATTCTCCGCACAGGCCGGGCGTTCGTTCCTCGGCTTCTCGGAGCAGGTGATTCGCCGCCGGCTGATCGATTATGTGCGCAAGGAGCAGCGGTTCTCGGGGCAGGTTCCATACAGCACGTTCGACGTCGAGGATGAGGAGAACAATACGGTCAACCCGATTGAGGTTCATCAGGCGATCGAGCAGTTCGAGAAGCAGAAGGGTATTGACGAACGACGCAGTGAAATTGTCGACTTAAGTCGATGCTTGTCCGAATTCGGTATTAGGTTCGAGGAGCTCGTCGATGCATCTCCGAAGCATGACGACTCCCGGCAGTCTTTGCTGTTCATTGCACGCCAGCTGTCAGCACATCCGGAGCTGATGCGTACGATGCTGCAGAAGCGCATGCTGCCGATCAAGGAGCTGCTAGCGCTGGTGGACGTATCCAGGAAGACGCTGGAGCGCAATCGGAAGTTTATTATTGCTGTCGCTCTGATCTTTAACGGGCCATATCCGTACTTGAAGGATTACCTGCAGATTAGAGACGACGAGGAGGAAGGGAGGGACGCCCGTGCATAGAGGAATTGTGATGGAGATGACAGACCGGCATCTTATCATCATGCGGCCTGATGGCAAGTTTGATCGAATTTCGCGCAAGAAGCGCAGCTGCGAGGTCGGTGAGGAGATTGTATACACCGAGGATTCCGGTATTAATTGGCGGAGTCCCTCAATAGCAGGACGCTCGGCGATTGCGGCGGCTGTCGTGTTTTGCCTCGTGCTCTTCGCAAGCTTCAATGGCAAGCTCGGCAGTCCTGAGGTCGTCGCCTACATAACGATGGATATTAATCCTAGTGTCGAGATCGGAATTGACATTGAGGAGACGGTGCTGGAGCTGCGGGGGCTCAATGAGGACGGTATGGCTCTTGTTCAAGGAATCGATTACAAGGGGAAGAGTCTCGTGCAGGTGACCGAGGGGCTCCTCGATGAGGCTGAGCAAGGGCCGCTGGCGTCAGGTGAGGCGGATATCGTTATCGCGAGCACTGTCGTTGCTTCCGGGACTAAGATGAGCGATGAAGCGATTGTCGATAAAGTGAAGCAGCAGGTTACGAAGCATATCAAGACGACGCACCCGCAGCAGACCGAGCGATATCAGGTGACTGCCATCGCAGCACCGAAGGAAATACGGGAGGCGGCCAGCCAGAACGACGTATCTGCCGGTAAATACGCGATGTACCTGCACGCCAAGAGCAACGGTGCCGACGTGACGCTGGAGGAGCTGAAGAAGACCTCTGTCATGTCTGTTGTGAAAAATAAGCCGGAGGTCGCGGAGCTGATCAAGCAGGAGCCCATGCCATCTAAGGTGGATCTGAAGAAGCTCGTGGAGGAGGAGAAATCCGGCGAGCTCGACAAGAAGATAGCGGAGAAGAAAAGCTCGAGCTCGAATTCCAAATCAAGCACGAGCAGCAAGACCGGCTCCACCACGTCCTCCGGCAACTCCGGGTCCAAGTCGACAAGCACGAGCTCCAAGCCGGGTCAGACCGATAGCAAGGAGAAGGACGACGATAAGGACGACAAGGATGATGACCGCAAGACGAACAGCAGCGCGAAGCCGGGCAGTACGACAGGCACAACGTCCGGTGGCAGCACGAAGACCGATCCGAAGAAGCCTTCTACGGGCAACTCGAATGATCGGGATGACGATGATAAAGACGATGACGATAAGAAGAACAGTACGGGCAATTCGAAGGCCAGTCCTTCTGAGCAGAAGCCGGGAAGCAGTAAGCCCGGCACTTCGTCCTCTGGCGGCAACGGTAAGGATGACGACGATGACGACAAGAAGCCAGCGACCAATAACGGCAAGCAGTCGGAAAGCTCGAAGAAGGAAGAGGAGCGTAAGCGCGAGGAAGAAAAGCGTCTCGAAGAGCTAAGGAAGCAGGCTGAGGAGAAGAAGCAGCAGCTTGAAGAGGAATCACGCAAGAAGCAGGAAGATGCGCGGAAAAAGCAAGAGGAAGAGCGCAAGAAGCAGGAAGAGGCAAGGAAAAAGCAAGAGGAAGAGCGTAAGAAGCAGGAAGAGGCAAGGAAGAAGCAAGAGCAGCAGAAAAAGGACGATGATTAATGCAGCTTCTACGAATTGGACGAGTCCAGCGGCAAGCAGGCTGAGGACGATGTTCGGGACTAGAACGCATAGATTTGTCTCTGACTCACACCCCGTACAGGCCGATGGCTTGCTTCGGGGTGTTTTTTGTGGCTAGGCGTTACTTGTTGTGGAGCTGTTTCTTTGAAGTGAGCGTTGGGTGTTGGGGTAGGTTGCTTTTCCCCGTGCCGCACTATTGGTATGATGGGAAGAAGGATTCGATTCGAGGCTTACCATAACCGCTCCGACAAAGCTCGGAGGCTGTTATTTCAGGGGGAGATATAAAATGTACATTGTTCATTCGATTGTAGAGGTGCCTGAAGGGAAGGCAGAGGAGGTGATCGGCCTGTATCGGAATCGGTCGCGGCTCGTTGACAATGCGCCGGGCTTCATCGGCTTCCAGCTATGGCAGAGCGAGGCGAGCGCTGGGGAGCTGACGGTGCATATGCAGTGGGAGAGTAAGGAGCATTACTTGCGCTGGGTGACGAGTGATGATTTCAAGCGTATTCATGAGCTGGAGCGGAAATATCCGGACCAGGAGCTGGCCGCGATTATACCGACCGTTAAACGATACAAGGTGGTGGCGCAATGAGCGGCAATAGCGATCGCTTGGAGCACAGCACTGAAGGCGGAGAAGTGCAGCCAGGCATTCTTCATGAAGCGCACGAACGATTGGCCAGCCAAGTGACAGCCTCGATCTATGAGGCGAATCCGCAGCTGCTCGAGCGGTATGGGGAGCGGGGAAAGCAGAAGTGCTGGGAAGATAACGTGCATCATATGAAGCATCTGGATACCGCCTACCAGCTGTCCAATGAGGACGTATTCACGGACTATGCGCTGTGGCTGAACGGAATATTAGGTAGATTCGGCATGGGGCCGGAGCACTTGGTAGATAATTTCGAGCGAATCGCCGACGCACTGGATCGTGAGAGCTCCTTAAGCTCGGCTCGGGTGAGCGGCTACAAGACGCTGCTGCAGCGCGCGAATGAAGCGCTTCAGGTGGAGGCTCGCAAGCGTAGTTGAGCATGAACAATAGTGCAAGTAGAGAGGAGGTTCAGCTGTGGGAGCTGTTGAAGATCGAATCGCGCCTTGTTCCAGTACAAGCCGGCGCTGACGGTGATCTGTATGTGCTAATCTAAACGTGTACCACCTAGCGATCCTCTGTACCCTCGCTCCGGCTAGGGTGTAATTTCAGAATTGATCGACTATAATTGAGCAGTACTTATCTAGTCGTTAAGCGCTAGGCGCGATCAACTAACCGGGGAGGGGAAACGGACGTTATGCGTTACACAACTTTTGGGAAAACTGGATACAAGGTTTCTTCGTTAGGCTTTGGGGCGATGAATTTGCCGAGCGTTCCACTGGAGCAGGCGAGAGAGACACTCAATTATGCACTGGATCAAGGCATTAATTATATCGACACAGCGGCAGGCTATCGGAACAGTGAGGAGATCATCGGGGAATGCATCTCTCATAGGCGAGCTGATTATTTCCTCGCGACGAAGACGGCGAAGCGGGATTATAAGTCTGCGATGGAAGAGATGCAGCGCAGCATGGAACGGATGAAGACGGACGTCATCGATCTGCTGCAAATTCATTATGTAAACAGACCGCAGGAGTTCAAGGACGCGATGGCGGAGGACGGCGCTTACCAAGCAGCGCTGGAGCTGAAGCGCAAGGGTCATATCCGGTTCATCGGCATTACGGGTCATCGTCCGGACCTGCTCGTGAAGTGGATTCAGAAGGAGCAGTTCGATCAGGTGCTGTTCCATCTCAGTCTCGCACAGCCGTTCGCGCTGGATGAGCTCATTCCGGAGCTGACGCGCTTGGATATGGGCAAGACGGCGATGAAGCCGCTGTCCGGCGGCTTTATTCAGCCTGTCGATAAGGCGCTTCGTTATCCGTTCAGTCAAAATGTACACGTGACCATCTCCGGTATGGTCAGTGTGGACGAAGTGAAGGAGAACATCGCGGCGATGCGTACGGCGGTCGGCGATGAGGAGCGTGCGGAGCTGGAGCAGCTGGCGTCCGAGCTCGGTGAGCACAATTGCCGCCGCTGTAACTATTGCCAGTGTCCGGTCGGCATCGCGATCCCGGACATTATGATCTCAAGTCAAGTACGCAAGACGTTCGGTCTGCTGCCCAAGGGTGACGGCTTCTACCAGAAGAACAAGGAGAAGATTCTGTCCTGTGCCGATCATGAGCCCTGTAAGGAGAAGCCGCTGTGCGAGCCGCTCTGTCCGTATGACCTGCCGATGCGCGAGGTTGTGATGGCGGCTTCGGATTATTATAAGGTGGGGGATCGGCTGTAAGGCATTGCGAGGCTGTGGAGCGAGCGGATAGCGCACGGAAGGTGCGTTAACGAGGGCGAGCGAGTGAGTGAGAGGCCGTGGAGTGAACGGATAGCGCACGGAAGGTGCGCTAACGCAGGTGAGCGAGTGAGTGAGAGGCCGTGGAGTGAACGGATAGCGCACGCAAGGTGCGCTAACGCAGGTGAGCGAGCGAGTGTGAGGCCGAGGAGTGCGCGGATAGCGCACGAAAGGTGCGCTAATGCGGTTGAGCGAGCGAGTGAGAGGCCGAGGAGTGAGCGGATAGCGCACGAAAGGTGCGCTAACACAGGTGAGCGAGCGAGTGAGAGGCCGTGGAGTGAACGGATAGCGCACGAAAGGTGCGCTAACGCAGGTGAGCGAGCGAGTGAGAGGCCGAGGAGTGAGCGGATAGCGCACGAAAGGTGCGCTAATGCGGTTGAGCGAGCGAGTGAGAGGCCGAGGAGTGAGCGGATAGCGCACGAAAGGTGCACTAACGCAGGTGAGCGAGCGAGTGAGAGGCCGTGGAGTGAACGGATAGCGCACGAAAGGTGCGCTAATGCGGTTGAGCGAGCGAGTGAGAGGCCGAGGAGTGAGCGGATAGCGCACGAAAGGTGCGCTAATGCGGTTGAGCGAGCGAGTGAGAGGCCGAGGAGTGAGCGGATAGCGCACGAAAGGTGCGCTAATGCGGTTGAGCGAGCGAGTGAGTGAGAGGCCGTGGAGTGAGCGGAGCCTCTAGCCGCTAATAGGCTAATGTTGAAGAGGAGTGCTGCGAATGGATGCTTATGCGCAATATGTAACGCAGGAGCTGCAGCTGCGCATCGAGCTGCAGCCGCTGGAGGCGTCGGAGGCGGAGTCCGACGCACTGGTGTTGTTCGTGACCCGCGAGGAGCTGCTCGCGGGCAGCTGGGCAGCGGAGGCCGGCGTAGACGTGCCGGCTCCGCTGCAGGAGACGGTCCGCGCTCTCGCTGCGCGCGGACAGTTCACGGCCGGCCTCGGGGAGACCGAGGCCGTGTACACGTGCGGCCTGATGGCGAAGCATCAGGCCCTATTGCTGTGCGGGCTCGGCGAAGCCGCCCGCACGAGCGGCGCCGCCGGCTGGCGCAGCGCCGGCGTCTACGCGGCCCGCAAGGCGCTCAGCCTCCGGCTGGAGCGCCTTGCGGCGCCGCTGCCGCGCGCGAACGCGGAGCGCGCGGATGAGCTGCGCGAGCGCGTGCAGGCGCTCGCGGAAGGGCTGTGGCTCGGCAGCTACCGCATGCCGAGCTATGCCCGCGGCAGCGCCGGCGGCGGGGAGGGCGATGCCCCGCCGCCGGCGCTGCGCAGCGTCGCGCTGCTGGCCGCAGGCAGCGCGGACGAGCCCGGCCTCGCGCAGGCGCTCGAGGCCGCAGAGGCGATCGCTCTCGCCGTATATACGGCGAGAGACTTAACCAACCTGCCCGGCAATTACCTCGGGCCGGCAGAGCTGGCGGGGGCGGCGGTGAGCCTCGCCGCCCGCTACGGGCTCGCTTGCACCGTGCTCGAGGAGCAAGCGATCCGCGAGCACGGCATGGGCGGCCTCGCCGCTGTCGGTCAAGGCAGCGTGAACCCGCCGCGGATGATCGCCATCCGCTACGAGGGCGCGCCTGAAGGCGACGAATCCGATCCTTCTGATCCGTCCGCCCCGTCACACCCGTCCGAGGTGCTCGGCCTGGTCGGCAAGGGAATCACCTTCGACACAGGCGGCATCTCCCTCAAGAAGCCGGAGGGGATGGAGGAGATGGTCAGCGACATGGGTGGTGCGGCGGTACTGCTCGGCCTCGTCCATGTGCTCGGCCGCCTGAAGCCGGCCGTCAACGTCGTCATCGTCATCCCGGCTGCCGAAAATATGCCGTCGGGCACAGCGTTCAAGCCCGGCGACATCGTGACGCTGATGAACGGACAGACGGTTGAGGTGCTCAACACGGACGCCGAGGGCCGAATAGTGCTCGCCGACGGCGTGCTGTATGCGAAGCAGCTCGGCGCGACGAAGCTGATCGACGTGGCGACGCTGACTGGAGCGGTGCTCGTCTCCTTCGCGGATGTGGCGACCGGGGCCGTAACGAACAATGACAGTCTGCTGCAGCACGTGCTCGACGCCGCGCGGAACGCGGATGAGAAGGTGTGGCCGCTGCCGAATTACCCCGAGTATCGGGACATGCTCAAGAGCCGCATCGCAGACATTAAGAATGCGACCGGACGGGATCGGTGGGCCGGCTGTATTACGGGCGGCTTGTTTATCGGATTTTTCGCCGAGGATACGCCTTGGGTGCATCTGGACACGGGCGGTACCGCATGGCTGTGGAGCGAGCGCGGAACGGAGCCGGCAGGCGGCACAGGGGCGATGGTGCGGACACTCGCCGCCTATATCGTTCAGTCTTCATCGACCTGAGTGACGATCAGCACGAAATAAAAAGCAGAGGTCTCACGCGCCCATCGGCGGCGCGTTCCTCTGCTTTTGCCATACAACCTATGCAAATCATTCAGCCGATCCAACCGTATGACAGTCAAGCCTGCATCTGGTTGCCCTTGCGGACGACGGGAGCGGCGCTCGACATGTGCTGGATCGCCAGCTGCTCGACGTCGCGAAGCTGCAGGACGAGCTGCGTAATCTCGCTCGTGGTGACGGACATCCCGGCGGTTCGGTCGGCCAGATGCTCCAGATTGATGCCGATCCAGCCTGACTTGCGCGGATGCGCCGTCAGATCGTAGGGGAGGACGGCCAGCGAAGCTGGCGTGAAGTCGCCAGCTGCTGTCGCTGCAGTCTGCTCTCGCGTCAAGCTGTCGAGATGGAAATACAGCACCTTGCTCTTCTTCCACTGGACGTAGCCGGCAGGGAACGTAATCGTGAGCTTGCCATGCTCGCCCGTATGGTGAACAACAAGGCGAACGTTCTTCTTATGCTTGCCGCGTATGTATTGATGCTTCTCGGTATCCGGCAGCCAGAGCACGATGAGAATCGGCAAGGCGCTGGCAATGTGTAAATAATAAGTCGATTCATAGGCGATCGCCAAGACGACGAACGCAATAAATAGTAAGGTTGAGCCAATCAGCATGGCTATCTTCCACTTGGACATTCGAATAATTCCTCCACACCCATATAAGCCGAAGTAGGCGGATGAAGCTGCGCCACCCTTAATATTACCACATCATGGGCAGGCTTGTAAGCTGTGTAGATCGCGAGGCGCGTAAACTTTTTATGAACAAAAAGGAGGGGATTTTATGAACAGCAACGAGCATTCTATCGCTCCTCGACCGGAGGAGGACCGCGTTCCACCCGGACAGACGTTGACGGACGGCTTCCCGGTGCTTCATTACGGTCAGACGCCGCACTATCGGGACCTAAGCAAGTGGGACTTCCGTATATTCGGGCTCGTCGAGGAGGACGTCGTCTTCCGCTACGAGGAGTTCATGGCGCTGCCGATGCGTGAGTTCAGGAACGACATCCATTGCGTGACGACCTGGTCGAAGCTGGACAACGTCTGGGAGGGCATCGCCGTATCGACCGTCATGGAACGTGTGAAGCTGAAGCCGGAGGCGAAATACGTCATGCTGCATGCCGAGCATGGCTGGTCGACGAACCTGCCGCTGGAGGACTTCCTCATGGAGACGTCGTTCTTCGGCATCAAGCATAACGGCGAGCCATTGACGCCCGACCACGGCTACCCGCTGAGGATGGTCGTCCCGCATCTGTACTTCTGGAAGAGTGCGAAGTGGCTACGCGGCATCGAGTTCATGGCCACCGACAAGCCGGGCTTCTGGGAGCGCAACGGGTATCATATGTACGGAGATCCGTGGCGGGAGCAGCGGTACGACTTCGACTAAGCGGCTCCTCTCCTCGCAGCTGAAGTCCCTAATGCGATCCACGCACGTGTTCACCCCACGCCTGAACAATACGCAAAGAGCCGTCGGACCGGACGGCTCTCGTTCTTTTTTAACCCATAAGCTGGTCCATGTAATGTCGAATCTGCTTCCGCCACCAGTGCCAGTCATGACTGACATCGTGGCCCCAGAAGTCGACCGTAGCGGGAACGTGCTTGCTGTGCAGCACCTCCTTGAGCTTCTGCGTCTCCGTTCGCATTAAGTCCTCATACGCGCCTTGTCCGGTGCAGACGAAGATGCGGCTGTTGCGATATGGCGTCAAGTAGGCCTCGTCCTCTAGATTGCTCAAGTAATGAAGCGGCGAGTGGAAGTAGGAGGAGGCCGGAATATGCTCACCGAAGAAGCGATTCATCGAATACAAGCCACTTAACGCGATTAAGCTATCGAAATATTGCGGGTGGCGAAAAAACACATTAGCGCTATGATAAGCGCCCAGCGAGCAGCCTGTCGCGAGCAGCTTCTGTGCGTGTCCATCGTTGTTGGCCTTGCTCTGCTCAAGAATGGAAGGGATGAGCTCGCGGCTAATGTAGGCATCGTATTGGTCGTGGCGCTTCATCCGCTCGTCAGCTGATCGGCCGTCGGCATAGAACGTCTCCTCATCAATGCTGTCACACGTCCACACTTGAAGGCGTCCTTGCTCGATGTAGGGGGCGAGCTCGCCGATCATGCCGCAGTCCTCGTATTGATAGAACCGTCCGCAGGAGGTCGGGAATACGAGAACGGGCTTGCCTTGATGTCCGTATACTTTGTACTCCATGTTCCGATTCAGGCTGCTGCTGTATACGTTATGATAGGTCACATTCATGAGAACACCTCGACTTTGTTTTTCACCGCTTGGATGTAGGCTGCAATTCGTTTCACTTCATCGTAGTCGGTCGAACGGAATTGGTACGCATAATTGCCTCTTGAACGGCTCTGTGCATCGGTGATGCTGTCATGATGGACGATCTCATACGGGTACCGCTGCATGATCTCTTCATGCTCATGCTCATAGTCGAGGTGATTCTTGCGGCTGGCGAATCCGGTATAATACGTTCCGGTCGGAGGCTCCTCGACTTGATGATGAACGACCATATCCGCCCAGATCCGGTATATGTCCATATCGTAGCTGTAATTGATCGCATCGGTCATCCACGTGCCTGGCGGCCTCATGTTGACCTCTAGCGCTATAATTTGACCATCGGCCTTCGATCGGAAGAACTCGAGATGAAAGAACCGCTCCTTAATTCCATACGTTCGAATAATGCGCCTCCCGGCCTCCTCGATCTCCTTGCTGACTTCCTTTAAGCAGTAATAGCTGAAGTGATAGCCCGAATTGACAGCGTCCATGATGCTGTAGGGGAATTCGTGGCTAGCTGCAAATACGATCTCACCATCTCTATTCACAAGACCGTCATACGTCTGCAGGATGCCATCGATATAAGGCTGCATAATAAACTCGACGTCGGCCGGCTTCGTCTGCAGAAACTGCTCGAGCTCCGAGGTGTCCGTAATTTTATAGGTCAGGCTAGCACCTACCCCTTGATTCGGCTTCACGACGACGGGATAGCCGACCTTGTCGATAAATTTGTTCGCCTTCGCTCGAGTGAGCTTCGTGATAGAAGGAATCGACGCGACGCCGCTTTTTTTGAAAAAGGTCTCCATCTTCGACTTCTGCTTCAGATTAGCGATGAAATCGAGCTTCGTTCCGAAAATGTTGAAGTCGGTTCGGATCTGAGCTTCAAGCTCTAACCAGTGCTCGTTCAGTGACTCGAACCGGTCGATCTTCCCATATTTATGCGTGTAATAACCGGTTGCGCGTAATACCTCGTCGTAATTGTCCAGACGATCGATCTTGATATATTCGGTAAGCGACTGCTTCAGCGTCTCGTTCAGCGTGTGGTAGTCCGCATCCCCGATGCCAAGCACATTGACTCCGAAGCTTTTCAGGTGAAAGCAAAATGATGTGCAGTAACCTGGAAAATTCGGCGAGAAAAAAATAAAGTTCATCCTTCTTCCCCCCCCTAAACACTAAACAGCGATCACTTCAAATCATATCCTCATCCTTCCAACGATTCAAGAAAATGAATTGTAAAGTTAAGATGTTGGAACACACGTTCCCTGACAACCTGTTGTCAGTATATATGTTGTATAATTATGATAGATCATCAATTAAACAGTTTCGGAGGGGTTAAATGGAATACATAGCCCACATACGCGAACGGGACGAGAAGATTCAGACCGTAGAGGAGCACTTAATCGGAGTTAAGAAATTGGCGGAATCGTATGGGGACAAGCTGGGGATTAAGCACATAGCTGGTCTTGCGGGTATGCTTCATGACATGGGCAAATACACGAATGAATTCAGGGCATATATTCTTGAAGCCGTGAACAACCCTGATGCTCCGCCGAAAAGAGGAAGTGTCGACCATTCGACAGCTGGTGGTAAGCTCTTGTATCAGCTGTATCATACAGGAGCACCTTCCAGACTCGAATGGATTTTGGCTGAAGTTGTAGGAAATGCGATCTTATCGCATCATTCCTACCTTCATGATTTTTTGAATCAAGAGCAGGAGTCACCTTACTTGAAGCGAGTGCTCAAGGATCAGAATCAGTTGCCCGAATATGAGCGATCGAAGGAGCTATTTTTCGATAAAGTAATCAGTGAGGCGGATTTTCAGCAATACGTTATCCGTGCAATTGCAGAACTGGATGCTTTTTTGAAAACACCGTTTACAGGAAGCGGTGAACAGAAGCTAATGTTCCTAACCAAGCTTGTATTTAGCATGTTAATTGATGCCGACCGAACCGATACGAGAATATTTGAAGACAATACCAGCAGAGAACCGGAACAAGACCGCACACAGCTTTTTACGATGTATTATGAGAAGCTGATGGTCGAACTCAATAAGTTAAATTCTCAACAAACATCGAACGAACGAATTAATGAACTTCGGAGAGAGATGTCCAATCGGTGCGATCAGTTTGCGGAGGAATCACCCGGAATATATACGCTATCGATCCCCACAGGCGGAGGGAAGACGTTTGCTAGCCTAAGATACGCACTTAAACATGCTAAGCGGTATGGCAAGAGGCAAATATTTTACATTGTTCCATTCACAACGATTATTGAACAGAATGCTAGAGAGGTTCGAGAAATCTTAGATGACGATGTCCATATCTTAGAACACCACTCGAACGTCATCGAAGATGTTAACGATGATGATGAGCATCAGGATGGAATCATCAATACGCAGCACAAATTAAAGCTTGCGAAGGATAACTGGGACTGTCCGATCGTTTTTACTACGATGGTGCAGTTTTTGAATGTGTTTTTCGCTAAAGGGAGTCGGAATATTCGAAGGCTTCATCGATTATGTGAATCGGTTATTATTTTTGACGAGGTGCAGAAGGTTCCAGTCCCTTGTGTATCGCTATTTAATCAGGCACTGAATTTCTTGAAGGTTTACGGTCGGTCCACTCTCATTCTTTGTACGGCAACTCAACCTAGATTAGATGATGTCGAGCATAAGCTCGATCTGAACGCCAACCACGAAATGATTCAAGATCTGGATCGCATTATTGAAGCCTTCAAACGTGTGGAGATCGTGGATCAAGCAACGGATGGATCAATCGACAGTGAAAGGCTCGCTCAATTTGTCTTTGAGAAGCTGGAAGAAGTCCAGAGCATACTGGTCATATTGAACACGAAGACGGTGGTTCGAAGACTGTACCTTCTTATGAAGGAGGGAGATATTCCGATCTACCATTTAAGCACTTCCATGTGCGCGGCGCATCGGAATTATATTTTAGGACAAGTCAAGGAACGTCTGGAGAGAAAAGAAAAAGTAATTTGTGTGAGCACTCAACTGATTGAGGCGGGTGTCGATGTTAGCTTTAATTGTGTCATTCGCTCCTTGGCGGGACTCGACTCTATAGCACAAGCTGCAGGCCGATGTAATCGTCATGGGAAGGAGGCCGTTCAGCAGGTCTATGTCATCGATCATTCGGAGGAGAACCTGAAGCAACTTCGAGAGATACAGGTTGGTAAGAAATTGACAACGCAGATTCTCCTCGATCTCAGGAGAGACCAGAAGCTGCACGGAGGTCATTTGTTATCTGTTCAGGCTATGAACAAATATTTTATGGAGTTCTATGAAGAGTTCAGCTCCAGCTTAAATTATTATGTTCCGAAATTGGAGAAGGACATGACCGACTTGCTGACGTCCAATCGGAAACAAAGCTCGTATAACCAAGCCTATGAGCACAGTAAAGGGGAGAAGCTGCCGCTGATTATAGTAAATAGCTATCGGATGGCTGCAGAGCATTTTCAAGTGATCGAGGACTATACGACCTCCGTAATCGTTCCTTATGGTGAGGAAGGCCGAGAGATCATTGCACAGCTGAACGGACGTGATTCAATCGATAGCTTGTCCAAGGTGCTGCGCAAGGCTCAGCAGTATTCGATTAATCTGTCTCCTTACGAGAAAGAGAGGCTGGAGAGAAATGATGGACTGGTCTACCTGCTGGATGGCAAAGTATGTGTGCTCAAGGAGACGGCCTACAACCAAGAATACGGAGTCGATCTCGACAATGACAGTAATCCTGTATCGGGAATAATCTAACAATAGCTAGAACCTATCTTCTCGCTGAGAGGATAGGTTCCCACATCATAAACTATATATTTCAATCCACGCCAACGGCGACAATTTAGTATAACACATTGTTAAAGAATATTTTATCTTTCATATAATTTATTATGTATTTACAGATGTCTACTTTTAGGATATTATTGGGTTGTAAGAAGTGTAATAAACAGGAATTGGAGGTGAATCCATGCGAAATTCTATAGAGTTTGTCGTTTATGGTGATTATGCGCTCTTCACAGATCCGCTAACCAAGCTGGGCGGAGAGAAGTTGAGTTATCAAGCACCTACGTATCAGGCTATGAAGGGGATCGTGGAAAGTATTTACTTCAAGCCCACTCTGATTATGGTCGTCGACGAAATTCGCGTCATGAAGCCGATTCGGATGGAGTCCAAAGGAGTTCGCCCGCTGGAATATGGTGGAGGGAATTCTCTGGCTAATTACACGTATCTGAGAGACGTTTTGTATCAGGTTCGAGCTCATTTTGAATTTAACATGCATCGTCCAGACCTGGCTTATGACCATAATGAGCACAAGCACCATAACATATTCAAGCGTGCACTTCAGGCGGGAGGGCGAAGAGACATCTTCCTCGGAACGAGGGAATGCCAAGCGTATGTGGAGCCTTGTGTTTTTGGAGAAGGGGACGGATTCTACGATAGCTATGGCGATATTCATCTCGGTACTATGGTCCATGGTCTTAATTATCCGGATGAGACGGGTAGAAATCAGCTTGAAGTACGCTTGTGGAATCCTGTCATGAAGGATGGAATCATTAAGTTCATCACTCCTGAGCAGTGCACGAATGTTCGCACCATTAAGGACATGAGGCCGAAGCATTTTGACCACAACACAGTCGTATCTGCCGAGGAGCTATTCGCACAACTGGATGAGGGGGGGAATCCATGAGCTGGCTATTGAATCTATATGAGACGTATGAAGCCAACGTGGACCTTGTTGGTGAGATTGAGAAGAAGAGGAACGAACAAGAATTCACGTTGCTTCCCGTCTCTCATACTACGCAAAGCGCGCATATCGAAGTGCACATCACAGAAGACGGAGAGTTCCATTGGGCGTCAGTCATAGACAAGAATGATGCCATTACGCTGATCCCATGTACAGAGAATTCCTCAAGCCGTTCAGGTAAAGGGGCGGTGACTATGCCCTATCCGCTGCATGATAAATTGAGCTTCGTGGCAGGAGACTTTGCAGCTTATGGCGGGGAGATTAAGAAAGAAGAGCCTTTCGCATATTACATCAAGCAACTGGAAGAATGGACGAACTCACCGCATGCGACCTCCAAAGTAAAGAGTATTTACACGTATGTGGTTAAGCGGCGTCTGATTGAAGATTTAGTTCGTCATCGAATTCTGTACACAGACACAAGTAATCGACTCATTGACACCTGGGATAAGCAAGCAGAGAGTCTGCACGGCAAAAAGCCGCCAATCTATAGTGTAGTCAATGGCGAGATTACGAGCGCATTCGTTCGGTTTAACGTGTATTCCCCCCATAAAACACTCACAAAGGTGTGGAAGGATAAGGAGATGTATGATTCCTTCATCCGATTCTACAACGGTCAGCTGGGTGAAGAGAAGCTTTGCTATGTGTCAGGAAGAGTGCTTCCTGCGACGGACAAGCATGCGAACAAAATCAGAAACTCAGGGGACAAGGCGAAATTGATCTCTTCCAATGATACGAGCGGCTTTACGTATCGGGGGCGATTCAATCTATCTCATGAAGCAGCAAGCATCAGCTATGAGGTGTCTCAGAAAGCCCATAATGCATTGAAGTGGCTCATTAATCGACAAGGAATCATTCATGATGATCGAGTGTTCATGGTATGGGCTAACGAGAATCCAGACATTCCAGGATTCTGTGACGATATGTACTCCATAGACCCGAGCGCCGTTATTGTACAAGAGAAGGTTTCGTTTACGAACAAGGAATATGCTACTGAAGTGGCCAAGGCATTAGCTGGATACAAGAATCGTCTCTCTGCACCATCTAATGAGAAGGTGAGAGTGAATCTGCTCATACTCGACTCAGCCACTACTGGTCGTATGGCCGTCCTGCATTATCGCAATATGGATATTGATTTTTACTTGGACAGGCTAGTGGAGTGGCATTCCACCTGTGCGTGGCTGCATCGGTATCGAAAGAATGATAAGAATCAGTTTATTCAATTTTACGGCGCACCTGCAACTAGGGACATCGCATTCGCTGCATACGGTCCAAGAGCAAACGACAAGATCGTCAAGGGTCTAATGGAGCGCATGCTACCCTGCATCGTCGATGGTCGCAGTATACCTTCAGATATTGTAAATAGCGCGTACCACCGTGCGTCAAGTCCTGTGTCGATGGATAAATGGGAATGGGAGAAGACGCTCAGCATTACATGCGCGCTGGTCAACAAAGTGCTCAGTAATAGACAGGAGGGATTCAATGTGGCATTAGATACAAAAAATAATGATCGTGACTATTTATTCGGTCGCTTGCTGGCAGTGGCCGATGTACTGGAAAGACGTGCGTTGGGTGATGAAGAACGAGCTAGTAACGCCATACGCTATATGAATGCTTTCTCGAGACATCCGGCTAGAACATGGAAAACGATACAAGATTGCTTGCAGCCGTATCAGGCTAGATTAGGGACGAAGGCAACCTACTTGACCAAGATTATTGATGAAGTGGCCTCACGTATTCCGATTGAACAGTTTAATAACAAGCCATTATCCGGATTGTATTTACTCGGCTACTATAGTCAACGTCATGAGCTATACCCGAAGAAAGAGAATACCAATTCAGCCGAAGTAAACAATTAAAAGGAGAGATTGAGATGAAACCATTAGATCACAAAATTGATTTTGCAGTTGTATTGTCCGTAAGTAAGGCGAACCCAAACGGTGACCCACTGAATGGTAATCGTCCTCGTCAAAATTACGATGGATACGGTGAAATCTCGGATGTTGCTCTGAAGCGGAAGATTCGCAATCGTCTGCAGGATATGGGCGAATCGATCTTTGTTCAATCGAATGACCGGAAGTCGGATGCATTCAATAGCTTAAGAGAGCGGGCCGACGCGAATCCTAAGCTGGAGAAAATATTGAAGTCAAAGACGGTCTCGAGTGATGATTTTTCCAGCATCGCTTGTCAAGAATGGTTAGATGTCAGAGCATTCGGTCAAGTATTTGCATTCAAAGGAGATAAGAACGGCGGTGTCTCTGTCGGTGTCCGGGGGCCTGTATCTATCCACACCGCAACTAGTTTAGATCCAATCGATATTACGAGTATGCAAATTACGAAGAGCGTGAACTCGGAGCCGGGAGCTGCAAGAGGTTCGGATACGATGGGTATGAAGCATCGCGTAGATTCGGGGGTGTATCTGTTCTATGGAAGTATCAATACACAGTTGGCTGAGAAGACAGGGTTTTCAGTTGAAGATGCCGAGAAAATGAAGAAAGCGCTCGTCTCCTTGTTCGAGAACGATGCATCATCAGCTAGGCCCGAAGGAAGCATGGAAGTACACACTGTTTATTGGTGGGCGCATCGGTCCAAGATGGGCCAATATTCTTCGGCCAAGGTTCATCGATCGTTATTGGTGGAAAGACTTGTTGAAGAGCCTAAAGCTTATACGGACTATACGTTTTCAGTTGTGCCCTTGGAAGGCTTAGAAGTCGAGATCATTCATGGATTATAGCGAAGATTATTTGTTGTTATCGGGTATACAGCACTATCAGTTTTGCAGGCGGCAGTGGGCGCTGATCCATATTGAACAGCAGTGGGAAGAGAACGTCAAGACAATTGAGGGTAATCACCTTCATCGGAACGTCGACCAACCGTTTACCAGGGAAAAACGGGGAGACAAGCTTACTGTTCGAGGGATGCCAGTAAAGTCCGAGGAACTGAAGATTACCGGAATTTGTGATGTTGTCGAGTTTATTAAAGATGACCGTGGCGTTGCAATCAGCGGAGCTGAGGGGACATATTTGGCTTATCCTGTTGAATATAAACGCGGTAAGCCCAAAATGAAGGATGAGGATGTGCTGCAATTAGCTGCACAAGCTCTCTGTCTGGAGGAAATGCTGCTATGCGAGGTCAACGTAGGCTATATATTTTATAACGAGATCAAGCATCGAATTGAAGTGCCAATTACCGCAGCACTTAAATCAAAGGTAAGGCTAATTGTAGAGGAAATGCATGACTATTTCATACGAAGACATACACCCAAGGTGAAAACTGGGCCCTACTGTCAAAGCTGTTCCCTTCTCCATATTTGCTTGCCGGAGCTTATGAGTAAACAGACCGTCAAAAGTTATCTTGAAGGGAAAATCAGGGAATGAAAAAGCTTCTTAATACGTTGTATATTACACAGCCCGATACGTATTTGTCGCTGGATGGCGATAATGTTGTCGTTCTGAAGGATGAAGAGAAGCTAGGGAGACTGCCGCTGCACAACTTGGAAGCGATCATTACGTTTGGTTATACGGGAGCAAGTCCTGCGTTAATGGGTTATTGCGCAGAGCGTAGCATTTCCCTTGTATTCTTCACTGCGCACGGTAGATTTCTTGCCCGAGTTATTGGGGAGAGCAAGGGAAATGTCGTTCTGCGAAAAAAACAGTATAAAATCTCGGAAGACGAAGCGCTGTCAGCGAAGATCGCACGAAACTTTATCGTAGGCAAGCTCTACAATCACAAGTGGATGATCGAAAGAATGACTAGAGATTATCCATTGCGTATCGATGTTGACCAGTTCAAATCGATTTCACAGCAGCTATCGGCTGCCATTCTCGATGTAAGAGCGTGCGAGGATTTGGGGCGATTAAGAGGCCTGGAAGGCCAAGCCGCTACTAGCTATTATAAGCTGTTTGATTCTATGATCCTGCAGCAGAAAGAGGACTTCTACTTTCATTCTCGTTCACGTCGACCTCCGTTGGATTACGTCAATGCGATGCTGTCGTTCGCCTACTCGTTGCTTGCGAGTGATGTGGCGGCTGCCTTAGAAGGCGTTGGCTTGGACGCTTACGTTGGATACTTACATCGAGATCGGCCAGGTCGCGCATCCTTGGCATTGGATGTTATGGAGGAGCTACGCGGAGTTGTGGCAGATAAGTTTGTGTTGTCGCTTATTAACAAGAGGATTGTAAATAAAGACGACTTCATCAAGAAAGAGAACGGCGCTGCTATCATGAGGGATGAAGGTAGGAAGAAGTTTTTAGCCGCTTGGCAGGATAAGAAGCAGGAGAAAATCACTCACCCTTATCTGGGGGAGAAGATCTCATGGGGCTTGGTTCCTCATGCACAAGCCTTACTGTTAGCTAGATATTTGCGTAATGATCTGGACGAGTATCCACCATTCTTGTGGAAGTAGGTGAAGGATCTGCTGGTATTAGTTACATACGATGTGAGCACTGTAAGCAGTGCAGGGCAAAGAAGGCTGAGGCAAGTTGCGAAGACTTGTCTGAGTTACGGTCAAAGAGTACAAAATTCAGTTTTTGAATGCGTGATCGATCCAACACAATTTGCTATATTAAAGATAAAGCTTCTAGACATTATCGATCAAGAGCAAGACAGTCTTCGGTTCTATCAGCTGGGAAATAACTATAAGAACAAGGTAGAGCACATTGGAGCGAAAGAAGTCTTTGACTTAGAAGGTCCATTGTTGTTGTAGTGCGAATGTGACGGTGCGAATATGGAGTGCACATATCATTTCAGGGATATTCGCACCAAATAAATGTTAATCAATACCATATCTGCGT
Source organism: Paenibacillus sp. YYML68 (assembly GCF_027923405.1). NCBI lineage: Bacteria > Bacillati > Bacillota > Bacilli > Caryophanales > Paenibacillaceae > Paenibacillus > Paenibacillus sp. YYML68. Next base: position 4,422,099 of record NZ_BQYI01000001.1, on the reverse strand, counting down.
TACATACGTGTATATTTACTATTGTTTTAGTTGATTTGTGTGTGTTTTTGTACTCATACACTGAGTTTTGGGTGTTTTAGAGTCAAAAATCGCTGTCGCATCCCGTATGGGGTGCGTGGATTGAAATGTCCTCATCCGCTGTCTGCGGCTTGTTGGTTGCTGTCGCATCCCGTATGGGGTGCGTGGATTGAAATATGTGCTCCCAGTTATTGACGTTGCCCCTGCACTGTCGCATCCCGTATGGGGTGCGTGGATTGAAATTTCGACACCGAGTTTACGGGACTGCACCAGAAAACGAGTCGCATCCCGTATGGGGTGCGTGGATTGAAATTGCAGGCTGAGCTTTTTAATCATCGCAAGGTTCAGTCGCATCCCGTATGGGGTGCGTGGATTGAAATAACCTCAAAAACAACTACGGTCGGTGGATTGAGAAGGTCGCATCCCGTATGGGGTGCGTGGATTGAAATATAAGTATCCACGGGTAATTACTTCAACTCGCTAGGGTCGCATCCCGTATGGGGTGCGTGGATTGAAATCCGAAGGTCGCTAACGACGATGAGGTCGACGCGAGTCGCATCCCGTATGGGGTGCGTGGATTGAAATTTTGTCACCAAACGGCGCTTTTTGACCCATCATTACGTCGCATCCCGTATGGGGTGCGTGGATTGAAATAACATCCCGAAGAACGTTTACTACATTCCGTTTGAGTCGCATCCCGTATGGGGTGCGTGGATTGAAATCAGTCCAGTCTCCTCTCTTTGGTATCCCTACAAGTCGCATCCCGTATGGGGTGCGTGGATTGAAATCAAAAATTCCGCTACTACGGCTAGCCGCAACGATGGTCGCATCCCGTATGGGGTGCGTGGATTGAAATCTCTTTGTAAGATAAGTAGATCAGCCCAACCAAGGGTCGCATCCCGTATGGGGTGCGTGGATTGAAATAGGCAGTTAATGAGATCGGATTCGTCACGTATAGTCGCATCCCGTATGGGGTGCGTGGATTGAAATGTTCATCTGATAGTCGAGCAGCGTCTGCATCGCCGTCGCATCCCGTATGGGGTGCGTGGATTGAAATTTGTAAGGACCTAGCCCGCGCCGCTGCATGAACCGTCGCATCCCGTATGGGGTGCGTGGATTGAAATAGATCGGCTATAAAGGTCTGATTACGCTGGCGCGTCGCATCCCGTATGGGGTGCGTGGATTGAAATCATTGAAGGTATATGGAGTATCTGGAGAGTCAGGGTCGCATCCCGTATGGGGTGCGTGGATTGAAATGTTGCAGACAAGGCTTAGTGTGCCGATAAACGGGTCGCATCCCGTATGGGGTGCGTGGATTGAAATCAAGTGCGGACGTAGCGCCGGAGGTACCCGCTGGTCGCATCCCGTATGGGGTGCGTGGATTGAAATAAGACTACCATGAAAATAAGAACTTGCAGAGCCAGTCGCATCCCGTATGGGGTGCGTGGATTGAAATCATCGTTTAATTCCTCCCTGCGAAACTTAATATCGTCGCATCCCGTATGGGGTGCGTGGATTGAAATCTTCTGATCGCCGTACTGCTGCAGGTCAATGAGTGTCGCATCCCGTATGGGGTGCGTGGATTGAAATCCTGAGATCGGCAAGGACAATGACTGGCTAAAAGAGGTCGCATCCCGTATGGGGTGCGTGGATTGAAATACGATTTCCGGGCTTGCGGTGCATCTTGGGACGACGTCGCATCCCGTATGGGGTGCGTGGATTGAAATACTTGTAAACCAGCAGCAGCCAGTGCGGAGATCCAGTCGCATCCCGTATGGGGTGCGTGGATTGAAATAGCCTCGCGAGCTGCCGCGCTCTTGGCGTATTCCGTCGCATCCCGTATGGGGTGCGTGGATTGAAATGCCTCGGCCTCCTGTTGGGCACGAATCCGCGCTGCAGTCGCATCCCGTATGGGGTGCGTGGATTGAAATTGCAGTTGTCATGCGTCTCCCTCCGCGATCAGTTGTCGCATCCCGTATGGGGTGCGTGGATTGAAATAAAACATCCTCGCAGTAGTGCTCTGTTTCCGGGTCGCATCCCGTATGGGGTGCGTGGATTGAAATAATCCCTGTACTCGCGCCGCCTCCTCCTGCGAAGGTCGCATCCCGTATGGGGTGCGTGGATTGAAATCTTCTTGCGGTGACCATTCTTTCTTGACGTATACGTCGCATCCCGTATGGGGTGCGTGGATTGAAATAGCATTGCTCTATAAGCTTGCAGTGCCCAATAGCGTCGCATCCCGTATGGGGTGCGTGGATTGAAATTCTGACTTGGAATACTGAGGCCCCTTCGGACTGCGAGTCGCATCCCGTATGGGGTGCGTGGATTGAAATGTCATGGTGTCCATATCGCGGTATCCCGATGACGTCGCATCCCGTATGGGGTGCGTGGATTGAAATCCCTCCTCGGGGTGGCCTTATGGAGCTTAGCTCCCGTCGCATCCCGTATGGGGTGCGTGGATTGAAATATCTTACGTTTCGCAATATTGATCAGCCAGCCGAGTCGCATCCCGTATGGGGTGCGTGGATTGAAATAGGTATCTGCCGTAGATATTTCAGGGAACGAATCGTCGCATCCCGTATGGGGTGCGTGGATTGAAATATCAATTCGAACGCGAATGAAGTTTACGAAAATAGTGTCGCATCCCGTATGGGGTGCGTGGATTGAAATCCTTTGATTCGGTCAGCTAAGGTGAGTTTATTAAGTCGCATCCCGTATGGGGTGCGTGGATTGAAATCCTTTAATCGTGAGCTTCGCGAGCAAAATGCACGGTCGCATCCCGTATGGGGTGCGTGGATTGAAATATGTCACTCTGGCAGCCTGGAGACGGGCAGATCGTCGCATCCCGTATGGGGTGCGTGGATTGAAATCTGAAGCGAGCGCAGGGACGCTCGATGCCGGCAGTCGCATCCCGTATGGGGTGCGTGGATTGAAATTTCGGGCGGGCATCCCGAAGGAGGATCGTTCGCGTCGCATCCCGTATGGGGTGCGTGGATTGAAATACGCAAGCGGCGGCGCTTGTAATCGATATTTTCGTCGCATCCCGTATGGGGTGCGTGGATTGAAATGCATCTTCTAAATCAATTTCGTCAGTATATTTTGTCGCATCCCGTATGGGGTGCGTGGATTGAAATTCCAATATTGAGCAAGTTGGGACATGTCCGTTATGGTCGCATCCCGTATGGGGTGCGTGGATTGAAATACACGACGGATTCTGAATCTGCGTCGTCACGACGTCGCATCCCGTATGAGGTGCGTGGATTGAAATTAGTAACAAGGCGAGGTGATCAAGTTGAAGAGGTCGCATCCCGTATGGGGTGCGTGGATTGAAATATCCAATCAATCTCCTAACCAACTTGAAAATACCGTCGCATCCCGTATGGGGTGCGTGGATTGAAATTAATGATCTACCGATACAGTCAACACACCAGCCGTCGCATCCCGTATGGGGTGCGTGGATAGAAATAGCGACCGTATGCGCGAGCTGGGCTACAGAGGCCGGTCGCATCCCGTATGGGGTGCGTGGATTGAAATCACCACACCGAGGTCAGCATGCACCACGCTGAGTCGCATCCCGTATGGGGTGCGTGGATTGAAATAAGTCATCGGCCTGCGAGAAGAAAAATATTACAGGTCGCATCCCGTATGGGGTGCGTGGATTGAAATTCTGCCCAATCGTAGGACAAGACTTGCCTTGTGCGTCGCATCCCGTATGGGGTGCGTGGATTGAAATATCAAATCTAGCGCCTATGGATACGAAGTCCTCCGTCGCATCCCGTATGGGGTGCGTGGATTGAAATTGCATCGTAAGGAGCTTCGATGCTCGCCTTATGGGTCGCATCCCGTATGGGGTGCGTGGATTGAAATAGCATGCGCTCGCCCCCTGCAGTTGCTCAAGCTGTCGCATCCCGTATAGGGTGCGTGGATTGAAATTATCCGATCTGACGACCTGTCACCATCACATAGACGTCGCATCCCATATGGGGTGCGAGGATTGAAATCCTAAAAATCGCGACGAGGACGACGTCGAGGACGGTCGCATCCCGTATGGGATGCCTGGACCGACTTCAAGTGTTGTCGAATGTTCCGACGTCGAAGTATGAAACATTTGGGAATGCAAAAAATGCTTTTCAGTTGTAAAGCAAACACACAGGCCATAGGCCTGTGTGTTCAGAACATATCTTCATAAAAAAATTGTATTTACTTCTTACCCATTTCCGTATACAGCTGCTGACGAATGTCGTTCAGCTTCAGCACCTCGTAAGCCTTCTCACCGGCCGCCTTGTAAGCGTTCATGTCGACCTCGACGATTTTCATGCCATTTTCGATCAGCTTCTTTTTGGATTCGCCCGTAATTTGCTCGATCTTCTTGGATGTTTCGATCGCGGCCTTGTCGCTTTCTTCCATTAAGATTTGCTGGTAGTCCGCAGGCAGGCTGTTGAAGAAGTCGGCGCTTACGATCGCGAAGTTGATGAGCAGAATGTGCTTCGTCTCATTCACATATTTGGTAACCTCGAACAGCTTACTGTTCAGCGTGCTGTTGTATACGTTATCTGCCCCGTCGATGGTACCCTTCTGAATGCCCGAGTAAATTTCGCCGAACGGAAGAGCAACTGGTGTTGCACCTACGGCACGAATCGATTCCTGCCAGATTGGAGCTCCAGGTGTACGAATGCGGGAGCCCTTCAAGTCCTCAGGTGTCTTGGCTGGCTTATTCATGACCATGTGACGGAAGCCTTGCACCCAGTTGAAGGATAAGATCTTAATCTTGTGCTCCTTCTCGAGCTTCTCCTTCCATGCCTTCACGGTAGGGGTATCATTCAGCTTAATGACCTCATCCAGGCTATCTACGAAGTAAGGCGCGTTCATGACGGCCATCTCCGGGATGAAGCTGCTCATACGTGCGGAGTCTGTGTTATAGCCGAGGCTTTTGCCGTCCTTGATCTGCTTAATAATGTCTTCCTCCACACCTAGCTGGGAGTTCGGGTACACTTTAATTTCAAGTGCTCCCTTGGTGCGCTCCGAGACGTTCTTAGCCCAGCTTAGGTAGCCCGCATGATACGGGTCAGATTCGGAGAGAACGTGTCCGAAGTTTAAGACGAATTTTTGACTTGGTGCCTCTTGCGGCTTCGCTTCCGGCTTGGTAGCACCTGACGTAGCAGCATCCGGCTTCGCTGCTTGCTGCGGCGCCTCCTTCGTTTGGCCGCAGGCTGCAGTTAAGGATGCTGTTAGGACCAGTGCTAATAGGGCGCTCATCGATTTGTTTATTTTTTTCATATTAGTTTCCTCCATAATGTGTGATGTTGTTCCATACGCGCTAAGACGAGTGATTCATGCTGTTGGGGGTACTTCACTTCATTTCACAGGGCATGGCAATGGCAGCCTTCATCTCTACCGGTAAGCGGTCACCTCCTCAAACGATCTGATGAGGGGGAGCTACAGCTTGAAGGAGGCGATCATCTGGTTCAAATCGTCAGTAAGCTTGGACAAATCCTGCGCATATCGGGAAATGACCTCCACCGATTGATGCTGCTGCTGGGCGGATGCGGACGTTTCTTCCACGCCGGCTGCAGTCTCCTCGGAGATGGCGGCGATATTTTCGACAGCGCTATGAATCCGTTCACTGCTTGCGGCGATTTGCTCCAGATTGCTGCCTACGTTGCGGATGCCATCTGCGACCTTAATGACTTCAGCATTGATGCTCTGGAACGTATCGCTTGTCACCTTCACCATATGACTGCCGGCTTCGACCTGCTCGTAGCCGGTTTCAAGCGAGCTGGCAACGGCTCTGGACTCGTCTTGAATCCCTTTCACAATTTTGGTGATGTGAACGACGGATTGTCCAACTTGCTCGGATAGCTTGCGAATTTCGGAAGCGACTACAGCGAAGCCTCGTCCGGCCTCTCCAGCGCGGGCCGCTTCGATCGCTGCATTCAGCGCGAGTAGGTTCGTTTGACCCGCAATATCGTGAATAACCTCGATCAGCTTCGAAATTTCCTTCGATTTATGATCCAGCGTTTTGACTTTATCGACGGAGCCGCGAACGATGCTGTTGATTTCCTCCATCTTTTGCTTGGAGCTGAGCATAAGGCTGTTGCCTTCCTTGGCCATGTCCATGAGGTCACGGGAGGCGCCGGTTAACGTATCGTTCTCCTTGTTGGCCTCCAGCACCTTCGTGTTCAAGCCTTCAATGACGTTAACGATGTCGGTTGAGGAGTCGGCTTGCTCCTCTGTTCCGGCAGCCAGCTGCTCCATCGTCTGCGAGATCTGGAGACTTCCGATTTGCACCTCGTTTGAGGCTCGGAGCATCATGGCGCTTTGGTTGCTGACCTGCTCAGAGACGCCTGACATTTTGATAATAATAGTGCGTAAGTTCTCTGCCATCTTATAGACCGATTGTGAGAGTTTCCCGATCTCATCCTGACCTGCATGCAGCATGTCCTCTACCGTAAGGTCCCCGTCGGCGATACGGTCGCTAATGCGAATGAGCTGATCCATCTGTCTCTTGATTAAGCGTGAGATCGACAACGTAATCGCTAGGCCTATTGCGGTAGACAGGACGAAGGAGAATAGCAGTACGATGATCGTTTGAGTCAGATTGCTGTATGTATTTTGTATGGCCTTTGTGCGCTGCTCATTAAGCAGGCCCTGCAGGTTGAGCAATATTCCATAATTTTCGAGCTTGTTCTCCGTCATCTGTTGACGGGCAAGCACAAGGTCTGTCTTGAGATTGCGCTCAACCGCAAATACAAGATCCTTCTCGAAGGTGTTGAAATTTGCCTGGTTATTTTGCTTCAGCTTAGCGATGGTTGCATGAATTTCATCGGTGTTCGAACTATGCGATTGCTCAATTTGATCGAGAAGCTGATCGAGCTCTTGGACCAGCTTGCTCAAGGTTTGCTTGCGCTCGCCGCTGGAGAAGATCATAAATTCATAGGCCTGCACATCAATGGCGTCAAGCAGAGAGATCGATCTTGCAATTTCAAACGTCTCGTTGTTGACATGCTCTACGAGCTGAATGTCTTTCTTAATGGATTGGACGGAAGTGAAGACGATGCCCGTTGAGCCTGCAAATAGAAGGATGGACAATAGAAGCGCACAGCCGTATTTCCAGCCAAGCGCGAGATTTTGCCATCGGCCACGTAGGTTATCCAGCGGAAGTTTTTTAAACATACCGCGTACATCCAAGGTAAGCCCCCCTTTTAGAGTGTTTGTCGAATAAGAGTGTTTTGAAAGCGTTATCTTAGAGGTAAAGAGACTTCAAAGAACATAATTCGACATAATACGACTAATTTCTCTCTTTTTCACAGAATACATATCTTTTAATTATTTGTAAAGAAAAAATAGCGAACACAAACTTGTTTTGAAATATAAAAACGCCCCGTCTGTAAGCGGAGCGTCCATCGTCTTTCTCATGGACATGAATTCTACACAATCTCGCTTGCCGATTAGCCCGAGTGAGTCATATTCAAGTGAGAACGTGGCGCATATACTTGGATTCAGCAGCACAACAGGTAGCATTAACGTAGACTTATTAGGAGGAATTGTGAGGAATATGGAACAGAGTCATGTCAATCAAGAGCAGCCAACCCCGAAGCTGTACCGGATGGTATGGAGGTGGCACTTCTACGCGGGCCTGCTGTTCGCGCCGATCTTAATTATTCTCGCGGTGACAGGTGCGGTCTACTTGTTCAAGCCGCAATATGAAGCGTGGCAGTATAAGGATTATATGCATGTACAAGCAGCAGGGGACAAGCTGTCTGCGTCCGAGCAGGTGGCGCGGGTCAAGACGCATTACCCGGATGCCAGCGTGACGAGGTTCAAGCCGGGGGCTGAGCCGGAGCTGGCGTCGGTGGTCGGCATCGTGCGGCAAGGAGAGCCGGTGACCGTCTTCGTCAATCCTTATAGCGGCGCCGTTACCGGAGAAGTGGCGGACAACCATACGTTCATGAAGCTGGTGAAGACGCTGCATGGCTCAATCATGATGGGAACGACTGGTAATCGAATCATTGAGCTGGCGGCAGGCTGGGGGATGATTCTGCTCGTTACGGGTCTTTATCTGTGGTGGCCGCGCTCGGGCAACAAGGTGATGGGCGTCTGGCTGCCAAGACTTAACCAAGGCAAGCGAATCTTCTGGCGCGACCTGCATGCGGTGCCCGCCATGTGGATGGCCGTAGGCGTGGCACTGCTCATTATGACGGGCTTGCCGTGGTCGGGCGTATGGGGCGATGGGCTGAGCAAGTTCTCTGCGGCGACGGGCACGGGGACACCGGCGCTGTTATTCATGAAGCCGCAGTCGGCTATGCCGACGAAGGACGTGGCCGAGGTGCCTTGGGCAGCCGAGCAGCTGCCTGTGCCGACCTCGGATCGCGCGGCCGCCAGCACCAATACGGGGCATGACGGACATGCGCCTACATCGGGTCAGGCGAAGAGCGCCGGCGACCATCATGGCGAGCACGGCGGCGCAACTGGCGCCAGCACTGGCAGCACAGGCAAGCCGCTCGCTCCGGTCGTTCCGCTCGAGGACATCGTCAAGCTCGCTGAGGAGCAGCGCTTCCAGGAGCCGTATACGGTGACGCTGCCGAAGGGTGAGCTGGGCGTGTATACGATTGCGGTCAATGCGTCCGTGCCGGAGAACGGCGCGACGCTTCATATTGATCAGTACAGCGGGAACGTGCTGGCGGACCTCCGATTTGCCGATTACGGCATCTTGGGCAAAATGGTATCCATCGGCATCGCTCTGCATGAGGGGCGATATTTCGGAACGGCGAACCAGATCATCTGTCTGCTGCTATGCCTCGGTCTCATTCTGACCTCGGTGACCGGCGCGGTCATGTGGTGGAGACGCAGACCGGCTGGCAAGCTCGGCGCACCTGCTGCGCAGCGCGGCGGCAGAGTGCTCAAGGGAACCGCTGTGATCGTTGCGGCGTTCGGTATCTTCTTCCCGCTCGTCGGGCTGTCGATCCTAGCTGCGCTGCTCATTGATGTGCTGCTTGTTCAGAGAGTTGGAGCGGTGAAGCGTTATTTGGGCGCGTAGTGGAAGTTTTGAAGCGTTTATGCAATAGAGATAAGCCGCCCGTGAGGGTGGCTTATCTCTTTTACAAATCATGGTTATTTTTAAAAAAAATATTGTGATTTTTTTTATATCAAGCTATGATCCGCGTGTAGACATCCTTTTGATGGAAAGGAAAGTGGAGAAATGGATATTAGGATAGAAGTGATTCCGAATTACTGCATTGCATATGTACGGCAGGTAGGGCCATATGGTCCTGCCAACGCTCTAGCGATGGAACGGTTGAAGAGCTGGGCGCTGGACAATGAGCTGCTTACAGACACAGCGATCTTATTCGGTATTCCGCAGGATGATCCTCGGACCACGCCTCCTGAGATGTGTAGGTATGATGCATGTATCGTCTTACCAGAGGAGACTCAACTGGATGTGCATGACGTTCGTGAAGGGGAGCTGTCTGGTGGTGCATACGCTGTTTTTAGAATCAAGCATACGGCTGAGGATATTGAACGAGCTTGGGCTGAGATCATCCCGCAACTGTATCGCTTAGGCTATCAGATCGAGCATAAACCGATTGTGGAGAGGTATACGGGTGAGCTGCTACGCGAAGATTATTGTGAATTATGTGTGCCTGTATATTCGGCGCTATAGCCTGACAGGTTAACAAAGTCTGGTCTCCTCAACCTCGCCCGCCTGCCAGTGGTGTTCACCTTCAGCATCCAGTATAGTAAGGCTAGGTCTCGCGCGTGCAAACGATCTGATTAAGCACATAGAAGGGCGGTAATGGATCTATGGTCAACGTGTTCGCAATGGGGGAAGCGCTTATTGATTTCATTCCTGTGCAAAAAGGTGTGCCGCTGCAAGCCGTCAGCGGCTTCGAAAAGGCGGCCGGCGGTGCGCCGGCCAACGTCGCCTGCGCCGTAGCACGGCTCGGCGGGACGAGCAGCTTCATCGGCAAGCTCGGCGCCGATGCGTTCGGCGACTTCCTCGTCGAGACGATGGCAGGAGCAGGGGTAGACACGAGCCGCGTTCTTCGCACGACGGAGGCGAATACAGCGCTCGCCTTCGTCAGCTTGAAGGAGGATGGCAACCGCGACTTCTCCTTCTATCGCAATCCGAGCGCAGATATGCTGCTCCATGAGAATGAGATTGAGCCTGAGTGGTTCGGTCCCGGGGACATTCTCCATTACTGCTCGGTCGATCTGATCGAGGCTCCGGTTAAGTATGCGCACCGGAAGGCGATCGCGGCGGTGAAGGCGAAGGGCGGCTTCGTCAGTTTCGATCCGAACGTACGGCTGCCACTGTGGAGCGAGCCTGACCTGTGCCGACGGACAATACTGGAGTTCATCCCCGAGAGCCATATGGTGAAGATCAGCGACGAGGAGCTGGCCTTCATTACTGGCATCGAGGAGGAGGAGCAGGCGATTGCGTCCCTCTTCGTCGGTGATGTACAGCACGTCGTGTACACACGCGGGGCGCAAGGGGCGACGTGGTTCATGCGGGAGGGCGCTCAGGTGACGAAGCCCGGACTTCGGGTGCAGGCGGTCGATACGACCGGCGCAGGCGATACGTTCATCGGGGCGCTGCTCGTGCAGCTGGCCGAGGAGGCGGGCTTCACCTCGGGAGCGGGCATAACGGCTGAGCGTGCGGCTGAGCTGCTCGCCTTCGCGAATGCCGCGGCGGCGATTACGACGACACGGCCGGGTGCGATTCCGGCGCTGCCGACGCGGGAGGAAGTGCGAGCTTGGTTGGAGGAATAAGCGCGGCTTTGCTATAATGCGGTGGAAAGCATTTACCATATGAATCGAATAAAGGAGAAGTGACGGATCACATGGAGCTTCGTAATGGTACAGCCATCATTACCGGTGGGGGCAAAGGAATCGGCAAGGCCGCTGCACTGAAGCTGGCAGAGAGCGGCGTGCATCTAGGACTTATCGCCAGAAGTAGTGCGGATCTGGAGGCGCTTCGAGAGCAGCTGACTAGCGAGTTCGGAACGAAGGTGTTCATCGCATCGGCGGATATCTCGAAGAAGGACGAAGCGGAGAAGGCAGTCCGCTCACTTGTGGAGCAGTTGGGCTCCTTATCGATTCTAATCAACAATGCCGGTATAGCTAAGTTCGGAACGCTCGCAGAGATGGAGCCGACCGAGTGGGAGCAGATTATTCAGACGAATGTGATGGGGACCTACTATGTAACGCGCGCCGCACTGCCGACCATGCTGGAGCAGCAAAGCGGCAGTATCATTAATATTGCTTCGACGGCCGGAGAGAGAGGCTTCGCGACCGGCTCAGCGTACTGCGCCTCGAAGTTTGCAGTTATGGGGATGACGGAGGCGCTGATGCAGGAGGTTCGCAAGTCGAACATTCGGGTGACGGCTCTTACGCCGAGCACGGTCAACACGGAGCTGGCTGTGAAGGCGGGACTGAAGATCGGCGATGAGGACCGGATGATGCAGCCGGAGGACGTGGCAGACCTGATCATGGCTACGCTGCAGCTGCCACCGCGCGTATTCGTGAAGACAGCAGGCATATGGACGACGAATCCGCAATAGACGGTATTTCTATATGCAAGCTGTATATCTGTGCAGCTCCAAAAAATACGACCTTGGCCTCGCGGCTTAAGGTCGTATTTTTCTATACAGACAAGCACTTGCTATTGGAGGAGGTCGATTCAAGATTTCGATCCTTCTTGTAGGAGAATGAAGAATGATGTCGAATAAGAATATATCACCCCTTACTATGCTAGGCAGGAATTATAACTTCAATCGAGAACCTCCAAGTACTGGAGCTCTATGCTGCATATCGTCGCAGACAAGGCTTAAGCTCAGGGCGCTTCATATGAGGTTGCTTGCAGCTGAGGCAGCGGCAGAATGATGAAAAAGTTGATGCTGATATGAAGGTGACATGATGCAGGTACAAGTGGATGAGCTAATGCTCGGGGATCGACTGACCCAAGATGTGTTCAATAGCTATGGCGTGCCGGTCTTGGCTGCTAATACGGTATTAGATCAAGATGCGCTGGATTTGCTGTACAAGCACCGGATCGATGAAGTCATGATCGAGCGGAAGCCTGAAGCTCTAACAAGCTCCTACTACAAGACTGAGCATATGCGGCACATGCTTGTTACTTTTGAGAGATCGCTGGAGTCAATTAAAACGATATTCGAGAAATGCAGAAGTGCCGGCCAAATTACGGATGCCGATGTAGAGGAAGGGTTCGTTCCGTTCATCGGTTCGTTCAAGAATGAGACGGACATCGTATCGCTGCTGCTGCTGCTCAACAATAAGGACGACTATACGTACTACCATTGTGTGCACGTCGGAATGATTTCTTATTTTATAGCGAAGTGGATGGGGATGCCCGAATATGAAGCGCTGCGTGTCGGGAAGGCCGGATATTTGCATGACATTGGCAAATCGAGAGTCAATAGTGACATTCTGAACAAGTCAGGGAAGCTCACCGACGAGGAGTTCGAGGAGATGAAGCGGCATACGGTGTACGGCTACGACATTATCAAGAAGAGTCTGGAGCTGGACGATCAGGAGGAGTACGCCCTCACCGCGCTGCAGCATCACGAACGATTGCATGGTAAGGGTTACCCGCTGGGTAAGACGGCAGCCCATATTCATCCATTTGCGAAAATTGTTGCTGTTGCCGATATATACAGTGCGATGATTACGACAAGAGTATACCAGAAGAAGCGTGATCTCCTCGTCGTGCTGAAAGAAATTCACCGCTGCTCATTCGGAGAGCTGGACGCCACTGTGGCGCACACGTTCATTAAGCACATGATTCCGAACTTCATTGGCAAGCAGGTTGTGCTGAACGACGGTCGGCAAGGTAAAATCGTGATGACCAATGCGACCGATTATTTCCGCCCACTCGTTCAGGTGCAGGAAGAGTTCATCGACCTGTCCCATCAGAGCAGCCTCGACATTGTCGATATTACGATGTAATGTGTATCTAACGATGAGCGGGATGACGGGAAGGCAGAAGTCCGCAACGTAGGTATACCGGAAACGAGGTCACCATGAAGCAGGTACATCATGTACTCTCATATCGAATATGGCTGCTGGTCGCGGTTGTGCTGAGTTGTGTGCTTGCAGCAGGCTGCACCAATGACAAGGAGTACATCCGTAATATGAAGCCGCCGACTGCTCATAACGGCTTGCTTGATTTGTCACGATCGGGCACTGAAGCTATGTACAAGCTGGACGGCGAATGGCAGTTTTCTTACAATCGGCTTCTGACGCCTCAGGAGTTCGATAAGGAGCCATACGAGTCGGTTCAGGTGCCAAGTAGCTGGACGTCCTACGTCGATGACGGGAAGAGAAAGAAGCTACCCTCTTATGGGAGCGCTACATACCGGCTCGACATTCTGCTTCCGACCGAGGCCAAGGGACAAGTGTGGGCGGTGCACATTCCTGCGGTTTATTCTGCGTATACCTTATGGTTGAACGGAGAAGAGGTGCTTCGCAACGGCGTTGTCGGTGATCGGCTGACCGAGCTTCCGAGTCGTCAGAGTCGCATTGTGGACTTCCATGTGCAGAGCGAGAAGCTGACGCTAGTTATGCATGCGTCGAATCAAGTATCGCGTAACGGCGGCATCACGAGCAGTATCAAGCTCGGCAAGTCCGATGTCATCTATAAGGCGTCGAAGGCGCAGACGTCGGTTGAGATGTTTTTGGCGGGCGGACTCATTATAATGGCGCTTTATCATGTTGGCCTCTATGTATTGCGAAGAGTGGAGCCGGAGCCGCTTTATTTCGGTGCTTTTTGCTTAGCGCTTGGGGTGCGGAGCTTATTTACAGGTGAGAAGGTTATTTATAGCTTCACCACAGCTATAAGCTGGCAAGCTGCTTTGCGTATCGAATATGTCGCGCTGGTTGTCGGTGTATGCAGCTTCGCGTTATTTTTACATCGTGTGTTTCCTAAGGAGCTTCACAGGCGGGCTGTAGTAATGATCACCTCGGTGTGCACGTTGTACGGCTTGATCTGCTTGCTGATGCCGCCTAGGTTCTCGACATACTGCCTCATTTATTTTCAAGCCTTCATGCTGGCGCTTGTCGTCTATACGGTATACATCTATGTTATGGCAATCGTAAGACGTCGTGCAATGGCGCTATTGTCTGCATTAGGGGCAGTCTGCTTCTTCGTAACGGTCGTGAACGATATATTAACGTCGCGAGGGTTCATCCAGACTGAGTTCTATGTGACACATGGGCTGTATGCGTTCATTATTTTTCAATCGTTCATTCTGGCCATCCGCTTCTCTCGGGCGCTTGTAACGAGCGAGGTGCTCGCCCGGAAGCTGCTCATTGTGAACAGCTCGCTGGAGGAGATGGTACAGGAGCGAACTCAGAAGCTGGAGGAAATGAACGAAGCGCTGCTCAAGCAATCGCTGTGCGACGCCTTAACAGGTATAGCGAACCGGAGACACTTCAATAGCATGGCGCAGGCGATGCTGCAGGCAGGCGATGACTTCAGCTTGCTTCTGATGGACATCGATCATTTCAAAAAATTCAACGACACGTACGGTCACTACGCCGGAGATGATTGTCTTGTGAAGGTTGCGCAGACGCTCCAGAAGGAATCGGAGGCATACGGTGGCATGGCCGCTCGCTACGGCGGAGAGGAGTTCGCTGTGCTGGCTCCCGTCGGCCTGGTGGGCGCAAGGAAGCTTGCGGAGCGACTCGTTGCGCAAGTTCAGGAGCTCTCCATTCCACATGCTGGATCGGAAACCTCCTCTTACGTGACGATCAGCTGCGGGGTCGTCTGCTGGTCGGAGCTGCAGCGGGAGAAGGCTGACCTGCAGCTGCTGATCAATACAGCCGATGATGCGCTCTACGCGGCGAAGCGGATGGGCCGTAACCGGTATTATGATGCGCATGAGGAGTAGTCCTAGTCTATGTCTATGAAGCATGCCCCAGCCGGCCTGATGAGGTCTGCTGGGGCATTCGTGATTAGAATACCGTATACTGGTGCTAATACGGGCATGAAGGACATTCAATCGTAATAGTAGTAGGTTAAAATCTGGCGCACACCTGCGAGGCTGTCTCCTGAACCGGCAAACCGGTACGGAGGCGGCCTCTTTGGCGTTAGGGTGGATGGCTGCGGGATCGCGGCAGGGCCAGCGCGAGGGAGGCCGTTACGATGAGAAGCATCGTAACGGCTTGAACGTGAGCGAGATGCCCGCCGCGAGCGTGAGCAGGATCGCCATCAGCTCGAAATAAGTAACGAATCGTGCGCTAAAGCCCGCCGCGAGCGTGAGCAGGAGCGCCATCAGCTCGAAATAAGTAACGATTCGTGCGCTACAGCCCGCCGCGAGCGTGAGCAGGAGCATCGCCCGCTCGAAATAAGTAACGAATCGTGCGCTAAGCCCGCCGCGAGCGTGAGCAGGAGCGCCATCGGCTCGAAATAAGTAACGAATCGTGCGCTAAAGCCCGCCGCGAGCGTGAGCAGGAGCGCCATCGGCTCGAAATAAGTAACGAATCGTGCGCTAAGTCCGCCGCGAGCGTGAGCAGGAGCGCCATCAGCTCGAAATAAGTAACGATTCGTGCGCTACAGCCCGCCGCGAGCGTGAGCAGGAGCATCCTGGGCTCGAAATAAGTAACGAATCGTGCGCTACAGCCCGCCTCGAGCGTGAGCAGGAGCGCCATCAGCTCGAAATAAGTAACGAATCGTGCGCTAAAGCCCGCCGCGAGCGTGAGCAGGAGCGCCATCAGCTCGAAATAAGTAACGATTCGTGCGCTACAGCCCGCCGCGAGCGTGAGCAGGAGCATCGCCCGCTCGAAATAAGTAACGAATCGTGCGCTAAGCCCGCCGCGAGCGTGAGCAGGGGCTTTCTTCCATAGCCTAGCCGCGAACGTGGTGAAGCTACTGAAGAGCACGAACTCACGCGAAACATAACGCTATTATGTCATGTTCGTGCACGGTATGACTATTCCACTTAACTCGCATAGGCTTCTGACATAAAAAATAATCTTTTGTGTTAACTATATTGACATGAGTGTGCTTTGTGTCATAAGATATATACATAGCTAAGGCATTAGAGAGAGAAACAGCGCTTTAGGAAGACAATAATTTAACTTAAAGTGAGGTTGACACACATGGAATTAGGGATGAATGCAATTTGGGTCATGCTTGGCGCAATTTTAGTTATTTTCATGCAAAGCGGATTTGTTATGCTGGAAGCCGGTTCAACTCGGATGAAGAACGCGGGTCACATCGCGGGTAAGACGATTTTTACACTTGGCATCGCGTCGATCGTATTTTGGGCTGTCGGCTACGCATTTATTTTTGGTTCGCAGGGTAACGCAATTATAGGCTGGGGCGATTATTTCGGCTTTGATGTGAAGGATGTTCCAGAGGGCAGCTTGGTTGCTCCGACGGTTATGTTTATTTTTCAGCTGGCATTCGCAGCGATCTCGCTGTCGGTTGCTTGGGGCGGATTCGCCGAGAGAGCGAAGCTGTCCGCGTACTTGATCTTCGCAGTCTTGTTCTCCGCTGTTATCTATCCGGTCATTGCACACTGGATCTGGGGAGGCGGCTGGCTCGCTGAGCATGGTAAGCAGGACTTCGCAGGCTCGACGGTCGTTCACTTGACAGGTGCCATGGCGGCGCTGGCGGCAACGCTTCTATTGAAGCCGCGTCTTGGTAAGTACAATAAGAACGGTACACCGAATGAAATCCCTGGTCATAACCAGGTGTTCACAACGCTCGGCGTTATGCTTCTGTGGGTAGGCTGGTTCGGCTTCAATGCAAGCTCCACGATCGCAGTAGGCGATGGCAGCTTCTTCGGCTTCGTTGCAATCAACACCCAGCTTGGCGCAGCGGCCGGTGCGGTAGCGGCACTGCTGATCAGCTGGCTCGCTAATGGTAAGGCAGATGTGTCCGTCATGCTGAACGGTGCGCTGGCAGGTCTTGTTGCAATCACTGCATCTTGCGCCTTCGTAGATTCTTGGGCAGCGATCTTGATCGGCTTCATCGCAGGTATCGTTGTATTCATGAGCATGCGCTTCTTCGAGAAGCTGCGCGTTGACGATCCAATCTATGCGCTATCTGCACACGGTATGGCTGGTATTTGGGGAACGTTGTCCAACGGCTTGTTCGCAACGCCTGAGCTTGTGGAGAAGGTGGGCGTAGGTAAAGCAGGTCTGTTCTACGGCGGCGGCTTCGAGCAGCTCGGCGTACAGGCGCTCGGCGTACTTGCTTGCGGAGCGTTCGCTTTCGCGGCCTCGTACATCATCCTTGCAGTCATGAAGGCTGTTGTCGGTATCCGTGTAACGGAAGAAGAAGAGACGATTGGTCTTGACCTCAGTGAGCACGGCACGTACGGCTATCCGGAGCAAATGAGACTGCAGGCTGAATCGACTGCAGCTCGCGGTGGACTCTCGCAATCGAAGCAAACAACGATGTAACATAGTCCTTATCTTTCATTCATAGACTGCCTATGCTGTCCATTAGGACGGCTGGGCGGTCTTTTCTCGTAACGAGTCAATAAACAGTCCCTCCCTTTATTGGAAGGGGCTGTTTGGCGTTTAGGGCACATATGTCATAGATTACCGTTTGTTGAATGAATATGCCCGTTGTGCGCTAACAACGGGCATATTTGTATCAAATGTCGACACTATCTCAACAAATACTACACACAACGATAATTATCGTCTGACAAAGCTTGGTTATCATGAACGTATGCTACAGAAAAGGAGATGCTCCCATGTCCATGAGCGAAACAACGTTAAGCTGGAGGGCGAAGGCGGCCAAGGTGAAGGCTAGCGTGCTGCCGCGCTCCAAGAGAAGGCGCAAGGAGGCGCTAATCGGACTAGCCTACGCGCTGCCTGCGCTGCTGCTCCTGGTGCTGTTCCGGTATTGGCCGCTCGTCTTCGGCATGTGGATGAGCCTCTGGAAGTGGGGCTACGTGCCAGAGAGATTCATCGGCTTGGATAACTATACTCGAATATTCACCGAGGAGCTCATCGTGCAGGACCCGGTCGCGGGTCTACAGCTCGGTGCTGTCGGTCAAAGCTTGCTCGTCACATTCTACTATGCGCTTGGCACGATTCCGGCCGCACTTGTCCTGTCATTCTTCATCGCATACGTTCTGTTCCAGAACTTCAAGGGACGCGGCATGGTGCGAACGATCTTCTTCCTGCCGTTCATTACGTCTCAGGTTGCGGCGGCGATCGTGTTCAAGTGGATTTTTCACCCGAACGTCGGCATTGCGAATGCGGCTCTGGAATCAGCGGGCCTCGCCCGGATGAACTGGCTCTATGACCCGGACCCAGTGCTCATGAAGCTGCTGCACGCCTTCGGCGGAGCTTGGCCAGAGTGGCTGCCGCAGGCGCTGGCCGGTCCGACGCTCGCGCTTCTCGTCATCATGCTGTTCTCCGTATGGTGCACCGTCGGCTTCAATGTCGTCATCTTTATGGCCGGACTTAGCAGCATCCCGAAGGAGCTGTACGAAGCGGCCCGCATCGACGGCGCCCGGACGCCGAGCTTGATCCGACACGTCACGGTGCCGCTGATGATGCCCATGCTGTTCATGCTATTGATCGTATCGGTGATCGGTGCGTTCGAATCGTTCAACGCCTTCTATGTGTTCTCCGGTGGCGAAGGGGGTCCGCTCGGCTCGACGATGTCGTTCCCGCTGTACATCTTCCGCAGCTTCTATGTATACGGTCAAGTCGGGTATGCGGCGGCGGCCTCGATGGTGCTGTTCGGCATTCTGCTCGTGCTGACGTGGGTGCAATATAAGTTCGGCGAGAAGCGGGTCCATTACCAGGCCTAATCTATTAGGAGATTATCGGAACCGATTATTTCAGGAGAGGGGCAAGTATGAATGGTTCCCTATGCAAAATGGTATTCCAAAACGATGTGGGGACTTGTGTACGCGATCGTGCTGCTGCTGGCGCTGGCTGCGCTGTTCCCGTTCATCTGGATGATATTGAATTCGTTGAAGACGCCGTACGAGATCAATCTGATGCCGCCGAGCTTCCTGCCGGAGAGCTTCGTCTTCGACAATTACGTCCATGCGTGGAACAAGCCGGAGTCGACGTTCAGCCGATACTTCTACAACACCTTCATCATTGCCGGTCTTGGTACGGTGCTGCAGCTGCTGATCTGCATACCGATCGCGTATGCGATCACGCACTTTCAATTCGCGGGACGCAGCTTCATCTTCATGCTCGTGCTGTGCACGATGATGATTCCGTATGATATTACGTTGATTCCGAACTTCGTCACGCTGCGGCATATGCCGCTGGCAGGCGGCAACGATTGGCTCGGTGAAGGTGGACAAGGCTTGTATGACAGCTACCTCGGCATGATCGTGCCATTCCTCGCGGATGCGTTCACGATCTTCCTGCTGAGACAGACATTCCTGTCTGTGC
This sequence comes from Paenibacillus sp. YYML68, assembly GCF_027923405.1. NCBI lineage: Bacteria > Bacillati > Bacillota > Bacilli > Caryophanales > Paenibacillaceae > Paenibacillus > Paenibacillus sp. YYML68. The sequence goes on along the minus strand of NZ_BQYI01000001.1, from coordinate 4,402,680 downwards.
CGAAGGAGTACTGGGAGGCTGCTCAGGTTGACGGGATGTCGCGCTTCATGTACTTGTGCCGCGTGCTTGTCCCGCTGTCTGCGCCGGGTCTGGTCACTGCGGGTCTGCTCGCCTTCGTCGGCAAGTGGAACGGTGTGCTATGGCCGCTCTTGATCACATCGAGCGAATCGCTTCGGCCGCTGCAGGTCGGTCTGCTCTACTTCGTCAGCGAGGAAGGGCACAACTACCACCATCTGATGGCGGCGGCGACGTTCACGATTATGCCGATCGTCCTGCTCTACTTCGGTGCGCAGCGCTGGTTTCATACGGGCGTTGCCGCCTCCGGCCTGAAGGGCTAGGCAGAGCCATCCGCGACGACAATCTGGCACGCTTCTATGCACGGCAACGCATGACCCTACAACTGGAAAGACGAGAGGAGAACATTCAGCATGAACTGGCTTCAAGACATTCGCGCAATTTTATTTGACCTTGACGGTACGCTGTATCAGAATGAACGATTTATCCACAGCTATATCGGATATATGGTGGAGGGCACCGAGCTTGAGGTGCGTTATGACGAGCTGTATGAGGCAGTCATGGACATCGTATCCGGTCGGCACCCGATTCGGATCGGACACTTCTACGAGCCACACACCCGCACGGGCTGGACGCTTGCGAATGGTTATATGACCGCAGATATTCACTGGGACGGTACGACAGCCTCAGAGCATGCCGAAGCCGAAGCAGATGGAGCCACCGACGACCAATCGCCGCAGAAGCTGAAGCAGACCGAACCTGCGACCCAGCCACAGATGGAGCGGCATATGTACGTCGGCGACGCCTGGAGTGCAGTGAACGTCGTGGCGAGCTATTGGAACGTGGACCCGGCGAAGCGTACCGAGGCGTTCATGCGAGTTCGCGAGGAGATGGTGAACGAAGCGGCTGCCGTTGCGATTGAGAAGCACCGGGGCTTGCTGGCGGCGATCGAATCGCTTGATGCGGTAACGCATAAGTGGCTCATCACGAATTCTCCGGAGCCGGCGGCGAAGCCTTTTGTCAACTATATGGGTCTGGAGCATACGTTCAGCAGCGTCATCTTCGGGGGCCATAAGCCGTACAAGCTGTCCGAGCATATCGGCACACTTGCGCAAGAGGCCGGGATCGAGCCGCAGCAGATCTTGTCCATCGGTGACCACGCCTGGAACGATCTGTATCCGATTCGCGAGATGGGCGGACGCACCGTGTTCATCTCCCCTTACGAGTCGATCGACGATTCCCACGATTGGGATGCGCGTCTGTACACGCTAGAGGAGCTGGAGCAGCTGCTTCGTGCGCTGCAGCAGGCAAGGCAGGAGAACAACTCAGAGCTGATGAGCAGCTAATTCAGATATACCATTCCAAGTGGAAAAAAGGGGTGCTAAGCATGGTATTCAAGCACAGCGAGCAGGAGTCGATGACGTTCTACGGTGGTCTGAACACGATTGGCGGTGTACACATCCTATACGGCAAGCAGGATACGGGCTTGATCTTCGATCTGGGCCTCGCGTTACGCGGCATGTTCAACGAATCGGTGCGAGCTGACCGCAAGGAGGGCATCCGCTCTTACTTGTTAACGCGCTGCGCGCCTCCGGTGCCGGGCTTGTATGACCCGGAGCTGACCGGTCCGCTTGCGGACAGCACGCTCGCCGCGGTATGGGGCCGCACCGAGCTGCCTTCCTTCGCCAAGCTGAACGTCTTCATCAGCCACATTCATCAAGATCATATGGCGCTGCTGCCTTATGTGCGTAAGGATGTGCCAGTGTACATGCATGAGGACGCCTATGCGGTGTATCAGGCCGTGATCGCCTCGGGCGAGTACGAGGGTACACAGGCGACGATTACGAAGCTGCGCGATCTCGAGGAGGTCGACTTCGGACCGTATCGGCTGCAGCTGATCGAGGTCGATCACGATACGCCGGGCTCCTCGGGCTTCATCCTTCGCACTGGAGAACATACAATCGCCTTCACAGGCGACTGGCGCCGTCACGGCCGCCACAGCGCGAGGCTGGATCGGTTCATCGATCTGTGCCGTAAGGCGGAGGTCGATCTGGTCATTACGGAAGGGACGAGGCTCCGTCCGGACACGCTGTTCCGCAAGCCGATCGATCGGCTGGAGCTGGACGTGGCGAAGCAGTACGAGGCTGTACTGCAGGAGGCGAAGGGGCTCGTCTACGTCAACATTTTGTCCCGCAATGTCGAGCGCGTCGCAGACATCATCATGGCGGCGAAGTCGGCGGGCCGCAAGCTCGTCATGGATGAGAGCACCGCAGTGTTCTGGAGAACCGCTACGGCGGAAGGCATCCGGGCGCTGAACGGACATCCGGCTCTGGAGGAGAGCGATACGATCCGACTGGTGCGTACACCTGCAGGACGCGAGCTCGACCCGAGCGTCATCGGGCAGCTCCCTTACGCAGAGGTGACGATGGAGCAGCTCGTGAAGAGCAAGTCCGACTACTCGGTGTTCCTGACGTATCGCCAGCTCCCGCTCATGGCAGAGCTGGAGACGTACGGCGACCGTTCGAGCCGATCGCATTATGTGCATGCGGACGGCAATCCGCTTACGCCGAGCGATGACACGCTGCACCGCTGGCTGACGGAATACTCCGTCCAGTATCATTACCTCGCCACCGGCGGACACGCCGCGACGGACGAGATCAGTGAGCTGGTGCAGGCGATTCGGCCGCAGGCGGTTATTCCGCTGCACAGCATGCATCCGACGCTCCTTCCGACGGGTGAGGTGCCGCGCATTTTCCCTGTGTACGGAGAGACGATCCACTTGGAGCGAATCATCGAGGCTAAGGCCTCTTTGACCTAGATCATTCAAGTTCAAGCTTCATTCAAGACTGATGCCAGCCACCATGCCACATGCATAAGCTTTGCCAAATCGATCGATTAAGGGAGAGAAATCAAAGTGAACAAAACATGGTTGAAGAGCACAACAGCACTTGTCGTCGCGTCCAGCATGGCGCTGCTAGCCGCATGCGGAGGTACAACAGGAGGTAGCGAGCCTTCTGCAGCTCCTGGCACAGCAGGCAAGAGCGAGGCGAAGCCGATCGAGCTGGAGCTGGGCAAGAACGGTCCGGTGACGATCGACTACTGGCACATTCAAGCGACGATCTACGGCGAAGCGATCAAGGACATCGTAACTGAGTTCAACAAGGAATATGAAGGTAAAATCGTCGTCAAGGAAGTATTTCAGGGCACTTATGACGATCTGAATAAAAAAATTCGCGCCGCGCTGCAAGGCGGCGGCCTGCCGGCTGTAGCGATGGCGTACGAGAGCGACACGCTCGAATATATGAAGGCGAACAAAATCGTCGCGCTGGACAGCTTCATCAACGATCCGAAGTATGGCTTGAAGGAGGAAGAGCTGAAGGATATTATGCCTGGCGTGCTCGACCGTCAGCGCATCTCTCAATATGAAGGCAAGACGATGAGCTGGATTCACGGCAACAGCTCGATGGGCATGTACTATAACATGGATCTGCTGAAGCAGGCAGGCTTCGACAAGCCGGCGAAGACGTGGGCGGAATTCGAGAAGCAGGCGCTCGCGATTACAGAGAAGACAGGCGTCCCGGCGCTCGTCATGACGAATGGCAAAAACGGCGGCACGTTCCGTACATGGCTGCGCACGTACGGTGTCGACCCGATCGCCAAAGATCTCAGCAAGGTCAACTTCGACAATCCAGAAGCGGTACAGCTGGCGACGATCATCAAGAATCTGGTCGATAAGAAGGCGATCCTGCTTGCCGAGAATACCGAGCAGGAGTTCACGAACGGACGCGCCGCGATGGAGATCGGCACAACGGCCCGCACTAGCACTAAGCTCGACCTCATTAAGGATAAATTCAAGTGGGGCATGACGATTATTCCGCAGGGCAAGGAAGGCAGCAAGCCGATAACGGAGCTGTACGGCGGCAACCAGGTCATCTTCAAGAGCACACCGGAGAAGGAGCTGGCCGCTTGGGTGTTCATGAAATATTTCGGCCAGCCGAAGGCGCAGTCGATCTACGCGGCGAAGACTGGCTACTTCCCGGCGACGATCTCTTCTCAGGACACCGAGCTGCTGAAGAAGAACTATGCGGATAACCCGCAGAAGAAGCAGGCGTTCCTTGAGGTGTTCCCGCATGCGCAGATCGACGTATCGACAGCTGCCCGCCGCCCGATTGAGGATGCGGTGAGCGCAGGCCTTGAGGCGATCATTTCCGGTAAAATGCCGGTGGCTGACGCCATGAAGAAGGCTCAGGCTGACGCGACGAAGGCGCTCAAGGAGTTCCAATAACAGCATAAGCGGCTCGGTCCGCACAATTGCAGACTTGCAGAGAGAGGGATATCCCTCTCTCTTCTGCTCGTTCCAAGGGGGAAGCAAGCATGAATTCGATTCGCCGCAGAAATGATATTATTCAGCTCGTCAAGCATCAAGGCAGCGTCGATGTCGATCAGCTCGTCGAGAAATATGGAGTGTCTGTCGAGACGATTCGCCGCGACCTGCGCATTCTCGATGAGAAGGGGATCGTTCGCCGCACGTACGGCGGCGCCGTGAAGAAGGAGCAGAAGACGTGGGATATGCCGTACCTCGAGCGGGTGAACCTGAATTATAAGCAGAAGGAAGCGATCGCGCAGGAGGCTGTGAAGCTCATCGAGAACGGCGACAGCGTCTTCATCGACGGCAACACGACTGGACTTGCTGTATCGCGTCACATTCCCGTGTCGCTGGAGGCGACGATTGTGACGAATTCGACGTTCGCTGCGCTCAATATTGTGCAGAAGAAGGGCAAGGCTCAGGTGTTCTTGATCGGAGGCGAGGTCGGTGAGGACGGGATGACGTCCGGTCATAAGCTGTATCAGGAGCTGCGTCAGTACCGATTCGATAAGGCGATGTTCTCGTGTATGGGTATTACGTCGCAGGGCTGCTTCTTCTCCAAGGTCGATCCGCTCCATGTTGCACAGATGCTGGCCGATATTAGCAAGGATCTTATCTTAATGGCAGACTTCAGCAAGATGAATCGCAATGCGCTGTTCTTCGGTCTTGACCTCAGACGCATCGACACACTCGTGACGGACAGTGACGTGCCTGCCGCTACGCTGGAGAAGCTGCGCCAGCCGATCAGCCACATCATTGTAGCCAAGACGGCTGCCGATTGACATCCTATGCCGATGCTTGCATGAATAGACAGGGAGGTATCCATAATAGTCATAGTACATGATGCTTAAAGAGGGGATGGAGAACAGGATGAGCGTGGAGAGAGCGGTACTGCTTGCGCTGTGGGGTATTGCAGTAATTGCTGTACTTGTTATTGTCCGCAAAAAGCATCTTCATGCCTTCGTCATCTCTTTTATGATTGGACAAGCGATCATATGGCTGATGGAGTTCGGATTGTTACAGCTAAGACTCATTGCCTATCCTGTAAGAGAATTTCCCAATGCGACCAACATGGGCTTCTCGATGGCGTACATGGTCTATCCGATGTTCGCTGCTATTGCGCACCGCTTCGCCCCTCGAGGCTCTGTAGTCAAGAGCATCCTATGCGTGCTTGTCTGGACGACTGCGCTGGTGCTGCTGCAATATGGGCTGGCTCGTTGGACGGAGCTCATCTCGTTGAAGGCGTATCACTGGCTATGGAGCCCAATCGTATTTGGCAGCTTTATATTCGGCACGTGCATGCTGACCGATCTGTTCTTCAAGCCTTACTCCATGGCGGCAGGCGGTGAGTCAACATCATGAGCAAGGAATATATCATACTCGTGGCTGTATGGATCAGCTCGTTTTTGCTCTTGTTTACGATACCGAAGGAGATGAGGCGAGTTGGTGCGACCGCTTTTTTGTTCAAGCAAGTGATGACCTTTGTGCTGGGATATCTCGCCGTCGAGAACGGTATGCTGCAATATCCGGTGCGAGAGCTGGCGGATGTGAATCGGGCAAGCTTTACCTATGAATTTTTGGCTTATCCGGTATTGTGCGCCGTGTTCAATGCGCGATATCCGCGTCACACGAGCCGTGCTCGCCAGTGCGGGTATTACGTGCTGTATTGCAGCTTGTTCACGATTATTGAAGTGCTCATTGAAGAATACACGGATCTTGTCGAATACATAACGTGGCACTGGTTTTACACGTACGGCTCGCTATTTATTACGTTTTGGATAACGAAGAAGTTTTGCGACTGGTTTTTTGATACGCTGCCGAAGTATAGAGCGGAGTAAGCTGGTCAGAGCTAACCTTGGCACTAATCAGCCGTTTCGACTTGTAAATAGTTAAATTTCCATAAAATTACCTAGATCTATGGAGGATTTGTCAGAATGGTGTCGAACCCATTGGCGAAGTACTCTATTTCTAGGAGGATGATGGAAACGTGGAAGCGCAGACACAGACAGGTCAGCAAGTGTCGTACGGTGGGAACCAATCCAGTACAATCAGTGTGAAGGATTGGATGATTACGATGTTAATTCTTATGATTCCGCTCGTGAATTTGATTATGCTGTTCGTATGGGCGTTCGGCGGCGGTGCGAGCCCGTCCAAGGCCAACTTTGCCAAGGCAAATTTGATCTGGGCTGCTATCGGTATCACACTCTACATACTTGTCTTTATTGTGTTCGGCGCAGCTTTACTTGGGAATTTGGAAAACCTGCAAAATATGCAAGAGTTCTCTACGACTCGATAATTGCTGCGTAAGGTCAAGAAGCTTCCGTCTTAGGGTGATGCCCAGGCTCGGAGGCTTCTTTGTTGTTCACTGAGGTTGCCCGGCTGTACCCGACTGCCGCTGGTTGCTCCAGCTGCATGTCGACAATAGGATGTATGGATTTTTGCATAATATGGAATTATATGTGTATTGCGAGCGACGGTCAAGTGGACGTTACGTCTGTTAGAAGGGGCGCTGTGAGGAGGAGACGCGAGATGAACGTCGCGATTATGGGGGCCGGGCTGTCCGGTCTAGCCTGTGCGCTTACGCTGGAGCGAAGCGGTGTGATGCCTGTTGTGTATGAGAAGAGAGGAAGGGTCGGCGATCGGTTCGTTAACGGTGAATTTATGCTGTCGCTGCTGAGCCGCCCCATCGATGATTGCATCGCTTATTTAGCAGAGACGCACAAGCTGTACTTGCAGCCGCAGGCTCATGTCAGTCACATGTATATATACTCTGAGAATGAGGAGGCACTCATAGAAGGCAGGCTCGGCTTCACGAATGTCAGAGGCCGACAGCATGATGCGTACGAGTGTCAGCTCGCTCGGCAGCTCGCCTCGCCGATTCGGCTGCATGCGGAGGAGACGTATGAGCAGCTGCTTCAGAAGCATACGCACATTGTGCTGGCAACCGGAGACGGGGATTACAGCCGGCGCATGCACAATTTCCGACGTGACTTCACCGTGTCGATCAAGGGAGCGACGGTGGAGGGCTGCTTCGACCGATATGCAGTGATGGCGTGGCTGAACTATGAGCTGGCGCCGAAGGGCTACGGCTACCTGATTCCTTTCTCAGATCGGGAGGCTCAGCTCGTCATTGCGTTCCCTGACCCGGAGGAGCCGCATGCAGGCGGGGAAGACATCGAAGCGCTGTGGCAGCGTCTCTATGCGAAGGCACAGCAGAGGCTGGGACAGCAGCTGCGAGTGATTGACCAGTTCCAGATTCGACAGTATCCGGTCGGCATATGTGAGTCGGCGCGCATCGGCAACACGTTCTTCGTCGGCAACTGCTTCGGCACGATGATGCCCTATCTGGGCTTCGGTCAGTTCGCGGCTATATTATCAGGTATCTATGCGGCGCATGATTTGCTCGGAATCGGCAAGTACGTCGAGCTCATGGAGCCGCTTCGCCAGAGCTATGAGAATTCGCTGGTGCTTCGACGCAGTCTGGAGCAGCTGGACAATGCTGACCTGGATCGAATCGTGAAGCTGCTGAGCGGACCGTGGGGCAGCAGGCTGTTTCAGCCTGGCACGTTCGACCCGTTGAAGCTAGCAAGCTATGTGCTGCGTCCTTATGTGAAGCTGAAGACGGGCATTATGTCATGAGGAATAACGAGAACGACGAAGATGAAGGGGTGTGACGACGATGCAGGAAAGCAGGAGCGAGAATAAGAACACTCTGACCGCCTCTGAGATCGGTTATGTGTGGTCAGGCTATATGATCGACGCGATGTCTATACGGTTTCTATCCGTGTTCCTCGAACAGGTACAGGAGGAGCGGGCTAGAAGTGTGCTGCAGATCGCGATGCAGCTGGCAGTCAGACAGAATGAGGTACGTCGGACGCTACTCAGCGGGGAGCAATTTCCGATACCGCTTGGATTTAAGGATGAGGAGGTGCGTCCTGATATGCCCGCCTTGTTCACAGATCGGTTCTTTCTGCATTATATGATGAATGCGTCAAGGCTCGGCTTGCACTACCACGCGGAGTGCTTGTCTGTATCGGTTCGTGAAGATATGAGGCAATTCGCATCGCAAAGTCTTGGGCATACGATCGAGCTGTATCGGCTGACTGTCGAGCAATTAAGAGCAAGCGGCGAATATACGGCTCATCCGTCGATACCTGCACCTGAGCAGCCTGAGCACATTCAGAAGGAAAGCTTCCTGCAAGGCTGGCTCGGGGATACGCGTCCGTTGCACAGCATGGAGATCGCTAACTTGTACAAGGCTGCCGAGATCATCGCCATTCTGGAGGCGCTGTGCACCGCGTTCGCCCAGACGGCCCAAGATCCGGAGGTGCGAACGCTGCTGCAGCGCGCAAGGATGCAGACGAAGCAGCTGTCCGAGCAGATCGCAGGCATGCTGACGAAGGACGACCTGCCGCTCGTCGCTTCGCGCGAAGCCGATGTGACGGGTACGACGCGAGCGAGCTTCTCGGACCGGCTCATGCTGTGCCACGTCTCGGGGATGATGGGCTCGTTCATTACCCACTGTGGGCAGTCTCTTGGCTCGGTCATGAAGCACGATCTGCTCGTCCTGTACATGGAGCTGATCGCAGAGGCGGGCACGCTGACCGAGGAGGCGACGAAGCTGCTCATTGCCCGCGAATGGCTGGAGAAGACGCCGGGAGCGGTAGATCGCGCGGCGCTGATCCGTTAGCTCACCCGCCTGCTGTGTACGCGCTACGGAAGGTCGATCAGCATGAAGGAAGCGTCCGCCAGCGCCTCCACTGTCAGCTCGGTCAACTCGGTTATACGTGCTGCGTCGCGGCGTCCGAGGCGCTCCTCGCCGTTCAGACGAAGCTCACCCTCAATGACGAATACGTAGATGCGGCGTCCGGTCTCCTGCTGGAACGATATGGACTGGCCTTCCTGCAGCTGCGACATGTAGATCGTCAGATCCTGGTGAATGTAGGTGATCCCGTTCGGGCGATCGGCGCGGCCCGATACGACAGGCACCAGCTCGTTCCTCGCGGCGTCAACGTCGTAGGCACGCTGCTCGTAGGACGGTGCGATGCCGCGCTCCTTCGGCAGGAACCATAGCTGGAGCGAGTTCGTCACCTCGTCCTCGGAATTGTTCATCTCCGAATGGAGAATGCCGGTGCCTGCGCTCATCCGCTGCACCTCGCCCGGACGCAGCACCTCATGTCCGCCCGTGTTATCCTTATGCTCCAGCTGTCCCTTCACGATGAAGGTGACGATCTCCATGTCACGGTGCGGATGGGTGCCGAAGCCGTTCTGCGGCTGAATATAGTCATCGTTGAACACGCGGAGCGGACCGAACTGCACGTTGCTCGGATCCTGGTAATCGGCGAATGAGAAGCTGAAGTTGCATTGCAGCCAGCCATGATGGGCGGAATATCGCGAATCAGCGGGGGAGGTATGAATCATAGCGCTCATCTCCTTGAGAAAAAATTAATTAACTTACTTTATGTAAGTGAGTATACGTGTTATAATTGTGTTAAGTCAAGTCCATTTCTCAAGAAGGGCGGAGCGAGAATGATCGATCATCTCTACATTCGCCGTGTATTCGGCGGCCCGGCGTTATTCGATTCGAAGGCGAGCGGTGGATTGTGGGCTGCTCGTCGGCTCAGACTAGATCGAACCGTCAGATGCGTTTTCCTAGCTAGGGGAAGCGTCTGACGGCTCTTCATATTTACATACTCTTAACTTGTCAAATGTGTCGGACATCTCTAATCTAGTTCTCGGAGCTTACGATGACTAGAGACACTAAAGGAGAGAGCGCACATGTTGAGAAAAGGTAACGCTGCACTAATCAGCTTGGCCGCACTATTGCTGTTCAGCGGCTGCGGATCGAAGGAGACGGCAGCTCCACAGCAGGCCGCGAACTCGGCAGAGGCAGGTAAGGAGACAGTGGTAGCTGCGAAGCCAGCGGGCAAGCTGTCCTTCTATACGTCCCAGCCTGAGGAAGACGCAACGAAGCTGATCGCAGCTTTCAATAAGAAGCATCCGGACGTACAAGTGGAGACGTTCCGTTCCGGTACAGAGGAGGTCATCGCGAAGCTGCAGGCGGAGAAGCAGGCGGGCAAGGTGCAGGCCGACGTACTGCTAGTGGCCGATGCCGTTACGTTCGAGGGCTTGAAGAAGCAGGATATGCTGCTCGGCTACAAGTCGCCGGAGCTTGCCAAGATTCCAGCAGCTCTCGTAGACTCGGACGGCATGTACCAAGGCACGAAGGTGATGGCGACCGTCCTTGCGGTGAACACGCAGAAGGTGCAGACGGTGCCTACCTCGTGGAAGGCGCTGGCGGCTGCTGAGAGCAAGTCGCAGACGATTATGCCAAGCCCGCTCTATTCTGGCGCCGCTGCCTATAACGTAGGCGTGTTCACGCGCACAGACGGCTTCGGCTGGGACTTCTTCAAGAGCTTGAAGGCTGGAGAGATGTCCGTCGTGAAGGGGAACGGTGCGGTGCTCAAGTCTGTCGCGACAGGTGACAAGCCGTACGGCATGGTCGTCGACTTCCTCGTCGCGCGCGAGAAGGCGAAGGGCTCCCCGGTTGAGCTCGTCTATCCGTTAGAAGGCGTGCCGGTTATTACCGAGCCGATCGGTATTATGAAGTCCGCTGCCAATACCGCTGCAGCCAAGGCGTTCGTCGACTTCGTGCTGTCCGAGGACGGACAGAAGGTCGCCGCCGAGATCGGCTACACGCCGATTCGTGAAGGCGTCGCTGCGCCGAAGGGCTTGAAGACGATCAGCGAGTTCAAGGTGCTGTCGGCTGACATCAAGACGCTGACCGACGCTCGCGAGGCAGATAAGAAGCAGTTCATTGACATCTTCGGACAATAGGAAGCGGGCATGGGAATGAAGCCAGAGCTGAACCAATCATCATATGGGAAAGAAAGACGGGCCGACGAGCCCGGCTTTCTTTCCTTTTCTTACTTGTCGGGTCGTCGCTTGCTCGGATGGCTGGGATTGCTGCTCGTCCTTGTGCTGTTCCTGCTCCCAATCGTGAAGCTGGTGCTGCTGAGTCTGCAGTCGGATGCGGGGCTGCCGCTGTCGCTTCGAGCCTATATGGAGGTGCTCGAGCAGCCGCGTACGTGGAAGACACTTCAGGAGACGCTGGTCGTCGTGGCGGGCGCTACGAGCATGGCTGTCGTGCTCGGCGTCTTGGCTGCCTGGATGATGGCCTACACCGACGTGAGGGCGAAGAAGGCGCTGCATCTGGCGATACTGCTGTCGTTCATTCTGCCCTCGTACGTGCTGACGCTGTCGTGGTCGTCCTTCATGGGCAGTCAAGGTCCAGTTGCCGCGCTGCTTCAGCTGCTGAGTGCAGGTGCGAAGCCTTGGAGCATGTACAGCCTCGGCGGCATCATCTTCGTGATGGGGCTGCATCACTTTCCGCTCGTGTACCTGCTCACGGTTGATGCGCTGCGTCGCATTCCGCGCGATCTCGAATGGGCAGCGCGCGCCTCGGGAGCCGGGCGGCTCGGGACGCTGCGGCTCGTCACGCTTCCGATGGCGATGCCGGGCATTACAGCCGGAGGTCTGCTTGCCTTTCTCGCAAGCCTCGATAACTTCGGCATTCCGGCCTTTCTCGGCATCCCGGCGAACATATCGGTGCTGAGCACGCTTATCTACGAGGAGATTATCGGCTTCGGGCCTTCGGCCTTCGCAAGAGGTGCTGCGCTGTCCGTCCTGCTTGGCAGCATCGCCATCGCGGGCGCGCTGGTGCAGCGGCTGCTGTCGAGGCGGGCGAAGGCGGCTGAGACACTTGTGCCGGACGATCGCCCCCGCCTTGTGCTGGGCGTCTGGCGCCGACCTGTGGAGCTTGCGGTATGGGGCTTCCTGCTGCTCATTGCGGTCGTGCCGCTGTTCTCCATGGTCGCAATCTCGCTTAAGAAGGCGTACGGGCTGCCGTTCGGCTTTGAGAATATGACATTGTCGAATTATACGTACATTTTGTTCGAAAATCCGAAGGTGAGCAAGGCGATCGCCAACAGCCTGAAGCTGTCCTTGTACGCGATGCTGATCTGTCTTGCGGCGGGTACGTGGCTTGCCTATCTTCGGGTACGCAGGCCCGGCCGTCTGGTGAAGACGGCAGAGGGGCTCATCGCGATTCCGTATGCGCTGCCAGGCATCGTGTTTGGGCTGTCAATGATTCTGGCCTGGATGGAGCCGATACCGGGCTGGAATCCGGGGCTGTATGGTACATCCGGCATTTTGCTGCTTGCTTACGTATGCCGGTTTCTAGTGCTGCAGGCGAGAGCGAGTGCGACAGCTTTTCTGCAAATTGACCCTTCTGTCGAGGAGGCTGCCCGCGCGTCAGGGGCTGGCATGTGGACGACGTGGCGGGTGATTCTTGTGCCGCTGCTGCTGCAGGGCTTGCTGAGCGGCGCGTTCCTCGTCTTCCTCACCGCGCTGACGGAGCTCACGGTCTCGGCGCTGCTCTATGCTGCTGGCACGCAGACGATCGGGGTGACCGTATTCGGGTTCGAGCAGGCAGGCGACACGATGTACTCGACGGCGCTGTCCTGTCTTATTGTGCTGCTTACGGCAGCAGGCATGGGCGGGACGCTGGCGCTGCAGCATTGGAGCAATCGGAGAGGAGTGCGAGCATGACGATACAAGTGACACAATTAACGAAAGCATTCGGTAGTCATGAGGCGCTGAAGGGGATCGACCTGACGATCGGTGCAGGGGAGTTCGTGGCGGTGCTCGGTCCTTCGGGCTGTGGCAAAACGACGCTTCTCCGCCTGCTGGCCGGCTTCGAGCAGCCGACGGGCGGCTCGATCATGATGGACGGTGCTGCGGCTGCTGGACCGGACTTCAGCCTTCCTCCCGAACAGCGGAAGATCGGAATGGTGTTCCAATCGTTCGCGCTCTGGCCGCACCTGAGCGTCGCCGAGCATGTTCGCTTCCCGATTCGCCATCATCGGGCGACGCCTCCTGGTATCCGCAGTCGGGAGAAGGAGCGAGTCGCCGAGGTGCTGGGGCTCGTCGGCTTGAGCGGACTTGGCGACCGACTGCCGCACGAGCTGTCCGGCGGGCAGAAGCAGCGGGTGGCGATTGCCCGAGCGATTGCCGCCCAGCCTACACTGCTGCTGATGGACGAGCCGCTGAGCAGTCTCGATGCGATGCTGCGTTTGGACATGCGGCGGGAAATTCAATCCGTGCACCGAGAGACCGGCTCCGCGATTGTCTATGTCACGCACGATCAAGGGGAGGCGCTTGCGATGGCGGACCGAATCGTCGTCATGAAGGACGGACGGATCGAGCAGGTCGACACGCCTGAAGCTATGTACAAGAGACCGCAGACGGAGTTCGTCGCCCGGTTCGTATCGAAGGCGAATCTGGTGCCGGGCAGCTGGACGTCGGCAGGGTTCGTGCCTGCTGGCGGGGTGCAGGGCAACACCGCTCCGAATGGAGCGGAGCGCTTATGCTGGCCGGCTGCTGATGTTGCGGATGAATTCAAGCAGCGCGGCTTGTATCCAGTTCGCCCGGACCAGTGGACGGTCGAGTCGCCTGGAGCAGTTGGCATCCCCGCCGAGGTCGTGAATGTGCAATACCAGGGGAGCCTGTACCAGTGCCATCTGCGTACGTCGGACGGTGACGTGGAGGCATGGTCCCGTCTGAGGCTGCGTGTCGGCGACAACGTGGTGCTGTCACTGCAGCAGGAGTCTGTGATTACGTGCTGATGGAGGAGGCGGTTGGCTGAATGGATGGCTGGTGGGCTGCCGGGCTGGCAGACTGACGGACTGACGGTCGGGCTGACGTACTGATGGACTGGCTGGTGAACTGGCTGGTGGACCGACGCACTGATGGACTGGCTGCTGACATAGGCTGTTGACCGAAGCGTTTGATTTTGTGATATGGCCGATGTGTGTGAGTCATTATTGTGGCAGAATGATGATGCGGCGGCGCTTGTTGAGCAAGCTCAAAGTTGTAAAAGGTCAATGGGTACGTCCTCATATCATATGTGCTCCTGACCTCCCTATGCCGTAACCAATAGGCGAACGCTCAATTCGTCGATGCATGGGACGTTCGCCCATCCCATGTAGGCAAGGCGGGCATAGGATATAGCGTAAGGCAAGCAACAACATGAAGGAGGACGATTAGTATGACATACGCAGGTGCAGCTTACACGACGACAGGTGCCATTTTGGTGCTCTTCATTCTTTTGGTTATTGTCTCCCGAGCGTTTCTCGTGTAATCAAGCTTCATGCTGAAGAGGCGGCCCTTGTGGTCGCCTTCGTTTTTGTTTGTGGGGAGTAGCTGAATGTAGCTAAGGAGAATGACGCCGTTCGGTCCTAGCATCACATAATGGGTCGATGCACCAAGGGCCGAGTACTCCTGGCGCCCAATAGCGAACGTTTCGTACGCTAATGGAGAGCGGGAGTGTGGGTCACGGAGGCAGCGTCGCCCAATAGCGAACGTTTCATACGCTAATGGAGAGCGGGAGTGTGGGTCACGGAGGCAGCGTCGCCCAATAGCGAACGTTTCGTACGCTAATGGAGAGCGGGAGTGTGGGTCACGCTCACGACTAAACCAATAAAATTATAATATTCTGAATATTGCAATAATATTTACAATATGTTAATATTACCTCATCAAAGAACGGAGGTAATGCTGATGGGACCATAGCCAAGAGAAGCAGTCGTCATAGTCACTGATGCTCGACACTAGCATAGGGGAGGCTCATCCAATGGGTTAGCGAAAGGCGAAGCCGATGCTCAACGAAATGAAGGAGCAGGCGGGTACAAGGTACAGGTCGCGAGGTAGCCTAATGAACCTGAAGGGAGGCTCATCCAGTGAGCTAGCGAAAGGTGAAGCTGATGCTCAACGAAACGAAGGAGCAGGCGGGTACACCGAACAGGTCGTGTAACTAAGAGGAGATCTCGTAGTCTAAACAACCTGAAGGGAGGCTCATCCAATGGGCTAGCGAAAGGCGAAGCTGATGCTCAACGAAACGAAGGAGCAGGCGGGTACACCGAACAGGTCGTGTAACTAAGTGGAGGTTGCGAAATCTAACCAACCTGGAGGGAGGCTCATCCAATGGACTACCGATAGGCGAAGCCGACGCTCAATCAACGAAGGAGCTGGCGGGTACATAAGGCAGTTTGAATAGAAGCAGCCACAATGCGAGGAAGGAGTTTACAATTGAATACGACGATACGATAGGGACTTCCGCCGGATGCGACGGGGGTCCCTATTTTGCGTTGTCGTGGAAAGCCTCGAGCTCTATTCGAGCTTTTTTTTACTATCAAGCTTCATTTACAAATTTTTCACGAACCGTTGACTTGCATTTTACATCCGAACGATATAATGACTGAGTCATTCGTCTTATTTACTCGACACCAAACGATACTCACACGACACAGAGCGAACAGCGGAGGTCATGATGCATTTAATTGAAGCTGCAGGCCGATCTGTTATCGGCCTTTTTGTCTGGCGCGTACTGCTGGTGGGATGCTTGCTGCTCGGCTTGAGCTTCCCATCAGAGGTGGAGGCGCATTTCTCATCCTCGGGCTTCTCTGACATCGTGGTCGAGAAGCAGGGGCTAAGCTACCAGCTTGTACTGGCGGAGCATGACCTGATGGAAGGGCTGAAGCTAGATGCTGATCAGGACGGCGTTCTCAGCAAGGAGGAGCTTGCACAGGCGCAGAGCAGTCAGGCACTGGATAAGTTCGTGAGCAACTACTTGATCGTGACCGGAGACGGCAAGGTAGGCGTGGCCAAGCTCGGACAGGCCGAGCACATTACCCGTAGCAAAATGCCGATGGTCAACATACCGATCACGTACAGCTTCGACAAGCCGGCAACGCGGTATCAGGTCCAATACGCGGTGTTCTATGATGGGCTGGATCCGCAGCACCGCAGCTTTGCTTCGATCCGGTTCGGCGATCAAATTATTGAACAAGTGCTGAATAAGAACAATAGCATCGTGCAGTTCAAGGCCGCTCAGGTCGCAGACAGCAATCCGCATACAATTGCGGATCCAGCAACGACCGGGGGGCAACCAACACTAAACGATTCGGTTTATCAATCCACAGCATCGGGTACGCTCCTCGGGACAGTCGGCAGCTACATGGTCATGGGCATGGAGCACATTTTCTCCGGTATCGACCATCTCCTCTTCGTTGCTGCGCTCGTCCTGACGCATCGCAGCATGCGCAGGCTGCTACTGCTATTGACGGCGTTCACGGTCGGTCACAGTCTGACGCTTATTCTCGCATCGCTCGAGCTCGCCTCCATGTCGCCGTTGATCGTGGAGCCGCTCATCGCGCTCAGCATCGTGTATGTGGCAGCCCGGAGCATATGGCGCAAGGATGAGGAGGAGCGTTGGGGCGTTGCGCTGCTGTTCGGGCTCATTCACGGCTTCGGCTTCGCCGAGCTCCTGCAAGGGACGCTTAGTGGATCTGTGGCGCTGCCGCTGCTCGCCTTCAACGTTGGCGTCGAGCTCGGACAGGTTGCCGTCGTGCTGCTCGTGCTCCCGTTACTGTGGGCAGCAAGGCGCTGGATTCCGCGCACGGGCTGGGTTCAGGTCGCTTCAGGAATTGTCGGTGTGCTCGGTCTGTATTGGTTCATCGAGCGCATCCTGCAAGTGTAGATCACCTTACTACGTACTTACATAACCTAGAGGAGTGGTACACGTGGCAACAACAACGAGATTCAAGCGATGGGCCGCCGTGCTGACTGTATGCGCAATGACGCTGCAGACCGCTTGGCCGACAGTCTTCACAGCACCAGTCACGGCACAGCCAGCCACGGCTCAGACGGCGCCAGAGCTGTTCGTGACCGAAATTCATCCGGATGTAGACGGGGCGGATCACTATGAATTTTTCGAGGTGTACAACAATTCGAATAAGCCGCTCGCACTGAACGATTACACGTTCCTGTATCGGTACACGACGGGCTCGACGGCGGACAAGACGTTCACATTCGACGACTATACGCTCGCGCCTCAGCAGACCGTTGTGCTCTGGTGGAACAACACCAACAAGACGCTGGATGAGTTCAACGCGAAATACGGAACGAGCCTGTCTACGTCGCAGGTGATCGAGTTCGACGGCTTCGACGGCTTCTCCAACAGTGGGGACCGCGGGGTTGTCATTCGGAATAAGCATCATGTAGAAATAGCCTCCTCCATCTACCTGAAGGCCGATGTCGGCAGTGGCCTCGGCATTCATTACAAGCTCGCAGCCTCGGGCATTGCGGCGGACAAGCTGTACACGAAGGCCGCACCGACACCGGGTGCTCTGCACTCGGGCCAGATTCCAGCAGAGCCGGTCATGTTCCCGGATGAGCCGATCAATATGGCGCCGACGATTGCACATACACCAATTACAGACGGTGCGGTCGGCACCGACTTGGCCGTGACGGCTCGCATTGACAATGCGGAGCAGTCGACAGGACTTGATACGGTGCAGGCTGCCGTCTATTACCGGACTGTATCCCAGGCGGTGTATGCGTCCGCTCCGTTGACGGCCGCCTTAGACTCGCAGTACAGCGGCGTAATTCCGAAGTCAGCTCTGCAGGAGCAGGAGCTGCTGTACTATATTCAGGCGAAGGACAGCGTCCATACGGTGACGACAGACACGTACACAGTCCGTATGGATCTAGGGGCGATCGATTACAATCGGATGCCGCATTTTCTCGTGACGGAGGTCGTGCCGGATTCGACGAATGTGAACAGTGCGGACGGCTATGAGTTTATCGAAATCTATAACAATACGAATCGCGACTTGAACTTCAAGGATTACAAGCTGCAATACCGATACACCGACTCCGGGCCGGAGGCGGACGTCATCTGGGCGGGTGTGCCGGAGGAGCTGGTCGTGCCTTCACGCGGTACGCTCGTGTTCTGGGTGATCAATGGCAAGAACGACACCAAGACGGTAGCAGATTTCAATGCGAATTATGGCAGCAGTCTGACGGAGAATGTGGACATTGTTCGCGTCTACAGCGCGGGTATGGCGAACTCGGGCAAGCGCGGACTCGTCGTTGCGACGAACACGCGTACGGAGCTGTCGGCAGCGTATTACGAAACAGATGAAGAGACGAAGCCGGATAAAGGGATCTTCTACAAATATCCGGTCGACGGCGGAACGACGATGATCAAGTACAGCGCAGGCTTGCTGCCGGCAACGCCGGGTGTCGTCAGTGACGAGCAGGTGCCGCCGGTGACGGTCAAGCTTACGGCCGACACACAGAAGCCGACCGTGACGGATATTACAGGTCAAGCTACGGTTGATCAAGCGAATGACGTGGACATAGTGGCGGAGGCGAAGGACGACCAGAGTGTGAAGACGGTCGCGTTCTATTTCCGCAGCAACGCCGATACGGCTTACACGAAGCGATATTTGGCGGAGAGCTTCGCGGACGGCTTCTACCATTACAAGCTGTACTCCCCGGACCTGATCGGCAAGTCGTATTACGAGTATTACTTCGTCGTCTCGGATGGTACGCATGAGGTCACGAGCGAGACGTACCGCATTCAGGTGACCGGTGGTCCGGACCGCTCGGCGCTGCGGCTCAATGTGGCGGATGGCGGATTCGTATCGGGCACTTATGTATTGAAGGCGACTGGCGAGCATGCGCCTGCTGAGGAGCTGGAGCTGTCCATCGATGGAACGGCCATAACCGAAGACACGTATGCAGCCTTGGAAAATGGAGCCTACTCGCCTTCGAGACGACGGGCGTCAACTTCTACTTCAAGAACGGTGTGACGATGGGGGAAGAGATTCTCCGCATTTTCGACGATACGATTAATGATTATGTGACCTTGACCGTGCCGATCTCGGCGAACCGGCTGAAGCTGGGTGATAACGTCATCTCGATTCGGGCCGGCTCGAAGGCTTCGCCGTTCGATACGCGTACAGAGGAGAACAAGGACGACTTCGACGTGCGCAATGTGCGCCTCGTGCTTGCCGACGGAACCGAGATAAGGGATTCGCGCTACAGCGATAAAGAAACGGTGCTGAAGATGGGCGACAGCGCGGGCAAGCATCCGGTCATCGACTTCGAGTTCGCGCTTGGTGCGGAGCACCTTGCCTCGAAGGCTTATGCGTGGGATACGCGTCAGCTGGTGGACGGTCTGCACGAGGTGAAGGTCGCACATCTGAATGACGGGGAGAAGAAGGCCACCATTACCGTAGATAATACGCCACCTGTCATCCAGCTGGAGCTGACCGACGGTCAGACGTACAAGGGGCCGTTCACGATTCAAGCCGATGTGACGGACGTTCATGCAGGTGTGGACAAGGTGGAGGCATGGATCGACAGCGAGCCGATCGTTATGCCGTATGAGACGTCCTCGGCGAAGCTGTCTGCCGGTGATCATACGGTGAAGGTAAGAGCGGTGGACAAGATCGGCAATGTGTCCGAGCAAGCGGTGACGATCCAGATTGAGCCGGAGCACCCAAATGCTCCTGAGCTGGTCGCTCCGCAGTCCGGTGTCGAAGGCACGCTGACGAATGCACAGCTTACGGTGCGAGTATCGGACCCGACGAATGATGCGATGAACGTCTCCTTCTTCAGGGGCTACAAGTATACGGCGGCTTCGGGCGCATCGTTCGATGCTTACCAGCACGCAGCTGACGTCGAGCCGCCGAAGCAGAGAGTGCTGCCGGGCGAGCACCGTCTGAACGATGAGCAGCGGGAGCTGATCGCAGAGCGTGACGGACGCTACATGACGAACGATTCGATGACACAATTCCCGTACCAGCGCTTCGAGGTGATGGTGGACGATTCGGTTCAGCCAACGGATCTTGTGGAGATGAACTGGTCCGGGCGCTCGCTGGAGGGACGTAAGGTGACGCTCTATGCGTGGAACGAGCAGCAGGGCGAATGGTCGAAGCTCGATACGAAGGTGGCCGCTAGCGACGACTTCGAGCTGAAGGCGTCTGTGAAGGCTGGCGACTACATGCTTCAGCAGACGATATATGTGCTCGTGCAGGATGAGATTCCGCCGACACCAGCCGATTACGATTATTCGTTCGTCTGGATGAGCGATACGCAATATTATTCCGAGAGCTACCCGCACATTTATCAGAGCATTGTGAAGTGGATTGCCGAGAAGAAGGACGAGATGAAGATCAAGTACGTCGTGCATACCGGCGACCTGGTCGATGAAGCGGATAAGGCTTACCAATGGGCAGAAGCGTCGAAGAACATGAAGGTGCTGGAGGACGCGAGCATTCCTTACGGCGTGCTGGCGGGCAACCACGACGTGGCGGGCAAGTCAGGAGCGTACGATTATTACTGGCAGCATTTTGGCGAGGAGCGCTTCAAGCGTCAGGAGACGTTCGGCGGGTCGTATGACAACAATCGCGGCCATTACGATCTCATCTCTTCACACGGCAACGATTATATATTCGTGTACATGGGCTGGGGCATCGGCGATGCCGAGATCGCATGGATGAACGAGGTGCTGCAGCAGCACCCGGATCGGATGGCGGTGCTGAGCTTCCATGAGTATTTGCTCGTGTCGGGCAACCGTGCTCCGATTGCGGACAAAATTTTCGAGCAGGTAGTCGTACCGAACAAGAACGTCGTCGCTGCGCTATCCGGTCACTATCACGATGCCGAGCTGCTCGTTGATCAGATCGATGACGACGGCGACGGCACGCCGGATCGCAACGTGTATCAGATGCTGGCTGATTATCAGGGCGGACCTGAGGGCGGTCAAGGCTACATCCGTCTGATGCAGTTCGATATTGACAACAACAAGCTGCATATGAAGACGTACTCGCCGTATCTCGACGATTACAACTATTACGACCCTGCGCAGTATCCGGGCAAGGATGAATTCTCGCTCGATCTGAGTCTGCAGCCGAAGCTTAAGCGCGTGTCGACCGACTACTTGGAGCTGAAGGTGTACACGGATCAGCAGATCGGTACTGTGCAGCAGGCGGATAGCGGGACAGAAGCAAGGACGAATTGGTTCGGATTGGTGAAAAACAAGCTCCACCAATGGTACGCCGTGGCAGAGGATCTGTTCGGCGGCCGCACGGTGTCGGACATCTGGAGCTTCGTCACCGGTGATCGGGACGACGAGACAGGCTCCGGCGGCGGTTCGTCGGGTGGCGGTCAGCCTGGCTCTGGCGGCGGGGGCTCTGGTGGCGGCCAGCCTGACCCAGGCCCAGATGGTGGCTCCTCGGGTGGTAACTCCGGTCAGCCGCAGAAGATTACGTCTATTACACTGACGGGTCAATCGGAGCTGTACATTGGAGAGCAGGACGTAACGGTAACGTCGGTTGTCTATAGCGGCGGCTCTAGACAAGTTACCGAAGGAGTGACGTATTCCATCACGAATACGGCTGTAGCTACTATTAATACGTTAGGTCAGCTTACTGCTGTAGGCGCTGGTACAACGATCGTTAAGGCGAGCTATGGCAGCTTTACCGCGGAGTACACGCTTGTCGTCAGACCGAGGCTGGAGAGCATTGAGCTGTCCGGCATTCCGAGCTTGCTCATGAGCGGCGATGTTCGTGCCTCCGTCTTGTACGGACACTACAGCGACAGCACGAAGGCAGCGATGACAGCTGGCGCCGTGTACAGCAGCTCGAGCCCGCAGGTTGCCACTATAGATGCCGCAGGCGTCGTACGTGCGCTTGCAAGCGGTCAGACCGTGATTACTGCGACCTACGCGAGCTTGATCTCAACTGTGAAGCTGACGGTGGAGGAGCCATCAAGCAGTGATTCAGCACCGGCTTCAGGCCAAGCACCTCCTGCTGACCTGAGCAATCAGGAGGCTGTCGAGGTGACGACGGAGCAGCTGAAGGAGCTTGTAACAGAGGCTGGCATCGTCGTGCAGCTTCAGGCGGATAAGAAGGAGCTCGTGCTGCCAGGTCTCGTCTCGACTCTCGCTGGTGAGAAGCCGATCGTGGTGCAAGCACAGCAGGTGAGCTTGGCGGTGCCGAGCGAGGTGCTCAAGACATTGAGTCGCCTCGTGCCAGCCGAGCAGCTGGCGGACAGCCGCATCGTGCTGAAGGCTGAGCCGGTGCAAGCTGCGGAGGCTGACAAGCTGCTTGCGGCAGCCGGACAGCAAGCTGGAGCAGCAGTTACCGCAGCTGGAGAAGTGTACGAATTCAAGCTTGAGATTATGACGAAGGATGGGAAGTCGAGCGAGCTTAGCCGCTTCGAGCAGCCGATCGAGCTGACGCTGGCAGCCTCGACTAGCGCGGACAAGCGACTTGCGGGCATTTATTATGTCGCAGACGACGGCAAGCTGGAATATATCGGCGGCACGTGGAGTGACGGCAAGCTGACGGCACCGATTACGCACTTCAGCAAGTATGCCGTGCTGGAGTACAGGAAGAGCTTCTCCGATGTACCGTCCAGTCATTGGGCGTCGTCGACGGTAACGGAGCTCGCGGCGAAGCATCTGATCGACGGAGTCAGCGCGAACGAATTCGCGCCGAACGCGGAAGTGACGCGGGCCGAGTTCACCGCGATGCTGGTGCGTCTGCTCGGTCTTAAGGCGAAGACGACCGACAGCCGCTTCTCGGATGTAGGACGCGCGGATTGGTACGCTGACGCTGTTGCGGCAGCAGTCGAAGCCGGTATTGTAGAAGGTACTAGCGAGCATATGTTCTCTCCACAGGCGCCGATCAAGCGTCAGGAGATGGCAGTCATGCTGCTTCGTGCGTACAAGCTTTCGCCGAGCGCAAGCGCAGCAGCTCCTCAGCTGAAGTCAACCTTCGGGGACATGAGCGATGCGCCGCAATGGGCGAAGCAATCGGTCGAGGAAGCTTATAGCCTGCAGCTCGTCCAGGGACGCGCTGCGGAGCTGTTCGCACCTCTTGGGCATATGACCCGTGCGGAGAGCGCACAAGCGATTTTGAATGTACTGATGAAGCTGTAATTATATCGTGCCGGGAGGCGCGTCTGCTCTTGAGAGAAGAGTGGACGCGTCTTTTTTCGCCCAGCTACCAAATCTTAACACGGGCTTAATACGGGGAAGTGTACAATGTACCCGAAGACTTCATTCGGTATAACGTACATGACCAAGTGGGAAGCGGGGTTTCGCATGAGGATCAATATTGCCAAGCAAATTATGATCGGGTTCATTGTCGCGCCGCTGCTTATCATCGCTACTGGCGGCACGTCCTATTTTTATTTAGGGCAAGTGAATGACGCTTACGCAGCTTTGGTGAATGAACGTGCGCGGGCGGCGCTGGACACGCATGTGATTCAGTATGATGCCGCGCAGCAGATGAATTTTTTGAACGCATACTTCGCGACGCAGGAGAGTCAATACTTGCAGGGCTTTCAGTATACGAATGCGGACTTGACTGCGATGGTCGATAAGGTGTCTCCGCTGCTGCCGGAGGAGCACCGAGAGCCGCTCCAGGAGATTCAGACGAAGAATAAGCAGCTGCTGGAGCAGTCCGCTAAGGTGGAGTCGCTGCTCAAGAGCGATCCGCAGCAGGCGCGTATTGTCATCAGCTCTGAGGTGTTCTCCACCGGGACGGAGATTGTGAACCTCGCTAAGGTCGTCGTCGATCAGCAGGAGCTGTTGATGAAGGTTTCGAGCGAGGAGAGCGCAGGGCTCGTCGAGCATACGCGGACGATGATATTAGCGGCCAGTCTTGGAGCGGTCGTCATTGCCCTTGTCATCGGGATGGCGCTCGCCGTCAAGTTCACCCGATCCTTGCGACTTGTGAACCGACAGCTGGAGGAGATTGCACAGGGCGATGGAGATTTGACGAAGGAGATTCGCATTGAGTCGAAGGATGAGTTCGGTCAATTGGCCAGCTCGTTCAACCGGATGCTCGGCAACCTGCGCAAGCTGGTTCATCAAGTTAGCGAGAATGCCGACAACATTGCACGGTACACGTCTCATATGAAGGACAATACGTCGAGAACCGGACAAGCTGCCGAGCAGATCGCAAGTACAGTCACAGAGGTCGCCGCTGGTGCCGAGAAGCAGCACAGCAGCGTCATGGAGAGCTCACGCATCATCGATGACATCTCCGAGCACGCGAAGCGAATCTCCATTAAGTCGGAGGGCGTATCCGTGAAGACGAGCCATACCCGAAGCACGGCATCAGACGGTAACGCGTCGATCCAAGCGGCTATGCAACAGATGTCCTCGGTTCATGACAAAATGTCGCTGATGAAGGACATCGTATCCGGACTTCAGCAGCGCTCTCAGGATATTGGCAGCATGATTCAGCTTATTCACGACATCGCGCGGCAGACGAACCTGCTCGCGCTTAATGCGGGCATCGAATCGGCGAGAGCCGGCGAGCACGGCAAAGGCTTCGAGGTCGTCGCCAAGGAGGTGCGCAAGCTGGCGGTGCGTTCCTCTGAGTCTGCCGATCATATTATTGAAGCGATTGCGCTCATTCGGGACGAGACGCAGAAGGCGGCCCTGTGGATGCAGGCGAGCATGGATGAGGTCACGGAAGGCTTGCAGCTCGTGAATGATGCCGGAAGCTCGTTCGATCACATCGTCCGCACGATTCACGAGCTGGATGATGAGTTCCAGGAAGTCGTGCGCTCCTCTGCGGAGATGGCGGCCGAGACTGCGCATGTCGCGGAGACGATCCACACGGTAGCGGAAATAGCGGCAACCCATTCGGAAGTGTCCAGCCACATCCTGCACGCATCGACTGCGCAGCAATCGACGATGGGGGAGATGACCGCATCGACGCAGGAGCTAGCTATGATGGCCCGTGAGCTGGAGGAATCGGTACGGCGCTTCAAGGTGAAGTAGGACGACAGACGACACGGTAGGCTGTACATGATGAAGCGGCAGCTGATGCCGCCGAAGGAGCTGTGAGCCATTGGCCGCGGCTCTTATTTGTGCAGGCGGGCTTCTTTTCATTAACCGTAAACTATGCTAATCTGAATAGATGTAAACCTAACCACATATGAAGGAGAGAAGATCATGTTCCGGAGAAGAAAATCGTTTCTGGCATTAACAGGTCTTGTGCTCTCTTGCTTCGTCATGGCAGCGTGCGGCAGCAACGCCCCGGCAGCGGACAAGACAGCAGGACAAGCAGGGCAGCAAGCAGGAGGAGCCGCAGTACAGGAGGAGTTCCTAATCGGCGTGATCCCGGCGCAAGGCAGCAACCAGATGAAGATCGGTGCGGACAAGCTTGCGGAGGTGCTCGGCGAGAAGCTGGGCCGTAAGGTGCGCGCTGAAGTATATCCTGACTATAACGGTGTTGTCGAGGCGATGGGAGCGGGCAAGGCGCATATGGCGTACCTCGGACCATTGACGTATGTGGAGGCGCATGAGCGCTACGGAGTGAAGGCGGTCATGACACAGCTGATTAATGGCAAGCCGTTCTACTATTCCTATCTGATCGCGCCTGCGGATTCCCCGTATCAATCGTTCGATGATGTCGTGAAGCAATCCGACTCGATCCGCTTCGCATTCGGAGACATCAGCTCGACGTCGGGCAGCTTGATTCCGGGCATTGCGCTGAAGAAGGCTGGCGTGTTCAAGACGCAGCAGGAGCATAAGTTCAAGAGCGTGACCTATACGGGCGATCATACGGCTACAGCGCTTGCGATTCAGAACAAGCAGCAGGACATCGGCGCCATTGATAGCGCGATATTCAACAATCTCGTGAAGCAGGGCAAGGTGGACGGTACGAAGATTAAGACGGTATGGCAGTCTGAGGAGCTGTTCCAGTATCCGTGGGCGGTCATCAAGACGGTGTCGGATGCCGATGTGAAGAAAATTCAGGAAGCGATGCTGGCGATTCAAGATCCGGATGTGCTGAAGGCATTCGGTGGAGCAAGCAGCTTCATTGAAGCGAAGAATGAGGACTATGCCGCTATTCGTCAAGCAGCCATTGAAGACGGAAGGCTGAAGGTGAAGCAGTAGCGAGCATGAGAGTCTTACCTGTTGCAGCTGTCATCGTTGTGCTACTTGTATGGTCCGGACAAGGTGTCGGGATCGACCTTGCTTTATTTCGCGATATCGGCAACACGTACCGGTTCATCGCGGAGCACTGGCTGCCGCCGGACGCCTCAGATTGGCGTCCGGCGTTTCAGGCTTTGCTCGATACGCTGCAGATTGCGCTGTTCAGCACACTAGCTGCGGTGCTGCTGGCATTGCCCGCAAGCTTCCTCGCAGCTCGCAGCTGGACGCCGGCCCGATGGGTGTACGATGCCTCGCGGACGTTTTTCAATTTATGCCGCTCGGTACCGGAGCTTGTGCTTGCGCTCATTTTTATCCCGACGCTCGGCCTCGGTCCGTTACCTGCAGTTATCGCGCTTATTATTCATAACGTCGGCGTATTCGGCAAAATGATTTCGGAGATGATTGAAGCTATGGACGACGGGCCGCAGGAGGCGGTAAGGGCGGTCGGCGGCACGCGCTTGCATGTCGCTCTGTACGGTATATTGCCGCAGATGCTGCCGCTTGTGCTGTCGCAGTACTTTTATCGGCTGGAGGTTGCGATTCGTACCTGTCTCATTCTCGGCATCGTCGGAGCGGGCGGGATCGGTCAGATGCTGTACAACGACTTCAAGCAGTTCATGTACCCGAAGGTGACGTTCGAGGTCATCCTCATCATGGCTCTAGTTACGCTCGTCGACTATACGGGCGCCTTCATTCGAAAGAGGGTGAATTAAGGTGCTGGAGCTACGTGGAATTAGTAAAACGTATAAATCTGCTGCCAAGCCCGCTCTGGCCGCTGTTGACCTGCGCATTGAGGAAGGGGAGTTCGTCGCCATTCTCGGTCGAAGTGGAGCAGGCAAGTCGACATTGATTCGCTGCATTAACCGACTCGTGGAGCCGGATGCAGGCGAGGTGCTGTGGCGTGGGCGCAGCATTACGGCGATGCAGTCGGAGGCGCTGCGGGCGATTCGGGGCGAGATCGGGATGGTGTTCCAGCACTTCCAGCTGCTCCCCCGGCTATCGGTGCTGACCAATGTGCTAGCCGGCCGCTTCGCGGTGATGCCGCGCTGGCGTAGCCTGCTCGGGCTGTTCAGCGAGGCCGACCGGGCTGCTGCGCTTGAGGCGCTGCGCCAGGTCGGTCTCGAGGCGTTGGCGCAGCGGCGCGTTGAGCAGCTGAGCGGCGGACAGAGACAGCGCGTCGCGATTGCGCGCGTGCTGATGCAGCAGCCTCGCCTGCTGATCGGCGATGAGCCGGTGTCGAGCCTTGATGTGGTGACAGCCGGGCGCGTCATGGGCTATATTCAGTCGCTCCATCGGGAGCAAGGGCTGACGGTCGTGATGAACCTGCACGATCTGCAGCTCGCTCGAAGCTGTGCCTCGCGCATCATCGGCATGGCTGGCGGACGCATCGTCTTCGATGGGACTCCTGACCAGCTTGGCGAGGCTGAGCTTGAGCTGATCTACCCGCCGGATGACGTTTAGAGTGATTTGAGGGTTCAGGTGAAGTATATCGAAGATTTTAAGTCATATCGAAGATGGCCCTCAATTTGGCTGCGCCAAATTCGAGGCTTGCCATAACAGATTCCGATATATACGGAATCTGTTATTCCAGGGGTAATACCAAAGATGGCCCTCAATTTGGCTGTGCCAAATTCGAGGCTTGCCATAACAGATTCCGATATATACGGAATCTGTTATTCCAGGGGGGGGAAGAACGCGTATGTCTTCTGTTGAAAATGTAAAGCTGACCAGCCTGTCGAGCAAGGGAGGCTGCGGCTGCAAGATCGGTCCAGGCGAGCTGTCTCAGGTGCTGAGCAACTTGCCTCCAGCTGAGCTGAACCCGAACCTGCTCGTCGGGATCGATACGAGTGACGATGCGGGCGTATACAAGCTGAACGATGAGCTGGCGCTCGTACAGACCGTCGACTTCTTCACGCCGATCGTGGATGATCCATATTCGTTCGGACAAGTGGCCGCGGCGAATGCCATTAGCGATATATACGCGATGGGCGGCAAGCCGCTTACGGTGCTCAACATTGTGGCGTTCCCGATCAAGAAGCTCGACAAGCAGGTGCTGGCCGACATTCTCCGTGGCGCTGCAGACAAGGTCAAGGAGGCTGGCGCTACGCTCGTAGGCGGACATTCCATTGACGATAATGAGCCGAAATTCGGGCTTGCGGTGACCGGTCTCATTCATCCGAACAAGGTGCGGACGAATGCGGGCGCGAAGCCGGGCGACAAGCTCATTCTGACGAAGCCGATCGGCGTTGGCATTCTGACGACGTCGATCAAGAAGGATCAGCTGAACGCGGACGAGGTCGCGCAGGTAACGAAGGTGATGGCGACGCTGAACAAGACGGCCGCCGAGACGATGGAGCCGTATGATGTGCATGCTTGCACAGATGTCACAGGCTTCGGCCTGCTCGGTCACGCGCTGGAGATGGCGCGCGGCGGCCAAGTCGGCGTGCGTATCGCTCAGCCGAACGTGCCGCTGCTGCCGCGGGTGCGGGAGCTGGCGGAGGCGGGCTTCGTGCCGGGCGGCACGAAGAACAACTACGCCCATCTGGAGGGCGCGGTGACGTTCCCGGCTGACCTCGATCAGCTCGACCAATGGATTCTATGCGACGCGGTGACGTCCGGTGGACTGCTCATTGCGGTCGAGGCCGCTCAGGCGGACAAGCTGCTCAGCGAGCTGCGGGCAGCTGGCGTCGATGCTCATGAGATCGGTGACATCACAAGCGAGCACCCCGGACATATTGTCGTGACGAAGTAACATCAACAAGACTTTACCTGCAAAGGAGAGCATGGCCATGTTTCAGGATATTACGGTAGCTGAGCTGCTGGAGCTTCAGCGCAAGCGGGAAATCGTACTCATCGATGTACGGTCGGAGTCCGAGTATGTGGACTCGACCATACCGGGGAGTCTGAACATTCCGCTGTTCAACGACGAGGAGCGGGCTGAGGTCGGCACGCTGTACAAGCAGGTCAGTGTAGACGCTGCCAAAACGAAAGGTCTCGAGCTTGTGTCGCGCAAGCTGCCGGCCTTCATCCAGTCGATCGAGCAGGCCGGTCCAGGACGCAAGGCTGTGTTCTGCTGGCGCGGGGGAATGCGAAGCAAGACAAGCGCGACGGTCACTGCCTTGATGGGGCTGCGGATGTACCGGCTCACAGGAGGCTTCCGCGCTTACCGCAAGTGGGTCGTGGAGACGCTGGCGAGCTTGACGTCGTTGCCTCCCTGCTATGTCATTAATGGCTATACGGGCAGCGGCAAGACGGAGCTGCTGAACCGTCTTGCTGCTCGCGGCTATCCGGTGATCAATCTCGAGGCGCTGGCGCAGCATCGCGGCTCCATCTTCGGTCAGATCGGCCTTGTGCCGAACAACCAGAAGACGTTCGAGTCGCTTCTGCTACATGAGCTGCTGCGGTACCAGGATGCTCCATTCTTGATCATCGAGGCGGAGAGCAAGCGGGTCGGCAAGGTCGTGCTGCCTGACCTCGTCGTTCAGGCGAAGGAGAACGGTACAGCGCTGTTCGTCGAGATGCCGACGAAGGAGCGCGTTAAGCATATATTGAGCGACTACAAGCCAGAGGAGCACAAGGCTGCATGCATTGCGGCCTTCGAGCTTATCGCCGATCGCATTCATACGCCGATCGCCGCACAAATTCGCGAGGCGCTGCAGCACGATCGGTTCGACGAAGGGGTCGAGCTGCTGCTCCTGTATTATTACGATCCGCGCTACCAGCACGCGACCGATAAGTATGAGAAGGAGCGCATCCCGATTCAGGCGACCGATCTGGACGACGCGCTGAAGCAGATTATGAAGCTGCTGCCACCGCTGGAATCGGCAGAGTGACGCTCGGTAGAAGTCGAGAGGGCCGCAGCAGATGACATACGCGAAGCGTGAAGCCCGGTGGAAGCTCAAGAGAGCCGCCGACGACTAAGCGTAGCGTGAAGGCTGGCAGCCGTTCAAGAGAAGACGTTGCGGGAGACGGCGACGTCTTCTTTTTTCAACCTGGAGCACCATGATCTAACAAGGAGATGACACGAGCATGAACGTTCAATCGGAACAGCAGCGACGCGAGGCGGAGGAAGCAAGACGGCTGCTGGCGGCGAATCCCGATCTCGTATTCGAGGAACGGATCCGTCTGACCCTTGAGAAGGCGGACGCCGAATTCTGGCTCAAGTTCGCCTTGGAATGGGGAGGCGCACTGTACCTGCTCGACGAGACGAACAAGAAGCGGTATGAGAAAGGACTCATCGAGCACGATGCATATGAATATGCGAGGCGCACGTACAGGCTCGGTCTCATTACACTAAGTCAGCTGTATGATGGGCTGAAGGAATGGGAGGCCGCAGGCCACAACCCAGCAACGTATACGTACTCGATGAATTCGATCGACTGCAGCTTCATTCCGGCTTATCTGGATGACTTCAGCCGGGTGCACGCGGCCGGAGCGGAGTCATGCGCACGCTGGATCGAGGCGATCCGTCAGCAGCTGTCTGCACTCGGTCCGTCTGATGAGGCGGCACGAGCGATCCATACGATGGTCAGCGAGTATATTACACATATTCATCTGTATGCCGAGGGAGGGAAGCTGCAATGAAGAGACATGATAAAGCGGAGAAGCTGAAGCAGCAGTCTGCACAACAGACGCAGTCGATGGGCGTGGAGCTGCCGGGCTTCGAGCACCGCTTGCCGCCAGGTCAAGTATGGACGGATCGATTCCCTATCCTTCATGAAGGTCAAGTACCGGAGTACGATATGGAGCAGTGGACGCTGCGCTTCTTCGGTGAGGTCGAGGAGGAGCGGACGCTCACTTACCGTGAGCTGCTCGCCTTGCCACAAGTACAGGTGAAGTGCGACATTCATTGCGTCACGCGGTGGTCGAAGGCGGATACGCACTGGGAAGGGGTACGCTTCCGCGATGTGCTGGAGCTGGCGGGCATACAGGCGAAGTCTGGCGCTGTTTACGTGATGGTTCATGCGGATCACGATTACGAGACGAATGTGCCGCTCGCTGATCTGATGGGCGACGATGTTCTGCTGGCGCATTCGTATGACGGCAAGCCTCTCACGCCGAAGCATGGCTGGCCGCTGCGGCTGCTGGTGCCGCACCTGTACCTGTGGAAGAGTGCCAAGTGGATTCGCGGCTTCGAGCTGATGCATGACAATCGGCCGGGCTTCTGGGAGCGCAACGGGTTTCATCTGGAGGCAGACCCGTTCCGCGAGGAGCGCTTCTCGGGGGAGGACCTCGGCTTGCCTGAGGACGAATGGGTGCACAAGGAGTACGACTGAGCTTATGACGGTGACGAGGAAGCTCTGACCAGTGTGTACCGCGTTGTGCAGAGCTGTTCATTGTGGGACAATAGTAGCCGTTGCGGTAGATGGATCGAGGCTTGCACACAATAGTTAATTGAAGGAGATCAACCTTGCCATGAGAAAGCAGCTGTTCCTGTTCCTTGCGATCGTAGCCTTGCTGGTGGCGCTGCTCGTATACATCGGGTGGGCCGGCTCGGCGTACTGGCAAGCCATATTGCCTGAAGTCCCACTTGTCGTATACGTGACGGTCTATGTGCTGCTGGCCTTCGGCTACATGCTGGCCATGCTGCTGCGCAGAGTGCTGCCATACCGCATGTTCAAGCTGCTGAGGCAGGTTGGCTCGATCGGCATGGGGCTTCTGTATTATGCGATTCTGCTCGTTCCGCTCGGACATCTAGCTGTATGGGGGCTAATGGTCGGAGGTATGACCAAGACAGGGGCTATCGTCTCTGTCGGTACGGTGCTCGTGGTCGTGCTCGCTGTACTGGCTGTCATCGGGCTGCGCAATGCGTGGAGCCCGGTCGTTCGCCGCTACGAGCTGACCATCGCGAAGCGGCTTGCAGGGCGACAGGAGCTGCGCGTAGCGGTCGCCTCGGATCTGCATCTTGGCACGATGGTCGGCACGCGTCATCTGCGGAGGCTGGTGAGGCAGGTGGAGGCGATGAAGCCAGACCTGATCTTGCTGCCGGGTGACGTGCTGGACGACAGCATCGAGCCGTTCGTGCAGGAGCGGATGGAGGGCGTGATGCAGCAGCTGCGAGCGCCGCTGGGCGTCTATGCCGTGCTCGGCAACCACGAGTATATCGGTGGTCACGTGAATGAGTATGTGGAACGGATGAAGGCGATCGGCATCGAGGTGCTGCTCGACCGTACGGTCGAGCTCGAAGGGGGACTTGTCATCGCTGGACGCAAGGATTACGCGGTCGAGCGCTTCGCCAAGTCTGCCCGGCTTACGGTGAGTGAGCTGCTGGACGGCATCGATCGGACGAAGCCGATCGTGCTGCTCGATCACCAGCCCTACAAGCTGGATAAGGCTGCCGAGGCCGGAGCGGACATCATGCTGTCAGGTCATACGCACCGCGGCCAGATGATGCCGAACCATCTCATTACACGGCGATTGTTCGAGCTGGACTGGGGTTATGTGCGCAAAGGCTCCATGCACGCGCTCGTCTCGTCAGGCTTCGGCTTCTGGGGCCCGCCTATGCGCATCGGCAGCCGCTCAGAGCTGCTTCAGCTGGACATCAGGTTTACTTCATAGATGGTCATATGGCTGCTCGATCCAAGACTTGCACCTACGTGCGGGAGACGGATCGAGCAGCCTTTTTGTGCTTTTGGATGAGGCTTCGCGTCATGGATGGAGCGGTCAAGAATTTAAGTGAAACGCTTTCATTATTCGGAATATTATGTTATAACAGAATTAGCTCATGTTGTATATTGGGATTGGCAAACCTTGCGAAAGCAAGGGACGCAAAACTACAGGGGCTACGCGAACACGCTTGCCAGCCAGCTGCCGTCTCGTAGAGACGACAACGAACGCTTAAGTTAGCCCTCCGTTACAGACAGACGATGATGACTATATGCTTCAAACCGGAGGTATGCTCCATGATATCATTTATTATCCTTCTAGCTGCTCACCTCATCCCGATCTCCGTATTGTTTTTTATCGCGATGGAGACGCTTCAGCGTGACCGCAAGGGCTTATTGAATCGAATTGCAGCCGTTTTTTTCTTCTTAACGATCGTGCTCCTGCTGGGAAATATGTTGACGAGTATCGTTCAGCTGCCCTTCGCCGAAGCTTTTGTTTATATTTCCGTTTTTATACCTGCTTATCTCATCATGTGCTGTGTGATTCTGTTCTTCGCGGAGCTAACGGAGATGAAGCGCATATGGGGGCACAGGCTAATTCAAGCGTTGTCTCTGATGCCGCTTCTTGCTGTAATGGTCACGTTATATTGGAAGCCGGAGCAGCTGATTCAGATCGACAGCATCGGCATGTGGAGCTACCAGACGGCACAACCGATGCTGCTCGGTATGACGTTAGGAGCGGCCGTCTATACGATCGTTCTGTCCTCCATATTTATAATCTCTTGTCTACGCTCTGCCGACCACACCGCTATCAAGCTTCGCCGTAAGCAGCTGAAGACGGTGCTAATCGGACTGGGCTTCGGAGGAATGTGGGTCGTAGTGCTTACGATGCTTCGCGGCCTACAGCTCGTCCCGGAGATGATGCGGGTCGTCGACTTCAGCCTGTTCGGTGTCATGATCTATGCGCTGTTCATGCGGTATGCGATGATCAAGTACGATCTGCTGCCCTCTATTGAACGGAAGTATCAGGTGCTGTACGAGCTCTCGCCTATGGCCATTCTGCTGCTGGATCGAGACGGATATATCCGTGAGCTCAATTCAGAGGCACAGGCTATGCTGAAGCTGTCTAAGCCGAAGGACAAGTCGAATCTAACCCGTTTGTCGAGTTATATGGAGCTTGTGGCAGAACCAGTTGAAGCTGACGATCGCCGTAAGGGGTCTCATGAACCGATGTTCAAGGGCGAGTATAAGGTTAACCTCGGTAATGGAAGCCTCAAGTACGTGAGAGCGGACAGCGAGGCTATACATACAGCAGGAGAACGATTCCAATGTGTGGTTCTGCTCGACATAACAGGTATGAAGGAAGCCGAGGAGCAGATCAGGCACATGGCCTACTTCGATAAGCTGACCGAGCTGCCGAACCGGTATATGATGCAGAGAAAGCTTGAGGAGCACCTGCTCCACGGCATGAAGTTCGATGCGCCCTTCTCGATGATGGTGCTTGACTTGGACGGCTTTAAGAAAGTTAACGACACGCAAGGACATCACGTCGGTGATCGACTGCTGGAGCATGTGGCAGCTCTGCTGCGAGGTGCTGCGCTTCCGAATATGACCGTTGCGCGGCTGTCTGGAGACGAGTTCGCGATACTCGTGCCGGGACTGTCCGGTTTGGATCGAATTCAGGCTTATTGTCAGGAGCTGTACCAGCGCTTCCAGCAGCCGATTGTGTATGAGGGTAAGTCGCACTACATCTCGGTGAGCATCGGCGTCAGCAGCTTCCCGGAGCATGGGCAGACGGCGGAGCAGCTGCAGCAGCATGCGGATCTGGCCATGTACCACGCTAAGAAATCGGGTCGTAATCGCGCGGTCATCTTCGACCCTTCGATTCATCATGAGGAGCGGGAGCGCTTCCGGATGGATGGTTGGATTCGTAAGGGGCTGAAGCAAGGAGAGTTCGCGCTTCATTACCAGCCACAGGTGCATATTCGTTCGGGGAAAATGATCGGCGCAGAGGCGCTTATCCGGTGGAATCATCCAGAGAGGGGGCTCATCTCACCTGGATTGTTCATACCACTCGCGGAGGAATCGGGCACCATCGTCGATATCGGCTACTGGGTGCTGGAGACGGCCTGTGAGCAGCTGCGCGATTGGCTGGAGGCTGGCTATGAGCCGATTTGTCTGTCTATTAACTTGTCGGCCAAGCAATTCCAGGACCCTAAATTCCCTCAGGTTCTCGCAGAGACGCTTCATCGCACCGGCATCGACCCGTCGCTGCTATGCCTTGAGATTACGGAGCGCACTGCGATGCTGGAGCAGGAGCAGAGCAACGTGCTCTGTCAAGAGATCATGGCACTCGGCGTCAAGCTGTCGATCGATGATTTCGGCACTGGCTACTCGTCGCTCGTATTGCTCAAGCAGCTTCCGGTGCATTCGATCAAGATCGACCGCTCGTTCGTGATGGAGATGGAGAGCAATGAGAACGACCGGGCCATTATTAAAGCGATGATCGCCATGTCCCATAGCCTCGGTAAGAAGGTCGTCGCTGAAGGTGTGGAGCAGCGTGGACAGTGGGATATGCTGGAGCTGCTCGGCTGTGATGAGGTGCAGGGCTATGTCGTCAGCCGTCCTGTAGCGGCGGAGCAATTCGTCCGCTTTCTGGACCACAAGAACAAGCCGCATAATCGAAGCAACGCCGCAGGATAAGCTGCGGCGTTGCTTAGCTATGCTTCTTTTGTGGCTTCATCGCTTGGCAGTGCATCGGTCTCCTCCTGTTGCCATTGCAGCTTCATCTGGCGCTCCGCATTAGCTCCCATTCGGTCTAGCAGCTCCAGCGCAATCTCCAGCTCTTCCTCCGATAAGCCATCGGTCAGCACACTGCGCCAAGACACGATGACGGCGCGCACCTCATCCTTGATTTCCATAGCGCGCGGGGTAAGATAGACGCTGTAATACCGTCTGTCTTCGGCGCGCACCTCCCGATAGATGTAGCCTTGCTCCTCCAGCTTCTTGAGTGCTCTGGCTGTCGTTCCCTTGTCAATACACAGATGCTCGGACAGCTCCTCTTGACTTAACCCGTCTCTCCAGTATAGCGCATTCAGGAACATAAACTGCCCTCTGCCTATTCCATACTTTTCCAGTCGATCACCCATATACATTTGACCGTAGCGATACAGCAGCGATATCCAGCGGGGTATTGTATATTTTTTCTCAGCCATGCCGCGTGCTCGCCTCCCCTTATTATAGGCTAAGCCAAGTATACGGGCTGACTACTGTAGTCGCAACTCGTAGTGAGTGTCCGGGCGATTTTTTTGCAACTATTCCTCAGAATGACTGCATGAATACGGTCGTAGATGCAAAAAATAGCTGTATATAGCCATAACGATGTGTGAGGCGATCAACGTGAACGATAAACCTGGGCCGACGGTTTCACTGGAAAGTAAGATCGGTGATCGTTACGAAGAGTCGAAGCAGCTGATGCTGCAGCAGTTCGATCAATGCTCGGATCTCATTCTCCGTGAGATTTACATATCGGATGCGAATGTGAGAGCTTTTTTCCTATACATAGACGGCATGCTGATGTCAGAGGACTTGCAGGAGCATGTCATTCGTCCACTGCAGGAGCTGAAGCGAGACACGCTGGATCGTCTTACAGACTTGAGCGAGTTGGGCAAGCAGGTGCTGAGCGTATCCAGCTTCGTTCAGCTAGAGCGATATGAGCGTGCCGTTCACGATATATTGGCAGGCAGTGCCGTATTATTCATAGAGGGACAGGCCGGGGCATTGCGACTCGATATCGACGGCACGCCTGGTCGCTCAATTACGGAGTCGTCAGTTGAGGTCGTCATCCGCGGTCCGAGGGAGGCGTTCACCGAGAGCCTGCAGACGAACCTCGGGATGGTGCGCAAGAGGCTTCGCAATGCGAGCATGAAGACCATTCCATTCGAAATAGGTGAGCAGTCAAGAACGAAGGTCGTTCTGCTCTATATGGAGGGGCTCGCTGACCCGAAGGTGATTCAGGAGGTGAAGCGCAGGCTGGAGGCGATCCGCATCGATGCGATTCTGGAGAGTGGGTATATCGAGGAGCTGATCGAGGATAACTCGTATTCACCGTTCCCGCAGCTGCTCTATGCAGAGAAGCCGGATTCCGTCGTCAGTCAGCTTCTAGAAGGGAAGTTCGCAATTATGATCGACGGTACACCGATTGTGATAAAGGGTCCGACGACGTTCTGGCAGATGCTGCAGGCGTCTGAGGATTACTATGAGCGATATATGATCTCTACGCTCGTGCGCTGGCTTCGCCTGCTGTTCATCGCGGTAGCGCTTCTGATGCCAAGCTTGTATATTGCGACGACGACGTTCCATCAAGACATGCTGCCTACCACGCTCATCCTGAGCATCGCAGCAGCGCGTGAGGTCATTCCGTTCCCGGCGCTTGTAGAGGCGCTCATCATGGAGGTGGCGTTCGAGGCGCTACGCGAGGCCGGGATAAGGCTGCCGAAGACGGTCGGTCAGGCGGTCAGTATTCTCGGGGCGCTCGTAATCGGTCAAGCAGCGGTTGAGGCTGGAATCGTCTCCGCGCCGATGGTCATCGTCGTATCGCTAACCGGTATAGCCTCGTTCACCGTGCCGCGCTTCAACATGGCGATTGCGATTCGAATGCTCCGCTTTCCGCTTATGATTCTCGCCGGTGTATTCGGTCTGTTCGGCATCGTCATTGGTGTGCTGTGGATTACGACGCATCTGTGCCTGCTGCAGTCGTTCGGCACCCCTTATATGTCGGGCTTCGCTCCGTACCGGAAGAACGAGATCAAGGATATATTCGTCAGGGCGCCTTGGTGGAAGATGACGCGTCGTCCGGAGCCGACTGTCGGCAATGTACAGCGCATGCCCAGCAAGCTGAAGTCGATCATTATGAACAAAAAGGACGATGCGCCATGAGACGTTGGACAGGAGCACGCTCCTTGGCCGCTGTGCTGGTGCTGCTGCTGCTGAGCGGCTGCTGGGATCGTAAGGAGGTCAACGACGTCGCATTCGTCGCAGCAACGGGCTTCGATAAGACGGGGGATGAATACCGCGTCACGGTGCAAATTCCGCTGCCGAGCCAGCTCGGCGGCGCAGGCTCCAAGGGCGGCGGGGGCGGTACGTCGGGCGACAAGTCGTTCTTCATCGACTCGTACACTGGCGGTACCATACGAGATGCGAATAAGAAGCAGCAGCAGGCGATGTCCCGTCAGCTATATTTTGCCCATCGGCGTACAGTCGTGTTCAGTGCAGAGCTTGCCAGAGACGGTCTTACGCCTGTGATAGATGTTTTCATCCGAACACCGCAAAATCGGCTCTCCGCTATACCGGTCGTATCCATGGGAGAGGCGCGCAGCGTGCTGAATGCCGAGGCGTCGATCGAGCAGCTGCCGGCGGAGATGATTCGTGAGCTGGCACAGAACTTTACGGTGCGTCCGATTACGCTTCGCTCGTACGTACAGGCGCATCTGGCGAAAGGCATGGATGAGATGCTGCCTCTAATCAAGCTGGACAAGACATCTCCCGGCTCATATGGAACGGCGAAGTCGAAGGTGAAGTGGATGGGGCTCGCCTTGTTCAAGGAAGGGCGGCTCACCGGAACCTTGGAGGGCAAGGATGCGATGTATGTGCTCATGCTCAGTAATAACGCCAAAAATCCGCTGATCTCCTTCGACGTCCCCCGGGGCAAAGGACAAGTTACCGTAATGCTGACTGAATTGACGACTGAGGTAAGTCCGGTCCGCACGAACGACCAACGGTTTCAGTTTGATATTAGGATCAGCGCCAAAGGAACGATGATGGAGAACGCATCCTTGTACGATCCATTGCCGGATGAAAATTTGTTGCAGCTGAACAGCGCCATCTCCACACAGATCAAGTCTGACGTTGAGCGCGTTCTACGTGAGCTTCAGATGAAATATAAATCCGATCCGCTCGGCCTAGGTGAATATATACATCGCAGCTACAAGCAGGAATGGAGAGAGATGGAGCGGGAATGGAATGAATTGTATTATCCCCGGCTCAAGTTCGATGTGAGAACGAACATACAGATTAATCATCCTGGCGCCGTGACGAAGCCGTTCGGATTGATTGAGGAGGCGGTTATTGAATAATGCTGATCGTCATCACTCAAGCGGTCGTATTCATTGTGTTCATCTGGCTCGCTCAGTGGAAAGCATATCGGAAGAAGCATCGGTTGAACCTGTGGTTTGCCGTTATGCTATATGTCGCATGTGCTGCCATGTGGGTCATCGATCAAGGTACTGAGAATCCGATCCATCCGCTGACCGAGCTCGATCGGTTTTTGAGACGATGGATATCCTCTTATCAAGGAGCGGAATGATGGAGCAGCAGCTATCGAATAGACAAATTGTTCTAATCGGCTCTAGTCTTGTCCTCAACACCACTTTAATCAGCGCCCCGATGCTGATGACCAAGGCGGCAAGTCAAAGCGCGATATTCGGCTACGTGCTGCCGTTATTGGTTGTCGGGCTATGCTGGCTGCTGCTGGCGAGGACGATGGCCCGGTATCCGGGGCGTGATCTGTTTCAAGCGATGACGACTCGCTTCGGTAAGCTGGGCAAGCTGGTCATTATCGCTTATGGCGGCTACTTTTTTCTTATATTAACAAGAGATATGAGGTCTATCGTAGACTTCGTCAGCTATTCCTTGCTGCCCACGACGCCTGGCATCTTACTGGCGCTTGCAGTAGGAGCAAGTCTGGTGTTCATCAGCCGAGGCTCGCTCACGGCGGTGGGCCGGATGACGGAGATCTACCAGACATTCCTTATCATCGTCATCTGCATGCTCCCATTCGCTCTGGCTAAGGAGATTGAGATTAACAATACGCGTCCTTTCTTGGAGACGGGCATATACGAAATTGCGACTGCCAGCTTCTATGCTTACGGCTACATCGGCGAGCTGTGCCTGCTGCCGTTCCTCATTACAGCGCAGCCGTACCCTCGCAGAGCAGGGCTGCTCGGCCTGCTGCTGGGCATCGGTCTGCTTCAGTTGCTCATTGTGCTATGCATGACGGTGATGAATCCGGACTTAACGAGCCAGACCGTCTATCCGAACTATCATCTCATACGGGAGATTCGGATTACGGACTTCCTGGACCGGTTCGACCTTGCTATTGTCGGTATATGGCTGCCAGCGGCGATCGTGCGCACGAGCATCATCTTATATCTGATCTGCCGCGCCGTCGTTCGGGTCGTACCGCAGATGGACGAGGCACTAACTGCCGCTCCCGTTGCCCTGGCCGCAGTCGTCGGTTCGATCTGGTTCTATGAGAGCTACTTGCAGCTGATGGGCATGATGAAGCGCTGGCCGCTGATAACGGTTCTGTTTACCGGGCTCATGCCGGTGCTGTTGTATTTATTTTTACGTCCGAAGAAGGCCGGGTCGTCGAGCGGGAAGCATAAGCCGAAGGCGTCTGGGCATTCTAGCATATAAGAGGCTTAGGCCCGTGACGCATTGCGCATATGAAGGAGGAGATCGGATTATGTTTCAACGCATATCACTCAAGCTGCTGCTGAACGCGGCTCTGCTTATTCCGCTCTTGTATTTGTTCTCGGACGCGACCTTTTGGCAGATGGTCGGCACGAGCGTCGGCTTAAGTGTATTGGGGTACGCGGCGGTCGATCAATGGGTGCTGCGCAGGTCGGGCAACGTGGTGGCTACCGTTACAGATGCTGGTCTAACCGCATTGTACTTGCTGCTTGTATCCCGGTACGTAGGCTGGTCCATGTCCGCTTGGGGAATCGTCATTACGTCTCTTGTCATCGGCGCCCTTGAGTACATGTATCATGTGATCCTAATTCGATGGGACAAGCGCAGCAATGCGTTCTCATATCGGGACATTCAATAATCAATTTGCTTAAATTGTTTTAATTTTGTAATATATTTTTAAGCTTCTATTAATCATCGTAATTTATACTATTAGTGGATGAAGAAACTAGACTATTTTTCGGATAGGACGGTGTAGGGGATGAAAGTATTCGTCACGTTTCAAGATAGACAAGTCCCGGTTTTCGCCGACAGCTTGAATAAGAAGACGCTGAAGCTTCTGAAGACCGCGCTTGACAAGAAGGTAGAAACCGGCAGAGCTGCTCTGCAGAAGTGCTTACAAACGTTAATCAGCATCGAGGTCATCGGGTGCGAAGCCATCTTGCATTCATTGAACGAGAAAGATACATTAGCACTGTCCCTCTATTAGAGGGACTTTTTTTGTTCTGTGCGGTATTGTCCTGGCGCGATGCCGTGATGCTCCTTGAACACCCGATGAAAGTATGAATATCCGCCGAAGCCGCAGGTCAGCGCGATCTGCTCCAGCGACATGGAGGTATATAGCATACGTTCAATGGCAGCCGACAGTCGAAGATGCAGGGCGTACTCCAGCATCGTTTGGCCGAAGCATTCCTTGTATAGATGGACCGCTCGCGAGACGCTTAAGCCTACGTGAGAGGCAACGTCCTCTACCTTGAACGATTGCGTCGCCCGCTCCTCGATATATCGCTTCATCCGCATCGCGGAGAAGGAACGGCCATGCGATGGCGTCGTCTCCGTCACCGCTCGTTCCAAGTACAGGCACATGGCGCGGAGTAAATAGTCTGTAAGCTCGCTGCCATCGGTCTTGCCGAGTCTGCGCTTCTCGATAATAAGCTGCTGCCATAATGAAATCAGCTTGTCGTCCGGATCGATCCGCGTGACACCGGGCTTATGACTGCGCTGCCACCACTCGCTGATCCAGGACCCGTTGCAGAATAAATAGTAATCCCCGCTTACGATTGGTATCGTAACGCCGTTGGTGTCGGTCTCCTCTTCGATCAGCAGCGCATAAGAATCTCCAGGCTGGACAAGGATAAGATCGCCGGCCTCGATCGGAACCCATTGATGACTAATGTACGCTTTGGCGCGTCCCTCTGTCTGCAGACGGAACAAGTAGTTAGGGGCACCATGCTTGTCCATGCCGTAATAACGTTCTCGGTGGTAGGCGTAGCCGCACGCCAGCAGATTTGCATTCATGATCGTACGGTCTCCTTCGTATCGATGAAATAATAGCAAAATAGTTGATGTTTTCATTATATCGTTTATATGCAGCGAGGGCGATAGCGGATATAGTAATACGTAACAAGGGCATGATGAATTCAGAGGGAGAGTGACCGCAATGAGAAGAATGGGTATCGGCGTCCAGCTGTACACGCTGCGTGATGAACTGGCTGCTGACTTCCGGGGAACGCTGCGGAAGGTAGCGGAGCTTGGCTATGAGGGTGTTGAATTCGCCGGCTATGGGGATATTGCTGCAGACGAAATGAAAGCGCTCCTACAGGAGCTGGGTCTTCAAGTCGCAGGAAGCCACGTAAGCCTGGAGCGGCTGCGCAGCAATCTGGAGGGCGAGATCGCGTACATGAAGACGATCGGCGGCAAGACGATTATCTGTCCCTATTCCTCGCCGGATGCAGATGAGGAAGGCTGGAAGGCGGTCATTGCTGAGCTGAGGTCGTACGGGGAGCAGATCAGCAAGCATGGTCTTCTGTTCGCGTATCATAATCATGAGTTCGAATTCGAGGGCAAGGTCGGCGATTCGCTCATCTTCGATGCGATCTTCGAGTCGTCGTCGCCCGAGACGCTGCAAGTCGAGATGGACGTATGCTGGGTGAAGCGCGGCGGACAGGACCCTATTGCATATATTCACAAGTATGCCGGCCGGCTGCCGCTCGTTCATATGAAGGATTTCAACTATGATGGCGACGGTGTGCAGACGCTGGAGCTCGGTCAAGGGATCGTCCCTCTCGCGGAGGTGCTTGCAGCTGCCTCGGACAGTGGGGTACAATGGCTGATCGTCGAGCAGGACCGCTGCCAGAACCCGCCTCTCGTCAGCGTGGAGAACAGCTTGAACTGGCTGAGAGAGCACTATTTGCAGCAGGTGTAGTCTATTGTCATTCTGTATCTGTTCCGTAATTATTCCATACCAGACTAAGAAGCTAAGGGAGCGATATTGTTCATGAATAAGTTGAGAGTAGCCGTAATCGGCTGTGGTTCAATCTCGAAGCATCGTCATATTCCAGAGTACGCAGGCCGCGAGGATGTGGAGCTCGTCGCCTTCGTCGATGTCAATGAAGCACGCGCACAGCAGTTCGCCGACCAGCATGGCGGCAAGGCATATACGGACTACCGTGAAATGCTGACCGAGGCGAAGCCGGATGCGGTAAGTGTCTGCTTGCCGAATGCACTGCATGCCGAGGTGTCGATCGCCGCGGCGCAGGCAGGCGCACATGTGCTCGTCGAGAAGCCGATGGCCGCTTCTGAGGATGAGGCGCTGGCGATGATCGAGGCAGCGAAGGCGAGCGGCGTACACCTCATGGTAGGACACAACCAGCGTCTGATGCCTCCGCACGTAAAGGCGAAGCAGGTGCTCGACAGCGGCAAGCTGGGCAAGGTCCTCACGTTCCGCACGTCGTTCGGTCACCCGGGACCAGAGGGCTGGAGCGCAGACGGCAAGGAGAGCTGGTTCTTCCGTAAGCCCGAGGCGATTATGGGAGCGATGGGCGATCTGGGCGTACATAAGTCCGACCTGATCCGCTGGCTGCTGAGTGATGAGGTGGAGAGTGTAGCGGCGTTCATCGACACGCGTCATAAGGAAGGCACCGATGTCGACGACAACGCGACGTGCATTCTACGTATGCAGAGCGGCGCGATCGGTACGCTGGTCGCCAGCTGGACGTACTACAAGGGCGAGGACAACAGCACGGTGCTGTGGTGCGAGCAGGGTGTGATGAAGATCGGCACTGACCCGCAGGATCAAGTGATCGTGGAGCTTCGCGACGGCTCCGTGGAGCGCCATAAGGTCGGTGAGATTGCAACGAACCAGAAGCAGACGTCGAGCGGCATCATCGACGAGTTCGTGGAGGGCATTCGCAGCGGTACGCCTCCGCGCATCTCCGGCGAGGAGGGCTTGCGCTCGCTGAAGGTGATCCTCGGTGCGTTCGAGTCTCAGGCGACGGGTCAGATTGTGAAGCTTTAGATTTGTGATTGATCGAGCGGCGCTTCGTCCGATGGGACGGGGCGTTTTTTATATGCAGATCGAAACAAAATAGCCGCTGGAGACGTTGGAAGAGGAGGAAGTCACTACCAAGTGGAGGGGTACGGAGATGGCATCGTTGAAGCCGATTAAACGAAGCGTATGGCGTATACGTGCGGGCAAAGCTTACTACAGACTCAAGCGATACGTGGCGTGGTATATAGACGGGAGAGCTTATGCGTCGGAGAAGGCCGATAAGCTTCCATACGTCAACTTTAAGCATCAGACACCGCTGTACCGCGAGCTCAAGGACGTCGATATGCAACTGCAGCGTAATAAGGTAACGAATCTGAAGCTCGCAGCAGGGAGGCTGAGCGGGGTGCTGGTGAAGCCGGGCGAGACGTTCTCGTACTGGCGTCTGATCGGTCATACGACGAGGCGCAAAGGGTATGTCGAGGGAATGGTGCTATTCTACGGAAAGCTGAAGGTGGGAGTAGGGGGCGGCTTATGCCAGCTGTCGAATCTAATCTACTGGA
The DNA here is from genome assembly GCF_027923405.1 of Paenibacillus sp. YYML68. Lineage (NCBI taxonomy): Bacteria > Bacillati > Bacillota > Bacilli > Caryophanales > Paenibacillaceae > Paenibacillus > Paenibacillus sp. YYML68. The sequence continues at coordinate 4,358,240 of NZ_BQYI01000001.1, read as the reverse complement.
TGACGCTCCATTCGCCGCTGACGGTGACGGAACGATACCGGCATAGCTACGACGTGTTCCCGGACTCGAAGCGCAGCCAGCCGTTCGGAAGTGGGGCTACCTGTGCATACAATTACTTGGACCTTCAGATTACGAACGAGACGTCCCAATCGTATCAGCTGATCGTGTATGTGACCGATACGCATCTGGTCGGAGAATGGCGGTCGGATGCGCAGCGGGCGTGCACGTATGAGGTGTACGAGAAGGACCATTGGATCACTTACGAGCATTGGGGCGGGTACGTCAGACATAACACGATCTACCGCAAGCTGTACAGTCTGGAGGGTGAGCTTATTGACGATGAATATGTTACGGAAAATCATGCCATCATGATGTATGAGCCGATGCTGGGTGAGGCGAAGCGATAATTCTGATCAATCTATGACATAAGCTGTCATGGATAGCTGTTATATTACGTATTGTCAGGAGGACGGCTATGGGCTGCGGTCATGGAAAAAACAACTGAAACGATTGTTTACCCTCATCAGCCGTTAACGGACGTGGTACGATTGGGGAGGGAAGAGAAGGGAGAGATTCACACGATGCTGGATTCATCAGCTCAAGGGGCGGCTGCAAGCTACCCCGCCTTGGACGTCAAGAAGACGGCGCCTTGGATCATTTTTATTATTTTTTTCGGTGTGTTGAATGAGACGGTGTTCAACGTATCGATGCCGAGCATTGCGGAGCAGTATAGCTTGACGCCATCAGCGGCGAGCTGGGTGTCGACGGCATTCATTATTTTCTTCGCGATTGGCTCGGTCATCTACGGGAAGCTGTCCGATCTGTTCAGTCTGAAGAAGCTGATCGTGATCGGTATTGTTATCTACAACATCGCTTCGGTGCTCGGGTTCGTCTGTCAGTTCTCGTATGCGCTCGTCATCGTGTTCCGCGCACTGCAGGGGGCGGGAGCCTCGGCGATTCCGGCGCTCATCATGGTCGTCGTGGCGAGATATTTCTCCATGGAGGATCGGGGCAAGGTGTTCGGCATCCTGAACTCGACAGTCGCCTTCGCGGTCGGCATCGGTCCGGTCATCGGCGGCTTCGTGTCGTCGTCGCTGCATTGGTCGTATCTGTTCATCATTCCGCTGTTCACCCTGATCTCGCTGCCATTCTTCAGCCGCGTGCTGCCCGATGAGGGGACGAAGCCGGGGTCCATCGATATACCGGGAGCGGTGCTGATCGCCTCAGGTGTCGCTGCGCTCATCCTCTACACGACGGAGTCGCACTGGTATTGGCTCGCGATGGGTGCTGTGCTGATCGGCTGGTTCGCCGTTCACATTCACCGCGTACGCGCGCCGTTCATCGAGCCGTCGCTGCTCCGCAACCGACTGTTCCGCAGCGGTCTGATCGTGGCGTTCATCATCTTCTGTACAGTAATGGGGCTCATGTACGCCATTCCATTCATGCTCGACGAGTTGAAGGGCATGAATGCGAGTCAAGTCGGCTGGGTGCTGTTCCCAGGTGCGATCAGCGCCGTTGTCGTCGGGCCGATCGGCGGGGGGCTGGCTGACAAGAGGGGCAATACGTTCGTCGTAATGGCAGGCGCGCTGATGCTCGTAAGCAGCTTCCTGCTCCTCTCTACCCTGCTTGAGTTCAGCGCTTGGCTGCTGTCTGCCGCTCTCGTGCTGATGTACATCGGGCTGTCGTTCATTCAGACGGCCGTTGCGAATAGCGTCTCGCGTACGCTGACGATGGAGGAGACGGGCATCGGCATGGGCTTGTTCAATCTGGTCAGCTTCATCTCTGGAGCCGTCGGGATGGCGCTCGTCGGGCGGGTACTATCGGAGCAGCTGCTGCAATTCAAGGCGAACCCATTCGTGCTGGAGGCTGCCTCGTGGAACTACAGCAACCTGATGCTCGCATCGGCTGCAGCGGTCATCATCGGCGCTCTGCTGTATTACCGCAGCTACGGGCGTGAGGCGAAGGCTCAATCCCAAGCCGCTTAGTGGTTGTGCAGGTTGCAGGAGTATAGGAGTATGTAACGGACAAGAAGACAAGAAGACAAGAAGCATCCCCGCTCAGCCGCGCCAATAACGTGCGCGAAGTAGCGGGGATGCTTCTTCTTCATAGATGGAGCTGTGATGACTTATAGAATCTAGCGCTTAGTAGCAGAAAAACTGCTCGACACGTCTTAAATCCAAGCCGAAGTATATCCAATAACCGAGCGGACCGAAGCCATACCAGCGATAGCCTGAGAGCGATCTGCGTCCGACATAAGTGACGTACGCCCAATATTGCTCGCCGTTATCTTGCCAAATATACACATAGCGATACAGGCAACGGCGAATACCGCCCGGATCTACCGCATACAGCTGAGCAGATTTCTGCGGGATGAATTGCGGCGGAGGAGATTGCGGCGCTCCAGGCTGCTGACCTTGCGGTACGCCTCCCGGTGGCGGCGGGAACCCGCCTGGCTGTCCAGGCTGACCTGGCTGGCCGGGGAACGGTGCAGGTGGGAAGTAGCCTCCCGGACCAGGGAAGCCACCCGGCGGCGTGCCAGGACCTGGCAATGGGCCAGGACCGGGGAATACGCCCGTCGTGCCCGTTCCCGGAATACCGCCCTGCAAGCCTCCGAACAAGCCACGTGCCCATGCATTCGTTGCGTAAGGGTAGTTGAACATTATGCTTCACCTCTTCTTCATATAGGTGGGTCACCGGTCCGGTTCAGGCCGATGCCACGAATCCCTACCCAACTATATGAGGCGAAGAAGGAGAATTGAACCGCGAATTAAGAGAGCTTGTCGGATGTTCTCGCTTAGACGGTCTGCAGAATAAACTTGTCGATGACGTGCTTCACGCCGTCCTCGTTGTTGCTGAGCGTAATGTAGTTGGCGATCTCCTTCAGGGAGCTCACCGCATTGGCCATCGCCACGCCAAGACCTGCGGTCTCCAGCATCTCGCGGTCGTTCCAGCTGTCGCCGATCGCGATGACCTGGTCCACGCTGAAGCCGAAGTGATCGGCCAGATGGGTCAGCGCATGGCCCTTCGTCGCCTCGGCATGGACGACCTCAAGGAAGTGCGGCTTCGACTTCGTAATGTGAACGGCGCTGCCGACCAGCTCACGCAGCTCCACCGCGACACGGTCGAGCTTGTCCGGCTCGTCGATCATGAGCAGCTTCGTTGCCGACTGGTCAGCGAGCTCCGAGAAGCTCGGATACACCTTGAACGGAATGCGCGACAGCGCGGCGTAATCCTCCGCACGCTCGTTCGCTTCCTTGACGTACAGCTCGTCGTTCAAGTACGTCTGCAGATGCAGCCCTTCACGCTCGCAGTAGTCGAATATCGCCTTGGCTGCCTCGCTCGGCACGCTGCGCTCGTACAGGACGCGGCCGTCGAGCGCGTTTTTGACCAGAGAGCCTTGGTATGTAATGAGGGGCACGTTCAAGCCAAGCTGGGCGGCGATCGCCTGTGCCGAAGCGTACATGCGGCCTGTAGCCAGCGTCACGACGACGCCCTGCTCCATCGCTGCTGCGAGCGCCTGCTTCGTTCCTGCGGTCACCTGCTTCTCGTCGTTGATCAACGTGTCGTCGATGTCGATTGCAATCATTTTATACATAATGAATAAGTGCTCCTCTCCGTGCTTCGTGTTACGAATCGCTCTCATTATATGCGCTCTAGGCCGATGTTTCAAACCAATTTATTACCGTGGTATAATAGGGGCTTATGATGACGCTTGCGCAAAAAGGGGGAGCTCGGCGATGAGCCGGAATGAAGAGCAATATCTGGACTTGCTGCGATATGTGCGTGAGTACGGGAGTAAGAAGGAGGACCGGACGGGAACGGGGACGATCTCGACGTTCGGCTACCAGATGAGATTTGACCTCTCAGAGGGCTTCCCGCTGTTGACGACGAAGCGGGTGTCGTTCCGTCTCGTGGCCAGCGAGCTGCTCTGGTTCATACAGGGGAACACGAATATTCGGTACTTGCTGCAGCACAATAACAACATCTGGAACGAATGGGCGTTCAAGCATTGGGTCGAAAGCGATGCCTATGACGGCCCGGATATGACCGACTTCGGCCTGCGGTCGCAGAAGGATGCGGCGTTCTGTGCGGTATATGAGCAGCAGATGGAGCGCTTCAAGCAGCTCGTGCTGCAGGACGATGCATTCGCGGCCCGCTTCGGTGAGCTCGGCCATGTGTACGGCGCCCAGTGGCGCGCCTGGCGTACGACGACAGGGGAGACGATCGACCAGCTGCGCGATGTCGTAGAGACGATCAAGCGTAATCCGAACTCGCGTCGGTTGATCGTATCGGCGTGGAATCCAGAGGACGTGCCGACGATGGCGCTGCCGCCGTGTCATACGCTGTTCCAGTTCTATGTGGCGGACGGCAAGCTATCGTGCCAGCTGTACCAGCGCAGCGGCGACATCTTCCTGGGCATTCCGTTCAATATCGCGAGCTACGCGCTGCTGACGCATCTGGTCGCGAAGGAGTGCGGTCTCGAGGTCGGGGAGTTCATCCATACGATTGGCGACGCGCATATTTACTTGAACCATCTGGAGCAGATCGAGACGCAGCTCGCCCGCGAGCCAAGAGCGCTGCCGACGCTGAAGCTGAGCGAGAGCATGGGCTCGATCTTCGATTGTGCGCTGGAGGATATGAGCCTTGAGGGCTATGATTCGCATCCAGCGATCAAGGCTCCAGTGGCCGTGTAGTTCATACGATAGGAGAGGGACTAGTATGACGATTTCATTAATAGCGGCGATGGATCAAGGTGGAGGAATCGGACATCACAACAAGATGCCGTGGCATCTGCCGGCGGACCTGCAATATTTCAAGAGGACGACGATGGGGGCGCCGGTCTTGATGGGACGTAAGACGTTCGAGTCGATCGGCTGCAAGCCATTGCCGGGACGGCGCAACATCGTGCTGACGCGCGATGAGCAGTATGCGGCTGAAGGCTGTGAGGTGGTTAGCTCTGTGGACGACATCGTGAGCCTGTACGGTCAGAATGGCGACAGGTCCGGTGAGGAGCTGTTCGTCATCGGCGGCGCGGAGGTGTACAAGCTGCTGCTGCCTGCCGCGGACAAGCTGTACCTGACGGAGATCGCTCGCCGCTTCGAAGCCGATGCGTTCTTCCCGGAGGTTACGCCTGAAGAGTGGCAGGTGACGTCGCGCACGGCCGGGGTGAAGGACGAGCGCAACCCGTACGACTACGAGTTTGTCGTCTATGAGCGGGCCCGTTAAGCGGTACGTTCGCAAGTATTTGGTATATAAAGGCGGTCATTCGCGCATCTTAAGGCTTGCAGGATTCATCACAGCCGAAGAGGAGATGCCGATATGACCGATGTGAAGCAGCACCAGATGCCGATGCGCCATGTCGTCGACAATGCGGAGAAGGCGATTCAGATCGCCAAGGATGCGGAGATGGCGGTTCGCCATGCGCAGCTGGAGTCAAACCCGAACAAGCTTAGCGCAGCTATGGCTGAGATGGAGGCGGCCCAGCACGCGCTGACGAACGCGCAGCGAGAGCTCGTGGCCCAGGATGACGAGCGGTTCCACCAGCAGCTGACGCAGGTAGAGGAGCAGGTGACTGCGGCGCTGCACAGCCTAGATGCGATTGCAGCGAATACGCAGCAGCCGAAGCAGGTCCGATAATTGTCGATTACCACAAAACAGCCCCGTCGAGAAATGACTCGACGGGGCTGTTTTGTGAAATTAAATGTTTGTAAATGTCGAAAAATGAATTGACAGGAAATATTTACATGTAATATATTAACTGTGTAGTAAATATTTTTATACTTTGGAGGTTATGATCTATGTCCGCACGTGAAGTACACATTTCGGTAATCAATGCTACAGGAATTGAAATGCAGCTAGAGAGCAAGACGACTCTTGCACATGGAGAATGGGCCTCCACTCCTACCAATGTTCCGGGTAACGGCAAGCCTGTACATTTTCAGGCTGATTCCGATGGTTTCGCTACCGGTGTGGAAGGCAGAATTTATTACAGCCTGCCAAACGGTGAAATCTGCTTGTACTTTGACGATCCGTACGTAGGCAGCAATGGCTTCTCGGGTTCAAGCAGCTCGGACAGCTATGCAGTTCAAACAATCGGTGGAAGCGGAAATTCTTGCAGCGTTACATACATTGTGACGAATAACTAATAGTAAAGGCTGTATCAGCTCAGTATGGCACATGGATAACTGTTCGTTATAGAGATCTTCTGCGCAATTGTGGGAGGTCTCTTTTTATTATAGATCGTATGGAATGGCGATCTTGTACTGTTTAGAGCGGGATCGCGTGACCATTGCTGATGTTAAGTCAATGCTGCTCGAGGAGGCCATCATCACAAAAGCCGCTCCATCTGGAGCGGCATGTTGATAAGCTTAGCCCGGTCCCGGATGTGGGCAAGCATATTCATTGACTTGTTATCGGCCCTGCTGTCCATGGTGTCCATGGTGTCCATGGTGCCCGTGGTGCCCGTGATGCCCGTGATGCCCGTGATGCCCGTGATGCCCGTGATGCCCGTGGTGTCCGTGGTGCCCGTGATGCCCGTGGTGCCCGTGGTGTCCGTGATGCCCATGGTGTCCATGGTGCCATGGATGCCCCTGGTGTCCATGATGACCATACCAGTGGCCCCAGCCTTGAGGAGACGGATATGGATAAGTGCCTGTCATCCAAGGCTGGAATATGGAGTAGCCCTGCGGATAGTGGCCATAGGAGCGCTTGTTGTTTGCCATTTCATGATTCCTCTTTTCGCTGATGTAGTGGCTTTCGCTACATGTATATGTGGCTTACGCGGAGCGGGTACTTGTCTATGTAAGTCCTCGCAATAAATGGGCATACATTCCAGTTGTTCGGTGTACAAAAAACAAGCGCACCTGCCGGCACGCTTGTCAGTGAAATTCTATAATCTATCGGAGGCTCGAGTTACAGAAGCTGTTTAGCCTGATGAAGCACAATGAGAGTGAACGTGAGCAGGGCGCTTACAAGCGCGTACTTAACGGCTCGCATGGAGTAGTTCATCGGGAATCTCTCCTTCTTGGATCTAATGATCGTATATTGTTCGGTTGAACCGTCTATCCATGTCTTATTGTAACGCAGCATATGGACGAGTCGTGTTAAGATTTTATGAAGCTTACGCTTATTCGTCCGTCCTGCGCATCGCTCGCAGCTCCTTCAAGGAGTAGAAGGTGCCGCGCCAATAGATGCCGCCTTGGCGAAGCGTCAGCACTACCGAGCGGATGACGACGTACGTTAGCAGCAGCACCGTCGCTGGCAGCACCAGCACGCCGCGGCTTGTACCGCCAGCTATGGAGCGGATCAGCATGACATAGACCGTAATGAGCAGCAGTGCGGATGCGCCGAACGCAACGGCACTCCAGCCGGGGGCGAAGAGCCAGGCGACGAGTGGGACGAAGAAGAGAAGCAGCTGACCGAGCACGCCGAGCGCCGCGAGCCAGAGCTTGTAGCCGAAGCCGGAAAACAGATTCTTCTCTAGTCCGCGTATCGCCTCGTCCAAGCTCGTGTACCATTCGACCTCAAGATGCTCGACTGCGGAGGCGAGTCGCTGCCTCAGCTTCGCTCGCTTGACCATGCGGCCAAGCTGCAGGTCGTCGTCGGGATGGAGCGGGAACGCGCGATGGGTCCCGATCTTCTCATAGGCATGCCGTGAGATCAGGTTGAAGGCGCCGATGCCCATGCCGTGCTTGTGCTGCAGGTCGGCATTGGCGCACCACGGCCGTACGTACAAGCTGAACGTGAAGAAGAAATATTCGACGAACGCGGCAAGCCAGAAGCTGCGCGTACGGATGCGCGGCGCCAGCGTCACATGATCGGCGTGCTCGCGCTGCATGTAGGCGACCGCGTCGGCTACGGTATCCGGGGCGAACAGCACGTCGGCGTCGGTGAACAGCAGGTATTTGCCTCGCGCTTCGGCGTAGCCTTGGTAGAGGGCGTGGTTTTTGCCGAGCCAGCCGCCGGGCAGTGTCGTAATATGTATAATGCGTATCGGGATGCGCAGGCCGTCACGGCTCTCGGACCAGCGGCGCAGCTCGTCAAGTCGTCGTCCCGTGCTGTCCTGGGAGCGGTCGTTCACCGCAATAATCTCGATGCGCGGATACGTCTGGTTGAGCAGATGCTTCACCGTCTCGGAGATGGACTCCTCCTCCTCCTTGGCGGCAACGATGATGGAGACGAGCGGCCATTCCGAGCCGGAGGCTTTCACCTGAGTCGGAGCGGGCTCCTTCCTCGGCCGATAAGCCGATGGCCTCGGCTGTGTCTGGTCACGGACCGAAGGCTGAGCCTCGAACATGGTCCGATCCGTCGAGCGGGGCAGCTTGTACATCCACCGTCGCGCCTGCAGCGTATCGCGCAGTACGTAAAGCCAATAGGCAAGAGACAATAGGGATAATAGGCTGAATAGGTTCATACGATACGTTCACCTGCCTGTTCGTTCGCGTTGAACGAATTATAGCATGGCCGGGATCGCCGCAACAAATGGTTGCCTTCCGCACCTATGCTCCAGTATGCTCAATATCGAGAGTGAATCCGATATGGAGGGAACCTGTCACTACACGATAGAGAGAGGAAGAGACATACATGATATGGGGGGACTCGAACGCGGCTGGGCCGTTACTCCGCAAAAAAGTAAAGGCAGACGAGCTGCATTCGTTCATGGAGCTTATGCAAAAGCAAGGCGCGAAGGCAGAGGAGCTCGTCTTCATCTGCATCGGCACTGACCGCTCGACCGGCGATTCGCTCGGTCCAATCGTCGGCACGATGCTGCAGGAGGCAGGCTACACAGGGGTGATCGGCACGCTTGAGCATCCGCTCGACGCGAGCAATATGCATGCGCGGCTGATCGAGATTCCACCGGGCAGCGTCGCGCTCGCCATCGACGCCTGTCTCGGGCAAGCGTCCTCGGTCGGCTGGTACCAGGTGTCCAACCGACCGCTCGCGCCGGGCAAGTCGGTTGGCAAGCAGCTGCCGCTACTAGGCACGTATTCGATCGCAGCGATCGTGAACGTGGACCAAGGGCAGAAGTATTCGATCCTGCAGAGCACCTCGTTATATAAAGTTATGATGATGGCTAAAGAAATTACGACGGCCATCCGAATGGCATTCCCGCTGACGCCGCAGAGCGACAGTAAGCCGTCAGCCCGTCCGCATAGCGGGGGGCGCAGTGAGGGGGACACGCGATGAGAGGCTTCGGTGGAGGTATGGGCCACAATATGCAGAGCCGGGGCCGGGCGCAGCTGAAGGATGTGCCGCTCTCCCGCGTGTACGGGCTGTTCCGCGCCTACCGGGCGCCGCTCGCGGCTATACTGCTGCTGGCGCTCGTTGGCGGTGTGCTTGGCCTGTTGCCCCCGCTCGTCATTCGAGAGATTATCGACGGCGCGCTGCCAGAGCGCAACATAAGCCAGCTGCTGGTGCTGGCAGCAGCGCTAGTCCTGCTGCCGCTCGTCGGCGGGCTGCTCAGCGTCTGGCAAAACTATGAGAACACGAAGGTAGCCCAAGGCGTCATGCGCGATCTGCGCCAGACGCTGTTCGCGAACCTGCAGCGGCAGTCGATGAGCTTCTTCACCGATGCGAAGTCAGGTGAGATCGTACAGCGGCTGACAGGTGACGTACAAGCGGTGCAGAACATCGTCTCGACGCTCGTCGTCTCGACGGTCACACAATCGGTCATCGTCGTGACGACGGTGACAATTCTGTTCACGCTCGACTGGCAGCTCGCGGTCATGGCTACCGTCATCCTGCCCCTATTCCTGCTGCCGGTGCGCAAGGTGTCCGAGCTGCGCAAGCGGTTGCGGATCGAGACGCAGCAGGTGCGCGCGGAGATGTCCGCGAGACTTGGGGACCTATTCGGCGTCTCCGGTGCGCTCCTGACGCGCATCTTCCAGCAGGAGCCGGTGCAGCAGCGCATGTTCCATCAGCAGAACGAGGAGGTGATGCGGCTCGAGCTGCGGCTGACGCTCGTCGGGCGCTGGTTCGGCATGACGCTCGGCGTACTCGGCCCGCTCGGCACCGCGCTCATCTACCTGTACGGCGGCTGGAAGGTGATCGAGGGAACGATGACGATCGGCAGCATCGTCGCCTTCGCCGCTTATCTGGGCATGCTGTACGGCCCGGTCAGCACGCTCCTGAACCTCCGGGTCGAGCTCGGCACGGTGCTCGGCGTGTTCCAGCGGCTGTTCGAGTATGCGGACCTCGAGCCTGATATCGCTGATCGTTCGGGAGCGGTGGAGCTAGCCAATTCGCGAGGACGAGTCGAGTTCCAGGACGTCTCGTTCGCCTACGAGAGCGGCGGGGATGAGGTGCTGCAGCACATTACGTTCACCGCCTCGCCAGGTGAGGTCGTCGCGATCGTCGGCCCGAGCGGGGCAGGCAAGTCGACGCTGCTCGGCATGCTGGCGCGGCTCTACGACCCGACGGACGGCGCGATCACACTCGATGGTCTCGATCTGCGAGACCTAACGGTACATAGCTTACGTCGCCAGCTAGCCTACGTGACGCAGGAGTCGTTCCTGTTCCATGATACGGTACGCGAGAATCTGCTGTTCGCAAGCCGCGACGCCACACATGAACAGCTGGAGGAGGCGTGTCGTCAGGCGTACATTCATGATGTGATCGAGGCGCTGCCCCAAGGCTACGATACAGTCGTCGGCGAGCGTGGACACCGGCTGTCTGGCGGGGAGCGTCAGCGGCTGTCCATTGCCAGAGCGATATTGAAAAATCCGCGCGTCCTCATACTCGACGAAGCGACGTCGCATCTCGATTCCGCCTCCGAGGCGTATGTTCAAGCGGCGCTCGACAAGCTGATGGTCGGACGGACGACGCTCGTCATCGCCCATCGGTTGTCGACGATACTTGCAGCTGACCGTATCGTCGTGCTGGAGGCCGGGCGTGTCGTCGAGATCGGACGACACGAGGAGCTGCTCGCGCAGGAAGGGCTGTACGCGCGACTGTTCCGAACCCAATTCGAGCGCGGGCAGGCGGAGCTTGGAAGCAGGTAGTTGAACTATATCCGGTGGCAGAAGGTTGACAAATGCTGCCGGATCTTTTATTGTAATACTGTACTAGTTAACTAATACACCGACACGATGGTGACGGCTGCAGAATGATTGAAAGAATAACGAATGCTTGAACAAAGAGTACGACCGAGAGGAGGAGGCCGCTTGCTGGAATTTAATGATCGGGAGCCCATCTACCTGCAAATTATCGCGGACTTCAAGCGCAAGCTGATCAACGGCACCTACAGCCCCGGTCAACCCATTGCGTCTCGCCGGGAGCTGGCGAAGCAGCTCGGTGTGAACCCGAATACGGTACAGCGGGCGTACAGCGAAATGGAGGATGAAGGCTTCATTCATACGGCTCGTGGGCAAGGCAGCGTGCTGACGACCGATGCAGCGGTGCTGCACAGCGTGAAGCGGGAGATGATCGGCGGCATCGTCGCCGGCTTCATCACGGAGATGCAGGCGCTCGGCATCGGCAAGACAGAGCTGCTGCAGCTCGTGCTGGAGCAGCTGGATGCGCAAGGCCAAGGACAATCGGGAGGAGAGTGAGTAGAAGATGATTACGTTGAAGCAAGGCTGTAAGAGGTACGGCCGCACCGTCGCCCTCGACCATGTGGACGTGACGATCGGAGAAGGGAAGATCGTCGGTCTGCTCGGCGTGAACGGTGCTGGGAAATCGACACTGCTCCAGTGCATCGCTGGGCTCCGGCGTCTGGATAGCGGCGAGCTGCTCGTAGATGGGAGCAAGCCGTCCGCTGAGGTGCGTGCGCGTCTGGCGTATTTACCCGACAGCGACACGTACTACAGCTGGATGAAGCTGCAGGACGCGATGGACTACACGAGGGACTTGTTTGCCGACTGGGACTCGCGCAAGGCAGCACATCTGCTCGATTACTTCCGTCTGCAGCCGGATATGCGCCTGAGCGCGATGTCCAAGGGTATGCGAGCCAAGGCGAAGCTGCTGCTCGCCCTCAGCCGCAGAGCCCGCTATGTGCTGCTCGATGAACCACTGTCCGGCATCGACGTGCTCGCTCGAGAGAGCTTGATCCAAGGACTTGTGGAGGACTTCGCTGAGGAGGGACAGACGATTCTCATGACGACGCATGAGGTGAAGGAAATTGAGATGATACTAGACGAGGTGCTGTTCCTGCGCAATGGCCGTATCGTGCTGGAGGGCTCGCTGGAGCAATTGAAGCTCTCGCGCAAGCAGTCGCTCGTCGAGATGATGAAGGAGCTGTATGCCGATGAATACGTATAGTGCTTTCATTCGCTTGCTTCGAACGGATTTTCGCAATGTACGGACTCAGCTGCTCTACACATTGTCTATATATGCAATCGTGCATGCGGTCTTCCTGCTGCTCATCGATAGATTGTCCTTCAGCGAGTATGAGGTCTGGTTCACGGTCGTCAACGCGATGACGGGCGGCTCTGCACTTGTCAGCACGCTCGTCATATCCATGACGATCTGGGCCTCGGAGTGGAAGGGCGGACAACACCTGCTGCTGCTTACGCTTCCGATTCATCGTGGCTGGGTCTACTTGTCCAAGGTGCTGGTCGCGCTGATGACCGGTACGGTGCTGCTAGGCGTATTCGTGCTGCTGTTCATGCTCGAGGCTCGCACCGCCTTCGGGGTACCAACGATATCAGATGTGCTGTCTCTTGCGCCCAGAGGTGCCATCTTCACCAATCTGTTCGCTCTTGTCACCATCGTGCTGCTCGGGTCCTTCAGCTTCCTGCTCGGGAAGGCGGTCAGACGAGCGTCTGGCTTCGTCACCTTTGCCACTTTCGTATTGCTGCTGAATGCGCCGACCATGCTCAGCTTCATGCTGGCGGATCGGGGAGGAGTGATTCAGAGCGTGGTCGGGCTGCCAGGTAGTACGCTGTTTCTAACAGTGGACAACGTTACGACGGTCTATGTGGCGCTCCCGTTAGCGGTGAATGCGGCACTTAGCGTGCTATATGTGCTCGGTTCGATTTATTTGCTGAACAGGCGGGTTCAGTCTTAGTCAAGCACGCAGCTTAAGTGATCAAGAGGCAGTCCTACCAGTGTTGAAAAAAAATCAGGCACAAGCTGCTCCCAAAGCGGCTTGTGCCTGATTCTATATGAGATCATCTGCAGCTAAGCTTATTGCGGCTCAACCATCTTCTCCTTGCCTGAAGCATCCTTCGTGAAGCTGTGCGGGACAGACGCTTCCATAATATCGTCAGCTGCCCAATGTCCTCTGCTCACATCACTCCAAGGGATGAGCGTATAGCCTGTGAGCGGTCCGCGCTTCAGCAGACGGTTCAACGTCGTGACCGCTTCCGCACGGCTCAGCGGCTTATCCGGCTGGAACGTGCCGTCCGGGAACCCTTGCACGAGACCGTCCTGTTCCGCTTGTGCAATGTGACGGAGCGCCCAATGACCTGCAAGGTCAGTAAGCTTGGACGATACGTCGCCCTCCGTGCTGTAGCCCTTCCAGCGCGATACGACAGCCGCAAGCTCTGCTCGTGTAACCGGCTTCTCCGGTGCGAAGGAGCCGTCCGGATATCCGCTCATGAGACCGTTCTTCGTCGTCTCGTCAATGGCTGTATGGGCCCAGTGCTGAGGCTCCAGATCCGTGTAAGCTGCTGGTACGAGCTCAACATTCGACGCGCCTGCAGCGCTTCTTGCTCCGAGACGATTCAGGATAGCTGCCATCTCTGCCCGGCTAATGCCTCGGTCTGGACGGAACGTCTGATCCGGATAACCGAGCATATAAGGCTGGTGCTTGCCTTCTCGTGCGCCTTGCTGGGCGTTGAAGTACTCCTCCCAATTCTCCATATTGAGAATCGTGAATGTACTGAACTTCGTCACCGTGAACTTCAAGCCTAGCTGCTCATCCTTGAACGCGATCGGCTCTGGCTTCACTAGAACGCGGTCGCCGTCGCTATGCTCGATGAAGATGACGAGGTCAGCAAGGAACGACTGGCGCTCCTGTGCATCGGTCGGCAACGTAACGTCGCGCAGCGGAAGTACAATGTCTACAGGGCGGCTCGAGATGTTCGTCTCGATCGTAGCCGGTCGTCCGACGACCTGTACGGTACCGTCACCGAGCGCATCACGCACGACTTGCTCCTGTTTCGCTCGCTGTTCGACCTGCAAGCGCTGCGGCTGATCCTTGATCGGCACGACCCGGAAGAACACGTCCTTATCGAGTCCGTTCAGTGAATTGCTTGGGAGTACGATACGTGCATTGTCTGTGTAGATCTCAAGGCTCATGCTGCCCCCAGACAGCTTGGACAGTGTGTCCCGTGGGATGCTGACATTCACCTCGGCGACCTCGTCCTTCGTATCTGGAATGACGATTCGGGACGTCTTCTGCCCGCTGACTACAGCGCGGTCCAGCGTCTCTTGTGCCTTATCCGGCGTGAAGGTCACCTTGTCCTGCTTGGAGCCGTTAGTCTTCGTCGTTCGCTCGATCGTCGCTGTCGAGACTGTGCCTCCACGTGAGTCGCCGCTATCGACAACGACCGTAATCTGCTCCGTCGTCGGCTCGCTGGAACCTGTGTCGACCGGAACAGGCACCGGATCAGGCACAGGCTCAAGCACCGTGAACTCCATCTTCAGCTCGTTCGATACGTGCTGAAGCGTCGGGTCCGCCTTCACGGCAATGGTGGAGCCGGCCAGTCCTGTCGTTAAGATGAGCAGGGCGGCTGCGACGAGGAACTGTTTGATAGAAAGTCGTCGTGTATTCAATCTATTCTCACCGCTTCATGTATGAATTAGTTGCTTAAGGTGCGCCCCAATAGAAGGTGCTCTCACCAAACCCTGTGGACTTGAACTTGTAATAGAGCATCCAGTAACCTTGCTGGAATTGCGCTGCGTCTCCTGTAATCGTAATGCTGTCGTCCGAATTCAAGGTCAAATTGCTCAGGTCAACCGGACTATAGGTAACTCCGTTGTCCTTGCTAACAGTCACCGAGGTGAGATTGGAGAACCAATCACTCAACGAGGATTGAGACCCGAAGGTGACGTAAAATTCGTTGTTGCTGTTAAAGTCATTATCAATGTAATGGAGCACAGGCCCTTCTTGCGCTTGCACCTCATCCTTCACCGTTACAATCTTCAAGCTGTACGGATTGCCGGAGGTAACGGAGTTGAAGGCGATCGACATGTTGCCGTTAATGGCCGTCATGCTGCGCTCGATATTCACGCCATCCTTCAGCAAGTAGTAGGTATCCCCGTCAATCTGTACGGGCTGCACTGCATTGCCGTCTGTTGTTACAGACTGAATGTTGTTCGGGTCCATGCCCGATACCTTCAGCAGCACATCCACCTTCTCAGATACAAGCTCTGTATAGTCTTCAAAATCGGTTCCGGCCGTCACCTTATAGTTCACCTGTTGAGCAGAGCCGCGACGGGTCTGGAATTGCTTCATAGCTTGCTCGCCGTCCTCCCACGTCAGCTTGACGATGTTGCTATAGACGACATCATATACATTGAATTCCATTTCGAGCTCGTTACCGATGCCTGCCGGTGCAGGGATCGCGATAGCAGGGTGAGCGCTCAGCGCTCCAGCTAGCAGTAGTGCCATACTGGTTTTGGTCAATTTGGACATAAGCTTCGAGTGTTTCAAGCGAGATCCCTCCGTGGGTATGGTTTATTGATATAACAAGCTTACAAGATAGGATGGAGTGGTGATGAGCGGTCTAGTCTATGCCCCAGATGGCCGTGCCCTCTTTGTATCCTGTAGCATTGAACTTGTAAAAGAGAACCCAGTGATTGTAATCCATCTGCGCTGCATCACCTGTGATCGTGATCGTATTGTCAGAATTCAAGGTGATTTCACTCAGGTTAAATGGAGCGTAGGTAGTATTGGCATCTTTGCTGACCGTAGCAGAGGTGAGATTGTTGTACCAGTTCGTTAGTGACGATTGGGATCCGAAGGTTATACTCCATACTCCTTCATTATTAAGATCGCTAACATAATGCAACTGAGGCGGCTCCTGCGCTTGCACCTCATCCTTCACGGTTACAATCTTCAAGCTGTACGGATTGCCGGAAGTAACGGAGTTGAAGGCGATGGACATGCTACCGTCAATGGCAGCCATGCTGCGTTCGATATTGACGCCATCCTTCAGCAAGTAGTAGGTATCCCCGTCAATCTGTACGGGCTGCACCGCATTGCCGTCTGCTGTTACAGACTGAATGTTGTTCGGGTCCATACCTGTAACCTTCAGCAACACATCTACCTTCTCCGCTACAAGCTCTGTATAGTCTTCAAAATCGGTGCCGGCCGTCACCTTATAGTTCACCTGTTGAGCAGCGCCGCGACGGGTCTGGAACTGCTTCATAGCTTGCTCGCCGTCGTCCCACGTCAGCTTGACGATGTTGCTGTAGACGACATCATATACATTAAATTCCATTTCGAGCTCGTTACCGATGCCTGCTGGTGCAGGGGTAGCGATAGCAGATTGAGCGCTTAGCGCTCCAGCTAGCAGGAGTGCCATGCTCGTTTTGGTCAATTTGGACATAAGCTTCGAATGTTTCAAGCGAGATCCCTCCAGGGGTATGGTTGTATTATGTATGATTGGAGCTGGTAATAAAGGACGGAATGGTGATGAACGTACTAGACTTCACCCCAATAATTGAATGCCCCTTCTTTATATCCTGTAGATTTGAACTTGTAATACAAAACATAGTAGTTGTTCTGATAATCAATTTCCGCTGCATCTCCTGTGATCGTGATCGTACCATCAGAGTTCAAAGTGATGTCGTCCATATCTAGCATATTGTAGGTGCTTTCGTCGTCCTTGCTGTAAGATACCGAATAGAGGTTGGCGTACCAATCCTCCAGCGGAGAATTAGCTCCCAAGGTTACGCTCCTGACCGGACTTGAGTAGTCTGTGGAAACATGATAGAACTGAGGCGCTTCTTGCTCTAGCTGCTGTTGCACCTCATCCTTCACCGTTACAATCTTCACGCTGTACGGATTGCCGTACGTAACGGAGTTGAAGGCGATCGACATGTTGCCGTTAATGGCCGTCATGCTGCGCGCAATATTGACGCCGTCCTTCAGCAAGTAGTAGGTCTCCCCATCAATCTGCACAGGCTGCACTTCATTGCCGTCTGCTGTTACAGTCTGAATGTTGCTCGGGTTCATGCCCGATACCTTCAGCAGCACATCCACCTTCTGATCACCCAGCTCGGTGTAATCATCATAATCAGTGCCAGCTGTCACCTTATAGTTCACTTGCTGAGCAATGCCGCGACGGGTCTGGAACGGCTTCAGAGCTTGCCCGCCGTCATCCCACGTCAGCTTGACGATGTTGCTGTATACGACATCGTACACGTTGAACTCCATTTCGAGCTCGTTGCCGATACCTTGTGGTGGGGCGTCAGCGAATACAGGGTGTGCGCTTAGCGCTCCAGCTAGCAGAAGAGTCATGCTGGTCTTGGTCATTTTGGAGATGAACTTTGAGTGTTTCAGTTGGAATCCCTCCGTGTGCATAGTGATGCTATGTATAAGCGTTGTGTAGTCGAGTATACTCCAATGTTATCAGTTTGAATAGTCAAAATTCGACACGACACCCTTAAAAATATTTGACTTTACAAGTGCAAGTTAGTCAAAAGTCCCATTTTTAGCCCCTCTACAATTGGTACTATAGCATTATGACTGTCTATACGTTAATAAAGGACGAGCACTCTGAAGTTTGTCACATATCGGAGTTCGTCCGCATATACAATAAATATTACCCACTTAATAACTTCGTGTGCTGGACAGAGAGGAGCGGGAGTCATTGAAGAGCATCAAGCATATTAATTTGAAGGATGAGAAGGGGAATGTATATTGCTGCTTACGTAATAAGGTGGTCTGCCTGGATGAGCAGCAGATCCAGCAGTTCTGCAGCGGCTGCGGGATGCTGGAGGGCTTCGCAGGAGGTCTTGGCGTGGAATGCGTCTGGAACGACGCACGTCCTGTGCTCGATCCGCACATTGCTGACAATGCGGATGAGGAGTGGCTAAGCAACCAGATTAAGCATATGTCGCCGGGTGCACACGCAGCAGCAGGGCTGTCGAGCTTGCCTCCGCAGACGTGAGCAGGCTGCTGACTGAGGGCGTTCGGGACGGCTGTACGTATATATGCTAGGGCACGAGCTGTGATGTAAGTTCAGCTTGTGCCTTATTTGTTTTCCATCGGCGGACATGAAATAATCAGAGTATTCGAATATATAAGTATGGACAAGCAGACAGGCATAGAGGAGCGGATGAAGGATGGGGAAGCACGCCGTAGTGGTAGGGGCGACAGGGCTCGTCGGCACGGAGCTGGTGCGTCTGCTGCTGAAGGAGAGCACATATGAGCGCGTGGTCGTGCTCGTACGAACGGGCATGGAGATGAGCGACCCGAGGCTGGACCAGCGCATCATCAGCTTCGACCAGCTTGAGCAGCTGCCGCAGGAGCTGTTCCGCGAGGCGGACGTCTTCTGCACGCTCGGGACGACGATGAAGAAGGCGAAGACGCAGGAGCAGTTCATGAAGGTCGACTATGCGTATCCGCTTAGCCTCGGACAACTTGCTAAGCGTCATGGCGCAGCGCGTATGCTGATCGTCACCGCTATGGGCGCGGATGCGGGCTCGATGTTCTTTTATAACCGAGTCAAGGGGATGGTCGAGAAGGAGCTGCTCAGCCTTGGGCTGAACGAGCTGTACATCTTCCGTCCGTCGCTCATTATGGGGCCGCGTGCGGAGCATCGGGCTGGAGAAAGCCTCGCGCAGAGCGTATCGGAGCGGCTGCCGTTCCTGTTCGCTGGACCGCTCAGGCCGTACCGTCCGATCCAGGCGCGGACGATTGCCGAGGCGATGACGAATGTGGCGCTGCAGCGGGTGAGGCCGAGTCAGTCGGTCATTCGCTCTGAGGAAGTGGCGCAGCTGGCGCTGGCGGGGAAGGGATGAATCGATGGCACGCAGAGCAGACGCCATGTCTGCTACTCTAGTATGCGTCGATAAAGGCAAGCGACAAGCTGTGAGTCATGGAGGTGAGATCAGGTGACTTGGACGGAAGCAGATCGAATTCATTTGCTGAAGCGGACGACGTTCCGCATAACTGATGAGGAGCTGGAAGCTGCTGGTAAGCTGGGCCAAGCCGAAACGGTGCGGCGCATCGTGCGAGGTGAGCCGCTGACGGGAGCAACCAGTAGCCTGCCTTCCGCCGTTGAGGCGTTCAAGCAGGTGATCAAGGCGGATAGCAAGCCTGGCGCCCAGCTGCAGACGGCGAAGGTGCAGTGGTACCATCGTATGCTGCATACGCCCGTGCCGTTAGTCGAGAAGCTGACGCTGTTTTGGCACGACCATTTTGCCACGAATGCGCAAAAGATTGACAACGCCGAGCTTATGGTCGTGCAGAGTGAGCTGTTCCGTACGTACGCGAGCGGCGACTTCAAGGAGCTCGTCAAGCGGGTTGGGCGCGATGGCGCGATGCTGATCTGGCTTGATGCGAATCACAACAGAGCCGGCAAGCCGAATGAAAATTACGCCCGCGAGCTGATGGAGCTGTTCACACTCGGCCTCGGCCACTATTCGGAGGACGATGTGAAGGAGGCGGCGCGCGCCTTCACCGGCTGGAAGGTCAATAAGCGGACAGGCTCCATTGAATTCGTGACGAAGCTGCACGATGCCGGGACGAAGCGCGTGCTCGGGGTGAACGGGCCGTTCAACGATCACGACGTCGTGGACATCCTGTTCCGTCAGGAGGCGCTGAGCCGCTTCGTCGTGCGCAAGCTGCTGCTCGCGTTCGGCTCGCCTTCGCCGTCCGAGGCATGGCTGGACCGGCTCGCCGCCCGCTTCCGCGAGCGGTACGATATCGGCGACGTGATGATCGACATGTTCCTATCCGATGAGTTCAATGACCCAGCGAACCATCTGAGTCTCGTCCGAACGCCGACGGAGTACATCGTCTGGATTCTAGGGACGCTCGGCCGTCCAGCGGACGGTCAGGTCGCTGGTCAAGCGCGTCGGATGGGGCAGGACCTGTTCATGCCCCCTGACGTGAATGGCTGGCCGTACGGCTACGAATGGCTTGGCTCGGCGAACGTGCTCGCAAGGTACACGTACGCTGAGGCGGCAGCCGCTAATGCGGTGAAGCAGCGGCTCATTCCCGAGGCGCTGGCATCGCCGGGACAGGGCGGAGCGGCCGCATGGGTGGACAGCTGGGCGCGGCATCTGCGCCTGTATCCGCTGTCCGAGACGACGCGCCGCGTGCTGCTGAGCTACTTGGAGCCGTATGGCTTCGGCAACGGTATGACAAGTGACGGCAGAGCTGGTGGTAGCTCACAATCGACGCACGAAGAGCAAGTGGCCCAATCGGGAGCGCCATCGAAGCAGAAGTCGCAGAAGGCAGCCGCGCAGGCGCGAGAGGCTGAGCAGGCGCAGAAGGCCGCGGCGCAGTCCCGGCTGCTCGCGCTCAAGGGGCTTATTCATCTGCTCCTGATCAGTCCCGAAGCCCAAATGAAATGAGGACGATGCGATGAAAATCAATCGAAGACAATTTCTCGCAGGCGGCACGGCGTTCGTGGCAGCGTTGACGGCGGGAGCGTGGTCGCTCTCGAACGGAACGTGGCTGCCGAAGGCGCAAGGCGGGCAGGCGCATGCGGCGTCAGGCTCGGCGTCGGGCCGCCAGCCCGTGCTCGTCATCCTGCAGCTTGCCGGAGGCAATGACGGGCTGAATACGGTCATCCCTTATGGACAGGGCGCCTACTTCGACGCCAGGCCCACGCTCGCTTACGCGGAGAAGGACGTGCTCGCGCTCAATGGCGGACTCGGCCTCCATCCGAGCTTAACTGGACTCAAGAAACGCTGGGACGAGGGCAAGCTCGCGATCGTACAGGGGACAGGGTATCCGCAGCCGAACCGGTCGCATTTTCGCTCGAAGGACATCTGGCAGACGGCGGTCGCCGAGCGGGTCGAGACGAGCGGCTGGATCGGACGCTACATGCAGACGGAGCTCGCGGCTGACCCGAATCCGCTGAAGGCGATCGAGATCGGCAAGCTGTCGTCGAAGGCGCTGAAGAGCGGTCAAGTGAGCGCGCCGCTGCTGCAGTCGATTGAGACGTACCAATGGCTGAACCCGAACACGTCCTCTGAGGAGAAAAATCGCCTCGCTCGCGCCTTCCAGTCGATGTACGGCCTGCAGCTGACGAATACGAAGATTCGCGTCACGGCCGACCGCGGGGCGGATGCATACGCGAGCGTCGAGGCGATTCAGTCGCTGTCCTCGAAGTATCAGGAGACGGTGACGTACCCGGACACCGCCTTCGCAGCCGATCTGCAGCTGATCGTGAAGCTGCTGTCTTCGGGGGCGGGCACCCGCGTCTTCTGGGCGGAGCTGGACGGCTTCGACGACCACGCCGACGAGCGCGGCCAGCATGCCGACCTACTGAAGGAGTACGATGAGGCAGTCAGCGCCTTCTATGACGACCTGCAGAGCCACGGTCTGGCTGACGACGTCGTCGTCATGACGTACTCGGAGTTCGGCCGCCGCGTGAAGGAGAACGGCAGCGGGGGAACCGACCACGGCGCAGCTGCGCCGGTGTTCGTGCTGGGGGGCCGCGTGAAGGGCGGCTTGTACGGTGAGTATCCGAGCCTGACGCGGCTCGATTCGAACGGCGACCTCACCTACAACGTCGATTTCCGCTCGATCTACGCCTCGATGCTGGACGATTGGCTCGGCGCCGATTCGAAGGACGTGCTCGGTGCGCGGTACGAGACGATCAAGCTTTTTACATAGACAGATCGTGCTGGTAGCAATAAAAAGAAGCCGATGCCAAGCATCAGCCTCCGAACGAGTCGCGGAACGCCTTCGACAGCACCGCTTCCTCCACCCCGTATAGGACGGCCACCTCACCGCAAACGTGCTCGTCGAACCAGTCGGCGAGCAGCTTGCGGTTGCTGCCGTTCTCTACAATATACATCAGGTGCGCGAGCACCTTCTTGAAATAGATGTCGTCCGCCTCACGGATCGCCTCCGGCGTAACGTAGCGGCCGATCCGCTTGCGGGCGCGGTACAGCTCGCGGCTGCACGTACGGCGAATTTGGCGCACCGACGGCACCGGCTTCTGATGCTTCATCTTGTTCCCCGAGTTCATAAGCCCAAGCACTCTCCTTCCTGCTATAACGTATGCGGGAGGAGAGGCAGGTGTACCGCCTTGAAGTGTGCTGTTTGTTCGCCAGCTGTCGTGCGATGTGGGTAGGGGGACTCGTGCTAATCCTGCACGACGATGTACCCGATCATCGGGCCGTTCTGGGCGATGTCTTGATGCGTTAAGCAGATGAGTCGGTAGATGCCGGCCTCCTGCGGCTGGAACGTGACGACCGTCTCCTTCCCCTTCTTCACCTCACCCTTCACATTCAACCCTTCGATGATGAAAGGATGGCTCGCGCCGTTCACACCGTAAATGCTCAGCTTGACGAGCTCGCCCTTGTTGACGACGACGGTCCCCGGGTCCCAGCGGTACGCTTCAAGCGTCTTCCCGTCCGGGCCAGTCGACTTGAATTCGCCGGTTACGAGCTGGATCTTCCGTTCGACCGTCTTGGTCGGTGCGGCGGAAGCGGGCTTGGCGGCGCTAGAGCCTGACGCTGAGGCGCTCGCTGAGTCGTTGACCGCTGAGAAGCTCGCGGTGTTGCCAAGCTCTGCCGAGGCGGTCGGCTCCGCCAGCTCCCGCTGCAGCCATAAGAAGGACGCGCCTGCGAGAAGCGCGGTGAGCGCCCCGACCTTCAGGGCGTGAAGCGTGCGTGGACGTACGATGATGAATCGGTTCATGAGAATCTCCTGCCTTTCCTGACCACACGTATAGGCTGTAGGTTGCGTTACCTTATGCGTATGCGAGGGGTTGTCTTGGAAGTACAGGCTGGGAAGGATCATGGGGTATCGTTCAGTCATTTGTTCTTGATGAGTCATCTTCGGGTGGCTTCGTATGCTCAACGTAGGCTTTAATCGCTATTACGAGATTGAGTGCACCCGTTAGCATGACACCCATTAGTGCAGCCAGCTGAACGGGAGTAAAGACGACTTGTATGCCATCGCCAATAGGTCCTACCTTGGGCTGACTTGCATCCCAGTAGCTATAAATGATTCCTATGATTGGTACAAGTATTGATAATATGCTGAGAATGATATAGATAACATGCTTGTTCATACGGATCTCCTCCTTGCTAGCGTGAAGCACGCAATTTTTTAAGATTGAAGGCAGCCCGCAAGTGGGCTGTCTTCTTGCATATGCATCGGTCGATGTCTTGATGAAATCCTCCATCTCAGCCTCAGCAAATGGCTCTCCGCAAGTTCCGCATCAGTGAGGGGTGCTCATCTGTTAACGACGGCACTCCCATCATCTCCTATGAATGGTATATGTTCTCCATGTAATTCTATGATGTCTGTGTTGATTCCTGCCTGCAAATAGGGTGCATCCAGGACTATAGCCAGCGCTGTGGATATGGCCGCTTCGAGCCGAGCCGATGGTACGCCCAGGCGACCGCGACGATGAGCGCGGAGCCGAGCAACGCGGGTGTGACGAGGAAGCTCCATGAGGCGGAGCTGCTGCCGCCGAGCAGGACGACGAGCGGATCAGCACCTGCCGGCGGGTGCAGCGTTCGCGTTCGTTGCATCAGCACGATAGCGAGCCCGACGCCAAGAGCAGCGGACCAGGTGTGTGAGCCTGCCGTATGCAGTAGCACGAGGCCGATCACCGTGCTGAGCAGGTGGCCGCCGACGATGCTGCGAGGCTGGGCGAGCGGGCTGTCGGGCAGCGCGAAGGCGAGCACGCACGAGGCGCCGAGCGGCGCCATGACGAGCAACGCGCCGAGTAGAGCGCCTAGCTCGCAGGCGGCATAGATGGCGGCGAAGGCGCCAAGGCCGGGGCCGAGTAAGGTGAGCAGCCGCACGAGCGCAGGAGGTCGGAGCTGCGCGGAATGACCGGATAGCGTGAGCTGTTCGGACTGCGCGGACAGCTCAGACTGCGCAGACGGTCCAATCGGCTCAGACAGCCCAGACAGCCCAGACAGCTCGAGATTTCCAGACTGCTCCGTATGCCCAGAGGGCCCAGACTGAGTCAAGGCATGAGGCTGATGATGCTTCATCCGATGAATCCCTCCCTAGAGTGGCTTAATAAGCATGATGCTAGCATGTTATTCATACATTTGTATAATGAATATTAATGATACTTGGTATCGAAATTACAAATATCATGTACATTGCAGTTTAAGGAGTTGGGCTATGCTGGATCGGCTAGAGGGACGTTATTTTCGCACATTCGTTACAGTGATGGAGGAGGGTAGTATCAGCAGGGCAGCGGAGAAGCTCGGCTATGTGCAGTCGACGGTGACGACGCACATTCGGCTGCTTGAGGAGTCTGTCGGCCGCAGACTGTTCGAGCGTCTGCCGCGCGGGGTGGTGTTGACGGAGGATGGCCGAAGGCTGTCGGCGTATGCACGGCGCTTCCTGCAGCTCGGGGACGAGCTGGAGGAACTGCTCGCTGAGACGGAGCAGGAGCCGCAAGGGACGGTGCGGGTGCGGCTGCTCGAGTCGTTCGGTGCGTCGTACGTGTGGGAGCCGCTACGCCAGTTCTCCGAGCGGTACCCGCGCATTGACATCGAGCTGGAGCCGGGCTTTCAGCTCGATACGATTGCCGCCCTGCGTGAGCGGCGCGTGGAGCTCGGCATCGTGCCGCTTGTTGAGGCACAGGCAGCGCTGTCAGACATCGAGGCTGTCCCGCTCGCTGCCGATGAGCTGATCTGGATCGCGTCCTGCAGTCGGGCGGAGCTTGTAAGGTCGGAAGGAGCCGCGGCGCTAGCAGGCGTGAGACTTGTCGGCTTCGGACCGCAATGTTTGTATACCGGCGAAGCCGATGCAATCTTGCGGCAGGAGGAAGGCCATAGCGCTACGCCCCAGCTGGAGACGGCTGCCTTCGCCTCGCTCGCGATGATCAAGCAGGCGGTGGCAAGCGGCTGGGGCATCGCCTTCGTGCCGCGCACGAGTGTGCGGGCGGAGCTCGATAGCGGCGTGCTTGTCGAATGCCCGGAGCTCGGGAGGCGGGCCATCCGACACTGTCTGCTCCGACTGAAAGCTAGGCCACTGCCGCGGGCGGCGGAGCTGCTGCATGGGCATTTGGCAGGGTGCGGTCTAAGCGGGCATATGGTAGAATAAGATAGGTTTATCGTAGAGTTGGTTGATTTTACCGTCATATGCAAGAGATCAGGTATGAGATCAGGAAGTAGAGAGAATGAGATGACTATGGGAGAGGAAGAGGCTGCAGAACTATGAGTGAGCTGTTGCACAATGTTATCGATTCGGCGCTGCATTTTATCGAAGGGCTCGGGGTATGGGGAATATTGATCGGTCTTGGGCTTGAGGTCATTCCGAGTGAGATCGTGCTCGCCTATGGCGGTTATCTCGTCTCGACGGGCAAGGCATCGTTCCTGATGGCGGTCATCTTCGGAACGCTCGGCTGCTTGCTGCAGCAGGTCATTCTGTATGCGATCGGGCGCTATGGCGGCAGACCGGTGCTCGACAAGTTCGGGAAATATTTGCATCTTAAGGCGAAGCATCTGGACATCGCTGAGGGCTGGTTCAATAAGTACGGACCGGGGATGGTGTTCTTCGCGCGCTTCGTGCCAGTTCTGCGTCAGGCGATCTCGATTCCGGCTGGTATGGCGCGGATGCCGATGTCGACATTCATGTTCTACACGACGCTCGGCACGATCCCGTGGGCGATCCTGTTCGTATGGCTCGGGCTGACGCTTGGCGACAACTGGGAGCAGATCGACGAGCTCGCTGGCCCGTACGTGAAGCCGCTGCTGTATGGAGCGATTGCGCTAGCAGCTCTATATGTATTGTGGAAATGGCTCGTCAGCCGCAGGAAGCGGGCTGCTGCGGATGCTGCGGGGACGAGCAAGACAGAGGCCGAGCAGCCTGCACAGCAGCTCGATCTGAACGCGCACAACACCGAGCGCAGCGCCGCTCACCAGCTGAAATATATCGGCGGCGAATACCGCGTCCTGCATGGCAAGCGTCTTGGCGGCGGCAAGCTGGACATCGATCATCTCGTGATCGGTCCGAACGGACTGTTCCACATCGATACGAAGCATTGGGATGGGGAGATTCAGCTTGGCGCAGGCGGCGAGGGGCAGCTGCAGACAGCGGAGACGGCAGCCGGACTTGATCCGACGGCCCAGCTGTACCGCCAGGAGCATGCGCTCAAGGAGCTGCTGCGCCAGCATAAGCTGCGCGCCGACGTCGTCGGCATCGTCTGCTTCACGCATCCGGATGCCACGCTCATCGGAACGAGCGCGGCGTTCAACGCGGTGAAGGTGGAGCGTCTTGTACAGCAGATCAAGTCGCACCGTCCATCGCGGACGCTGAGTGCGTCCGAGGTCGCGGAGATGGAGCGCATTCTGGTGCATAGCAGCAAGTAACAGTTCGATTAGCAGTTTGGAAGGAGAGGACTACGCTTCAGTAGTGCCTATCCTTCCAACTGTACTTACCATGGAAGCATGAGCTTGAGTTAGGACTGACCTTAGACACCGAATTATTAATTATCCTATAGTAAAGGGTGATTTAGGGATTTTATACTGGTAGATCTTATGATCTTTTTTGACATATAAATATGGCGGCAACTTCGGAATACGATCCGGAACACCGAGGTCTTTGTACAATTGTAAGCCTTGATCACTATCGATATATTGCACTAGATCTACATTATGTAGTGCACCACGATAAAGTAATAACTTACCCTTCATGTGCACCTCTGGTGCACCGGATATGTAGCGATATAATTGATTAGTAATGGGTACTTTAGCATTGAAGAGTAGGTAGGTGTCAACGATAATAATACTAGATAATAAAATGCCGAGCAGGACGTTCACGTTTTTTTTCATGTTCCCCCTCATTTCAAACTTGCTAGTCTATTTTATCGATCCTTGTCATAACTGAAGCATTCCAAGTTCCCCATTTAACATAAATATTAAAGGTGCCATCACCCCAATTATTTCTAGCGACTAGGTATTTAGAATTAGACTCATACCACGAACGAACAAACTCTTTAAAGCCTACTATAAATAAAGTGTGGTCACCCATCCCAGACTTATTCCAATAACTTTGAAGTACAGGTTTATTTTGTCCTCTAATTGCAGTTTTAAAGTGACTATAGTCTGGTAGTTCACCGTTAGTAGCGATAGCTTTTGGATAACCGGCTGAACGAATGTAGGACTGTAGGCCATCGTCTATATTCCAGAAATTTGTGACGCCTGTTCCGTCGCTTGTTTGGGTCGTTCCCATGTGTGTTCTCAATGCCATCACAATGTCTCTTTGACTATTAGTTGGATTTAAACTTGGATATGAATTAGCATAAAACATAATTAGATTTGACCCAGCAGTTGGAGAACACCCTGTTGAATTGTATCCATCGTACAAGAATTGGGCTTGGTTATAAGGAGTGTCAATGTAGTAGCGGTCAATACTTGAATAGTTTACTTCCCATGTCTCAGGGTCAATATTTGTCCAACCATCAGAAGGATTTTTTTGACCAACTGCACCGAATGCGATTTTTTTCAAGTGGGCCCACTTTTTTCTGTTTGACTCATTAACTTGAGTAGGAATTGGATAAGAAGCAGACTTATGTAGTTGTTCTGATAATTGGGGGCTAATTTCTGTAACTGCATTCCCCTGATTTATAATAATATCACTGCTATTATCATTGAATGTGACTCGCTTTACAAATTCTAATCCACCGAACCATGTTATAGTCTGCGACGTAAAACCCCTTGCTTGAGCTATGGGGATGTAAGTCGCCATCTGCGAACAGCTTTCGTTAGTTTTCTTGAATCTATCTACTGTTTAGTGATATGCTGATCTTGAGGTGATAACCGTGTCAAGAGACGTATACAGCACTAACAATGTGGTGTTCGATTGCAAATACCATGTCGTATTCTGCCCGAAGTATCGGCGTAAGGTGCTTGTATCTCCAATCGACGAACGACTGAAAGAGTTGTTCCTGCTGAAAGCTAACGAACTTCAAGCGGAAATCGTCCATATGGATATCATGCCTGACCATGTGCATGTGCTGATTAGGTGCGATCCGCAGTTCGGCATTCACAAAGTCGTGAAACATCTGAAAGGGTATACGTCGCGTATGTTGCGCCAAGAGTTCAAGCAGCTTACGTCTCGGCTTCCGTCGCTGTGGACCAATAGCTATTTCGTCGCTACGGTTGGAAGCGTATCGCTTGAAACGGTACAGCGATATATTGAAGAACAGAAGGATCGTTGAACATGCGAATAACGTACAAATACCGACTCTATCCAAGCCGCGAACAGCGCAAGGTGATTCACTTCACTGTAGAGCGTTGCCGCCTGCTGTATAACCGTTTGCTGGACGAACGTATTCACGCCTACAAAAACGAAGGTAAGAGCCTTACCTATTACGATCAAGCTAATACCTTCACTGAGCGGAAACGGTATATTCCAGCACTCAAGCAAGTACATAGCCAAGTACTACAGGACGTAGCCAAACGATTGGACAAGGCTTTTCAAGCGTTCTTCCGTCGTGTAAAGTTGGGAGAAAAACCAGGCTTTCCACGCTTCAAACCGGCTTCGCAGTACGATTCTTTCACGTATCCGCAAGGCGGTTACAGCATCACAGGAAACAGGCTGAAGCTCTCCAAGATTGGAGATGTAAAGATTAACCTGCATCGCCTGATTGAAGGGAAGATGAAGACCTGCACCGTCATCCAGAAGAACGGCAAGTATTACGCTTGTCTGTCTGTTGAAGTCGAACGTCAGCAGTTACCGCATTGCTCGGAACAGATCGGCGTTGACCTTGGACTCAAGCATCTGGCCATTACGTCTGAAGGCGAGACGTTCGACGCTCCGAAGTACTTACGCAAAAGTGAGAAGCGGTTAAAGCGTGCGCAGCGTTCCGTAAGCCGTAAGAAACGCGGTTCTAATCGACGTAAAAAAGCTGTCCGTGAACTCGCTCGACTGCATGAACATGTTGCCAATCAGCGCAAGGATTACGCGCATAAGCTGTCTCGTAATCTCGTAAGCCGCTTCGGCTTGATCGCTTTCGAAGATTTAAATACGGTTGGTATGGTCAAGAATCACAACCTCGCAAAGTCGATCGTAGACGCTGGCTGGCATCAGCTCGTACAATTCACGAAATACAAGGCTGAGAGTGCCGGTAGAGTCGTGAAACAAGTCGATCCACGAAATACGTCACAGATATGCTCGAATTGCGGTGAAGTCGTCAAAAAAGAACTGAAGGAACGCACGCACCACTGTCCGCATTGCGGTTTCGTTGCAGATCGAGACGTGAACGCGGCTATCAATATTTTGCAAAGAGCAACAGCCTAAGCATGAACGGGCTCGGATGGAGCCTTCAGCGAGGAAATGGGTTGCCGTTTCTGTTGACCTGAGAAGCCCCTCCCTTTAGGGATGGGGAGTCATCACGTGGGTTTGTTTAATTTTCGTATATTTCTCTTTCAGAATACTCGAATGCACTTCTGGATTAATTGACTCGCCTTGTTCGCTCCAAGCTAAGATTGGCTCTTCATCTTCGAAGGCGCTGACAAGTACGAAGCCAGAAGGGCTGAAATTTCTGTTAGCAATATTCACAAAATATGCTACATGGTTACCTGTCGGGTCATAGACCTCTACAGCTTTGTTAACTTTAAAGTCTTTTCCAAGTTTATTCCAAGCCAATTCATCATTACTGATACCATTCATTACGTTCATTACATGCCATGCGGCTGCCTGCTGTGCTTCTTTAGGGGTTACACTAACATTGCTATGAGTCTTGGCAAGAGCACTTATGGGTATAAGTAAAGTGCAAGCTACTAGAAGGTTGATCATTTGTTTTAATAATTTAACTCTAAACATTCGAATCTCTCCTTTAAAATAGTTTTAAACTTAAATAACGGTATATTATTTCTTTAATTCTAAAATAGTAAAATAATACTATTTTAAGTTTAGAGTAGCTGTAGCGGATGGCGGATAAATGGCTTGGGTAACTGCAAGGTGCCTTCAAGACGAGTTATGGCGAGTGAAATCGTGCTCGTCTATGGCAGTTAACATGCATCGCATGCTACTGAATGGCAAAAGTGCCAGTAGTCGCCCCAATATATGAGTAACTCAAACGTATTCTTGTGCATAGCAGCAGCTTGATCCTAGGAACACTGAGAAATCCCCGCTTCCGGTTGGAGCGGGGATCGTTTTTTGGTACAATAAACCATAGGCAGGACAACCCCCAAGGAGGATGAATCGTAGACATGAGTACGAATTTGAGCAGCAAGCTGCGCAAGGGCTTATCGCCTGAGCAGTTCATGAGCGGCATGACCAAGAACCAGGAGGCCTTCATGGACTGGTACGAGAAGTTCACCTGGGAGAGCGAGGACGACAAGGAATTCTTCGAATCGATGAACAACCGCGACGATCTGCGCTGCCTGATCTTGGCCGCTGACTGGTGCGGCGACGTCGTCCGCAACGTGCCGGCTGTGTTCCGCGCGCTGGAGATTTCCGGCATTCCGACTGAGGTGCTGATCAAGGAAGAGCATATGGACGTGATGGAGAAGTTCTTGACACTGGGCGGCGAGGCCATTCCGGTCGTCATCTTCACTGACTTCAGCGGCTTCGTGCTCGGCCAGTGGGGTCCGCGTCCGAAGCATGTGCAAGAGGTCATGGTGCGCTTCAAGCAGGAGAACCCGGACCGCGAAGCAGCGGATTACCAGGACAAGCTCAAGGTTGTGCGTGAAGAAATGGGCCGTCAATACGGCGAAGGCACCGCCTACCAGACGGTCATCGTGAAGGAGCTCCGCGAGCTTCTGTCCACGTTCTAATAGACGGATGATGGACAACGAGACGATCACATTGAATGTTGAGACGCTCAGCCTTGGACCGCTGCAGACGAACTGCTATCTCCTTACCGTGCCGGGCTCGAACCGGGCTGTCGTCATCGACCCGGGGATGCAGCCAGGTGCGCTGATGAAGCGGGTTGCCGGTCTTGAGGTCGAGGCGATCGTGCTTACGCATGCGCACTTCGACCATATTGGCGGGGTGGACGAGCTGCGGCGCGCGAAGAGCTGCCCTGTCTACCTGCATGATGCCGAGGCGGACTGGCTGACGAATCCGAAGAAGAACGGCTCAGCGCGCTGGCCGGAGCTGGGCGCCGAGATCGTCACCGATCCGGCGGAGCATGCGCTGGATGACGGTCAGCAGCTGCAGCTGCTCGGCCTTCCGTTCCGCGTGCTGCATACGCCGGGGCATTCGCCGGGTAGTGTCAGCCTCTTGCACGGCAACAAGCTGTTCGGCGGCGACGTGCTGTTCAAGCTGTCGGTCGGCCGCACCGACCTGCCGGGCGGCAGCGAGCGTACACTGCTCGAGTCGATCCACGGCAAGCTGTTCGAGCTGCCTGACGACACGATCGTGTACCCGGGACACGGTCCCCGCACGACGATCGGCTACGAGAAGGAGCATAATCCGTACGTGTAAGCAGAGCCCCGATTCGAATGAGAATCGGGGCTTGTCTGATGTGCGGGAGCCGAAACAGGGCGAATGTGTATTTTGACAGCAACGATCCAAAAATGGGTATATACCGTGTGCGGAGTAGGTGAACCTCCATAGACTGATGGTGTGATCGACAGGAACGAATGACCCGATCGATACGACTTCAGCCACACCCGAAGCGAGCTGTAGGAGCGACCCGCTCGGGCCCAATCTATGGAGGTGTCCACCCTAATGGAACATATGAAATCTTATGGAATGCCGAATGCCGCGATGCAAGCCCCTTCTTACGTATCCCCTGCTGCCATGCCGCAGCCAGTGTACAGTGCGCCAGTAAACATCCACGCGAGCTACGAGGAGATTAACATCTACGCCGCTCCGACTGCTGCCAAGAAGCCTGCTCATGTCGGCGGCGTCGGGACGTCTACGGCAGCGATCCTGGTACTATATATTCTGCTTGTCATCATTCTGCGCGGCTTCCGCGGCTAGTGAGGCGAGTCGGAGCTTTAGTCTCATAGGTAAGGATGAAGGGCTTTCCGTAAAGGGAGGCCCTTCGCTTCGTTGTCATGTGCAACGTACGGCAATTAGCGATACAATATAGAGACGATTACGCATGTAGAGGAGAGATGTCGCAGCTATGCCGTATCGTACATATATGAAGAAATATTGGAAGGGCTTTCTACTCGCCATCCTCTTCCTGACGATGGAGGCCGCCGCTGATCTGATGATGCCGACGCTGCTCGCGATCATTATCGATCAAGGAATGATGAAGCAAGACATGGATGCGGTGCTGCGAATGGGTGGTCTCATGCTGCTCATTACGGCTGCAGGAGCAGTAGCGGCAAGTATTCGCAACATCGTAGCGGTTCGAGTGTCGCAGCAGTTCGGAGCCGAGCTACGGTCGGACCTGTTCCGCAGCATTCAGTCGCTATCGTTCGAGAGTATGGATAAGCTGGAGCGCGCCTCGCTCATTACCCGGATGACGAGCGATATAACGGTCGTGCAGAACTTCGTCAGCGGTCTGATGCGCATCTTCGTCAAGGCGCCGCTCATTGGTCTTGGCGCACTTATTCTTGCGATTCGGCTCAATCCGCAGCTGTCAGTCGTGTTTGCCGTCGTCATTCCGATCGTCGTCCTGCTGGTCATATGGAACATGAAGATCGGCTTCGTTCGGTTCCGACAAGTACAGCGCTCGCTCGATCGTCTGAACAGTACGGTTCGTGAATATTTGGCCGGCGTGCGCGTCGTGAAGGCGTTCAATCGGTTCGATCATGAGTCCGAGCGGTTTCGTCTCATTAACGAGGAGCAGCAGCACGCGTCGACCGGAGCGATGCGGGCGATGGCGATTTTTAACCCTGGCATCATGCTTACGGTTAACCTAGGCATCGTCGCCATCCTATGGGTTGGAGGGCAATGGGTACATAGGGGGGCTATGCAGAGTGCCCAGATCGGAGAGCTCGTCGCGTTCATCAACTATATGACGCAAATCTTGTTCTCACTCATGATGGTATCGATGGTATTCGCGATGTTCGTCCGAGCGAAGGCGTCAGCGCAGCGCATTAGTGAGGTGTTCAGAGAGCAGCGTGGGGGAGTCGTGAAGGGGACGGATACAATTCCAGAGCGTATTCAAGGACGCATTGACTTCGAGCAGGTGACGTTCGCCTACGGCAGCGGAGAGGCCGCGGTCCCAGTGCTGCGGAATGTGAGCTTCTCCTGTCTGCCGGGGGAGACGGTCGGGATCATTGGCTCTACCGGCTCGGGCAAAAGCTCACTCGTCAGCCTCATTCCGCGCTTCTACGATTATCAGTCCGGTCATGTGCGGATCGATGGCGTAGATGTGCAGCAGCTTGACCCCTCCTCGCTGCGCGAGGTCATCGCAATCGTTCCGCAAAAAAATGTGCTGTTCTCTGGCACGATCACCGATAACATTCGCTGGGGGAACGAGCACGCGACGACCGAGGAGATCGAGCGGGCGGCGCGCATCGCACAGGCGCATCCGTTCATCGAGCAGCTGCCAGAGGGATACGGGGCCAGACTCGGGCAACGCGGTGTGAACTTGTCCGGCGGGCAAAAGCAGCGCATCTCGATCGCAAGAGCACTCGTGCGCAAGCCGCGCATTTTGATTCTCGACGATTGCACGAGCGCTCTCGATATGACGACGGAGGCGAGGCTGAAGGAGGCGCTGAAGGAGGCTGCGGCCGATGTGACGTGCCTCCTCATCGCGCAGCGAATTACATCTGTCATGGATGCCGACCGCATTGTCGTGCTCGATCAGGGTGAGGTGGCGGCCATCGGCACGCATGCGGAGCTGCTTGTAGGCTGCAAGGTGTATCAGGAGATCTACCAATCTCAGATTGGGAAGGAGCTGGCGGACCATGTCTAACGAACAGCGGCGGCCCGAGTTGAATGCAGCGTCCGCGTCTACTGCGATGCAGGGCGCTCCCGTTCGGCCAGGAGGAATGCCAGGAGGAATGCCGGGCGGTCCCGGTCATCCGGGTGCTCCAGGCAGAGGCGCACCTGTCGTGAAGCCGAAGCGGTTCCGCGCGACTGTACGCCGGCTGTGGGCCTACTTCGGCAACGATCAGCGCGGCCTTGCGCTCATTCTGACGTTCGTGCTTATTCAATCCGTGCTTACTGTCGCAGGTCCTTATCTGATTGGCGTTGCGGTCGATGCGGTGAAGGCGGACGATCCGGGGCTGCTCATGATGATGGTCATCGCGCTTGTGGCGGCATATATCGGGGAAGGTGCGCTTACGTTACTGCAAGGCTGGTACATGGCAGGCATCTCACAGCGCGTCGTCATGCGCATGCGTCAGGCGCTGTTCGAGAAGCTGCAGAAGCTGCCGCTCGGCTTCTTCGACAGCCGTCCGCACGGCGAAGTGATGAGCAGACTGTCGAACGATATGGACAACGTGAGCACGACTTTATCCCAATCGACGATTCAACTGATGTCAGGGACGATCGCGATTGTCGGCTCACTCGTCATGATGCTGGTGCTCAGTCCGCTGCTTACGCTCGCTGCGATGGTGACGGTGCCGCTTGTGTTTCTACTCGCTCGCACCATTACGAAGCGAACGGGAGTTCTCTTCAAGGAGCAGCAAGCGCAGCTCGGACGATTGAACGGTCATATCGAAGAGACGATTACTGGACAACAGCTGGTGAAGGCGTTCAATCACGAGGGCAAGTCGATCGAGCAGTTCGAAGAGGTGAACGGCAAGCTGATGCAGGCGTCGCTGAAGGCGCAGGTCTGGTCCGGCTTCATGATGCCGCTCCTTAGCGTCATTAACAACATTGGCTTCGCGGCCATTGCACTGGTCGGCGGGCTGCTCGCGGTGAACGGCTCCATCACGGTTGGCGTCATCGCCAGCTTCATTGGCTATTCGAGACAATTCGTACGGCCGCTCAACGAACTGGCGCAAACGTACAATGTAATGCTATCCGGTATTGCCGGGGCCGAGCGGGCATTCGAGGTGCTCGACGAGCAGGAGGAGCCGGAGGATGCGCCAGAGGCCGTCGTGCTGCGCGAGCCGAAGGGCCACGTCGTATTCGAGCGTGTCAGCTTCGGCTACCGGCCCGACGCTATGATTCTGAAGGACGTCAGCTTCGAGGCGCCCGTCAATAGTATGATCGCCTTGGTAGGACCTACGGGTGCGGGCAAGACGACGATCGTCAATTTGCTGACACGGTTCTATGATGTGACCAGTGGTCGCATCCTGATCGACGGCCGAGATGTTCGCGACTATACACGGGACAGCCTGCGTCGCTGCTTCGGGATCGTGCTGCAGGATACGTACCTGTTCTCGGGAACGATCCGGGATAATATAAAGTACGGCAAGCCAGATGCTACTGACGATGAGGTCGTCGCGGCGGCGAAGCTTGCCAATGCGGATGCGTTCATTCGCCGTCTGCCTGGAGGCTATGATACGCTGCTGTCGGAGAACGCGGCGAATTTGAGTCAAGGTCAGCGCCAGCTGCTGGCGATTGCGCGAGTGATTTTGGCCCAGCCTTCGATACTCATTCTGGACGAAGCGACGAGCAGCATCGATACGCGTACGGAGCTGCACATTCAAGAGGCGCTGCTGCACATGATGCAGGAGCGGACCAGCTTCATTATTGCGCATCGGCTGAATACGATTCGGGATGCCGATACGATCATGGTTATCGACCGCGGCACCGTGACCGAGCAGGGCAGTCACGAGGAGCTGCTGGAGCAGAGGAAGACGTATTACGAGATGTTCCACAGTCAGTTTCGGAATGTGCAGGGCTAGCTGTGCGCAGGGCAATTGCAGCACACCTGTGCACCATTAATCTCCTCATTGACGCTAGACGGTACTGATTGCTATATTGAGAGCACCTATATCGACCGAGGAGGATGCACCGTGGTTACTTTTGGAAATAATCTGAACGAATCGCTCTTGGATGTGTTGACTCTCAAGCACAAGGTGATTGCGGATAACATCGCTAATGTCGATACGCCTTACTATAAGGCGAAGGAGGTCGTCTTTCAGGACGAGCTGCGCCGTCAGCTCGAGAACGGGGATCAGGCGAAGCTTCAGCTGCATCAGACGGAAGCGAAGCATCTGCCAGGCCACAAGCCGCCAACTGAGGTCCCGCACCAAGTCAGAAAGCTGAGTCATACGGTCATGAACAACAATCAGAACAACGTAGATATTGATTACGAGATGGCCAGTCTTGCCAAAAATCAGCTCGTCTACAACTATATGATTGATCGCGTGGGCGGCTATTACTCCAAGCATAAGAAGCTGCTGGCAGACCTGAGATAGTCCCCCGATTCAAGTATATGATACAGATTTCGGTATAGATGTCGGTACAGTCGCCTAGCCCAATCCGGGCGTTCATCGCATATGATGAAGCATAAGACGACGAATGTAAGGTGGTTGGATGCGATGAATCGATTTCCCGGTATGCTCCGGAGTGTGAATGATAGTCTGGACGAAATGTTGCTCGCTATAGAGAAGGTGAACACGCTATGCCAATCGGCGGAGCAGCTGACGCCTGCGCTGAAGCAGCTTGGCGGCTTGCTTGGCGAGGTGAAGCGCACTGTAGAGCTTGCGAAGCCTGAACGCGTCAGCCATCGCATGCAAGCGAAGGTGAGCGGCGGCACAGGAGACAGAAGGCGTAGGAAGCGGCCAGCCCGCCGCCCTAGAAGCTAGCTCGGTGGGCACCGCAGCGGAACGATGGCTTTATCCACACGATAGTTATGACTTATAAGGCGGCTTCTACGGCTGCGTTCTGACGGACGCAGTGGGGGAGTCGTCTTTTTAGCATTGTGCAGCTGTCACTATCATCATCGTCAACGAGCTCCCATAGAGGTCAACATCGTCTACCTAATCGGTTAATATTACTCCCTACCGAGTCGGCAGCCGCCTATGCTACACTTAATTCCGAAAGCGCTAACATCCATTCATTCAAACGTTTGCACAGCGTCAAGTCTGATATCCGCGCAGTCTGCTGCGTTGATATACATACCCCATTATACAGGAGGTCATTCCTAGGATGTCACTATTGCATACTAAGCGAAGTCTGCGCTCCGTGGCGTTACTCACCGCGGTGCTGATGCTTCTGCAGCTGGTGCTCAGCGTGTTCGTCAGTCCGTTCACGCCCGCTGCTAGAGCTGCTGTGTCGGAGCTGACGGATCAGCCGGGCGGCAAGTCGAAGTGGGTCGTCGTCGGCAGCTTCCAGGGCTGGAATAACAGCTCAACTGAGACGCAGATGAAGCATATGGCGGGAGAGTTCTATCAATTCTCACACACACTGGAGCCTGGTAACTACGAGTTCAAGCTCGTGAAGAGCGGAACGTGGGACGGCTTCAGCAACAACGGCGGCAACTTCGCGTTCGACCTGTCGGAACAGACGAAGGTCGATTATTACATTAACGACGAGCTCGGTCAGGCGCGTATCTCGCTTGCGGGCGTCCAAGGTCTGGAGCCATATACGCCGGCTCTTGCGGCTGACAAGCGCCCAAGACTCGTAGGAACGGTACAGACCGTATTCGGCGAAGCGGATTGGAGTCCGCAGGTTGCCCAGCAGTTCTTCGTCGATTACAACTTCAACAATACGGTGTACAAAATCCAGCGCACCTTCCCGGCCGGCAGCTACGCAGCGAAGGTAACGTTCGGCCCGAACTGGGATGAGAACTACGGCACTGCCGATGGTCAGGACGTGAAGCTGGTCACGTTGGACCCTGCGGATGTGACGTTCACGCTTGATTACTCGGCGAATCCACGGGTGCTGACGCACAACTATGTGCCTGTAGAAGGCACGTATGACGGCGACATTCAGAAGGATCAGCTGAAGTTCGACAGCCGCTCGATCACGTACAAGAAGCCGTTCGGCGCGATACCTGCAGGCGGTCAGGAGCTGACACTGCGGATCGGCGCGAAGCGCGATGATGTGCAGACGGCTAAGGTCGAGCTGACCTCACCGGACGGTCTGTCGAGCGCTTACGATATGAAGCGTGTGACGAGCGTAGGCGACACCGATTATTTCGAAGCGACGATTCCAGCCGCTGCCTTCGCAGGCAAGATCGGCGTATGGGGCTATAAGTTCATTCTCGTCGACGGCTTAACGAAGGTCGAGTACGGCGATGACGGCAACCGCGGGGCTACAGGCGCTGTAACAAGCGAAGGGGCGATCCCTTATGACTTGACCGTGTATGCGCCTAGCTTCCAGACACCAGACTGGATGAAGCACGCGGTCGTGTATCAAATATTCCCGGACCGCTTCTTCGACGGCAATGAAGCGAACAACCGGGCGAAGCTGCTCGACGGCTCGCGCGGTGCTGTAACGCCGGAGTATGCGACGACCAAGGGCGGACAGAAGCTGCAGTACATGGATGGCGGTGTAGCGAGCGAGCCAGCGCAGTCTCAAGTATGGGGCGAGTGGAACGCCGTTCCGGAAAATCCGGACCGTACGAATGCAGAGAACAAGCCATATTTCCCAGATGCGAGAACGGACGGGGCGTGGCACAACGAGTTCTATGGCGGTGATATTCAAGGTATTCAGCAGAAGCTTAACTACCTGAAGTCGCTTGGTATCACAGCCGTATACTTGAATCCGGTTGCATGGGCGGCCTCCAGCCACAAGTATGACGCGACCGACTACAATCACCTCGATCCGATGTTCGGTGAGCCGGTGTACAATACGCCGGGAGACCCGACCTCTGGTCTTGATTATGTGAAGACGCGCGAGGCGTCTGACCTGGTGTTCCAGAAGTTCGCCAAGGCGGCTCGTGACGCAGGCATCAAGGTCATTAATGACGGCGTGTTTAACCATGTTGGCGACGATTCGATTTATTTTGACCGATACAGCAAGTTCCCGGAGATTGGCGCTTACGAATATTGGGCGAAGGTGTACGATCTGATGAACGCGACGCCGGGCTTGTCGAAGGAGGATGCCGAGACACAGATTCGTGCTCAGTTCACAAGCCAGATCAATCCGATGACAGGCGTGAACTACAAGTTCCCGGAAGACTTCATGTATATCACCTGGTTTACCGTTGAGAACGTGAAGGTGAAAAACCGCGACGATGACGGTCTGCACTATAAGTACGATGCATGGTGGGGCTACGACTCGCTTCCAGTGATGGACTCGAAGGAGCCGCAGACGTCGTCGACTGAGTATTTACCAGCCGATACGATGGCGCTACCAGGCCAGCATGAGTGGAACAGCACGCACTACCGTGACCACGTTATTGGCTATGACCTGCACGGCAAGACAGATGACGAAGCTGCGCAGCAGATGCAGAAGGTCGCTTCGCAGCGCTGGATGTGGATGGGCTCGTCCGGCTGGCGTCTTGACGTTGCACCTGACGTGTCGACTGGAACATGGGAGAAGTTCCGCGAGGCGGTCAAGTCAGCGAAGGGCCGTACGAATGGAAGTGGTCAGACGATCGAGGACCCGGTTCTGATCGGGGAGGAGTGGGGCGTTGCTACCCATTACTTGCTCGGTGATCAATTCGACTCCGTGATGAACTACCGATTCCGCGGGGCGATTCAGAACTATATGATTTCCGGTAATGCGATGCAGATGCATCAGGCGCTCGAATCGATCCGCGAGGACTATCCGAAGGAAGCTTGGCAGGCGATGATGAACCTGGTCGCATCCCATGATACGGTTCGTTCGATTACAAAGTACGATCATCCAGGCTGGGAGGAAGAGCGTACGGCGATCGCACCTGAGGCTACGGCGAAGGGGATGAAGCAGCAGGCGCTTACAGCGATTTTCCAGATGGGCTATCCGGGGGCGCCTACGATCTACTATGGAGATGAGGTTGCGGTAACCGGTACGAAGGACCCGGATTCCCGCCGTTCGTTCCCTTGGGAGCGCGTCGCGATGAATACAGATGGCAGCTTCAAGGGTAATGGCAAGTACGAGGAGCTGTTCAGCACGTATCAGAAGGCTTCGCACATTCGCAACAACGAAGACGTCTTCCGCACCGGTGAGCTGAAGCTTGCTCATGCAAAGGACGATGTCATTGCCTATGCACGTAAGAACGATACGAAGGGCGCTCTGCTCGTGGTCAACCGCAGTGAGCAGGAGCGAGCTGTAGAGCTGGATGTGGCTGGCTTCTTGCCGAACGGCTTGACGCTGAAGGATCAGCTGCACGGCACGATCGAAGGAACGGTAGCTGGCGGCAAGGTGCTGCTGACGATTCCGGCTGAAGCGGGTCTGATGATGGTGTCGACTGCACAGCTGCAGACGGTTCCGACGGTAACCGATGTTCAGGCAACAGGTCATGACGGCAACGTCGCGCTGACATGGACAGCTGTTGCTGGTGCAGAGAGCTACCAGGTGTACCGCGCGGCAATCGAGGGCGGCGATGTGACGATGGTCGGCACGTCGACTAGCGCGATGTTCAACGACAGCACGGTGACGAACGGCAACAAGTATTACTACGCGGTAACAGCGAAGATCGGCACGGGTGAGAGCTTCCTGAGCGAGATGGCTTCAGCGACGCCAGCCTATGTCATCCAAGACGTAGCGGCACCGTCCGACGTGACGAATGCGGTCTACGCAGGTGTCGGGAAGACGACAGGCAAGATCACGGTAGCCGTGAGCGTATACGGTCTGACCGACAATACGGCGTATGCAGGCAAGGAAGCTCCAGGTCTGCTGACGCGTCTGGCGTACTACAAGGCAGGCACCGACCCGGCGAAGGCGGATGAGACGAAGCTTCGTTATGAGTCCGATTTCGACCGTTCCAAAATATACTGGGCGTCCTTCGAGCCTACCGAGGCTGGTCTGTACTACTACTATGCGAAGGCTTCTACGGATAACGGTGAGCATTATACGCATTCGCCTACCGTAACGGTACAGGTGTATGCCGATGAGAACGACACGACTCCACCTGCTGCGCCGATGCTGTCTGATTTTACAGTAGAGTCGAATCTGGCGAATGTGAAATGGACGGCCTCCGATGATACAGCAGCCGGATATGAGGTGTACCGGAAGTCAGGCACCGATACAAGCTACACGAAGCTGGCTACACTGGCTAAGACGGCAACCAGCTATGTGGACTATGCGGTAAGTAACGGCACTGCCTATACGTACAAGGTGGCAGCCTTCGATATGGCGTACAACCGTTCGTATTCGGATGAAAAGTCAGTCACGCCTAGCCTCGTCATGGTCGACGTGACATTGCGTCTGCATCTGCCGAGTTATACGCCGACGACAGATGATATTTTCCTCGCGGGCAGCACCAATGGCTGGAACGCGAGCGGCACGAAGCTGCATGTGCCGAGCGGTGCGACGAGTCGTAACGTTGTAGAGTACACGTTCAAGATGATGGCTGGCAAGACGATGGAGTATAAGTATACGCGCGGATCCTGGTCGACTGAGGCGTTCGCAAGCCATAGCCGTATTCCAAATGATACAGCTGACTACGGTAATTGGGCATACAGCTCGACCGACACGAACATGAAGCTGACGATCACGAATCAGGGCGATAACAAGATGCTCGTCAACGATTACGTGCTTCGCTGGGTCGATATGCCGATGATGATCTCGATCCCACGCATCTCGTACGGTGAAGATATGACGTTCGAGACGACGGAGGAGAGCATTCGTCTGAAGGCGGTAGTGCCTTATGGCGTAGCGTTCACGATTAATGATGAGCCGATTGCAGCGGGCACAATGGATGCATACGGCCATGTCGATGTGCCGAGCATTCCACTCGCAGCAGGCTTGAATACGTTCAAGCTGCATATCGAGCCGACGGCCCAGACGCTGGCGCTGCCGTGGTACACCGATAAGGGCCGCGCAGGGCAAGCGACGAAGACGATTACGATGAAGGTAACGCGTACGACTGGAGGCACACCGGATAACGGAGGCACACCGGGCGACGGAGAGACACCGGGTGACGGAGATACAGGTGGAAGCTCAGGCGGAACAGGAACACCGACACCAGCGCCTGCTGACACGTCGAAGAAGCGCGTATCGGAGGAGCAGCTGAAGAGCAGCGGGAACAAAGTAACCA
The DNA here is from genome assembly GCF_027923405.1 of Paenibacillus sp. YYML68. Taxonomy (NCBI): domain Bacteria; kingdom Bacillati; phylum Bacillota; class Bacilli; order Caryophanales; family Paenibacillaceae; genus Paenibacillus; species Paenibacillus sp. YYML68. The sequence goes on along the minus strand of NZ_BQYI01000001.1, from coordinate 4,316,241 downwards.
TACAGCTAGGTGCGCAAGAAAAGACGGTCGCGATTCCAGTTCAAGCTGCGCAAGCGATCGGCACGAAGCCGCTTGAGGTGGTCAGCCAAGGCGTGAAGCTACAGCTTCCATCCGCGCTGCTCAAGAAGCTGCAGGAGCTCGCTCCGAAGGGCAAGGAGGCGGAGTCGACCATTGAGCTGCAGGCCGCACCGGTTGCACAGGAGCAAGCGGCTGCGCTGATCGGCAAGAGCGAGGCGAAGGCTGCTGCTGGGCTGAAGCTTGCGAGCACGGTCTATGGCTTCACACTCTCGGTCGTAGACGATGACGGCAAGGTAACGAAGGCAGAACGCTTCGAAGAGCCGATCACACTCGTATTCGATGTGAACGCAGGCACAGATCAGAAGCTGGCCGGCGTCTACTATATCGATGAGACAGGGAGCCTCGAGTTTGTGCAGGGACGCTGGATTGATGGACAGCTGCATGCAGATGTGTATCACTTCAGTAAGTATGCGGTGCTCGAGTATACCAAATCGTTCACAGACGTGAAGGCTGCCCACTGGGCGGCGCAATCAATCAAGGAGCTTGCAGCGAAGCACGTCATCAACGGTGTAACGTCAACGACGTTCGCACCCGAGCAGTCCGTCACTCGTGCGCAATTCGCGGCAATGCTCGTACGTGCGCTTGGCGAGGATGCAGCTTCGGCTCACGCTCAAGCAAGCTTCGCTGATGTGGATAGCAGCGCTTGGTATGCGCGAGCGGTAGCGAAGGCGTCTGAGCTCGGCCTTGTCAGTGGCAGAGACGCACGCACGTTCGCACCGAACGCGACGATTACCCGCGAAGAGCTGGCGGCGATGATCGTTCGTGCCTATGAGGTGAAGACGGGTAAGCAGGCTGTAACGAACGGTCTTGAGAGCAAGTTCACCGACGCGGCACGCATCAGCAGCTGGGCGGCAGGCTACGTGCATGCCGGCGTACAGCTGTCGCTGCTGCAGGGCAAGTCGGAGGGCGCATTCGACCCACAAGGCTTGGCAACACGCGCAGAGAGTGCACAGGTGCTCGTGAACCTGTTGAACGCAATGACGAAGTAACCGAGTGAATGAGGAACTCCCCGGAACCATGTGGAATGGTGCCGGGGAGTTTTTGTGTACAGCCGAGGAGTCGTGCAATCGTGAATTACTTCGATACGGTCTTGTTGTAGTTGCCGATCTTCGTCGTAATTTCTTTCGCTGCACCTTCAAGTGCAGTCTTCGCATCCTTCTTGCCTGTCAAGATCTCTTCCATCGCGCCCTCAGTCAGCTGACGAGCTTCAGGGAATACGCCCATGACCGCGCCCTGCGTCGCAAGGTTCGCCTTCGTGCTGTGCAGTTGGTCTACCGCTGTCTTGAACTGCGGATACTTCGTCATGTTGTCCTTCACCAGCTGCTCGTCATAAGCCTTCTTCGTGATCGGGAAGTAGCCTGTGTTCACAGACCAGACCGCTTGCTGCTTCGGATCAGCCAGGAACTTGATGAAGTCCCATGCGCCCTGCTGCTCTGCGTCGGAGCGATTGTTCATGATGTACAAGCTCGCGCCGCCGACGATCACGCCGCCTTCTTTAGCGCCAGCTGGCTTCGGCAGGAATGCTGTACCTACCTCGAACTTGCCTTCAGCGGAGTTTACGATGCCGCGGAGGGAAGCTGTCGAGTCAAGCGTCATCGCGATTTGACCTGCAGCGAACGCTTTCTTTGTGTCGTCTGTTTTGCGACCGAGGTTCAGCATCGTCTTGTCGTCGATCATCTGCTTCCACCAAGTCATCGTCTTCACGCCTGGCTCGCTAGCTAGGAGCGACTCGGTAGCCAGCTGTGTACGACCGTTGCCATTGTTCACAAGCTCCGCGCCTTGGTTCGCGAACAGCTGCTCCATGAACCAGCCGTAGATGGCGAACGATGCACCGGCTTTGCCGTCCTTGGTCAGCTTCTTCGCCGCTTCCGCCAGCTCTTCATACGTAGTCGGCGGCTTCTCCGGATCAAGACCTGCATCCTTGAACATGTTCTTGTTGTAGTACAGAATCGGGTTCGACGTGTTGAATGGCATCGAGTACAGCTTGCCGTCGAAGCGGTAGTAGTTCAGAATGTTCTCCTCGAGGGAGGACACATCGTATTTCTCTTTATCGATAAACGTCTGCATCGGAGTAATCGCCTTGGAGTCGATCATGAAGCGGCTACCGATTTCGTATACTTGAATAAGCGCAGGGCCGCTCTTGGAATCCATCGACGCCTTCATCTTGTTCAAGCTCTCATCGTACGTGCCTTGGAAGACAGCTTCAACCTTCACCTTGTCCTGGGAAGCGTTGTAGTCCGTTACGAGCTTGTCTACCGCTTTGCCGAGCTCGCCGCCCATCGAGTGCCACCATACGACCTTGACCGGCTCAGCAGTCTTCGCAGCAGGAGCGTCCTTCTTCTCAGCCTCGGCAGCAGGCTTGTTGTCTGTTGCGTTACCGCTGGATGCTGGTGTTGTACCTCCACATGCTGCAGTTACGGCCATCATCCCGGACAGGACGAGCGGCAAGGCTACTTTCGAATTCAGAAGCTTCATGATTGTTGGTTCTCTCCTTTTAATATAAATATATGTATGATAGAGCGTCAGCTTCGGCAAACAGGGCCGAAGGGAGCGCACTATTTCGATAAGCTAGACGGTACTGCGGAACGGTTCTATCGATTCAGCTCTATCGATTCAGTTCTATCGATTCAGCGTAACCGCCCCATCGAATCAGCCCTTCAATGCACCGGCAGTCATGCCGCCGACAAGCTGCTTCAAGCCGAGCGCGAGCAATAGCAGCGATGGGAGCAGCACAAGGACGACGCCGGCTAACACGAGATTCCATGCGGTCATCTCCTCGAATTGCAGCATGCTGACGCCGATCTGTACGGTGCGACGGTCCTCACTATTCGTGACGAGCAGCGGCCACAGGTACATGTTCCAATGATTCAGGAACGAATAGACGCCGAGCGTCGCAAGTGCTGGCTTAGAGAGCGGTAGTACAAGACCGGCGAAGATGCGCAGGTGGCCGCAGCCGTCGATCTTCGCTGCCTCGAACAGCTCGCGGGGAAGCTGCAGGAACCACTGTCTGAGCAAGAACGTGCCGAAGGCCGAGGCCAAGAACGGAACGATGAGCGCCTTGTACGTGTCGAGCCAGTCCCAGCCCTTGATCGTCAAGTAGTTGGGAATGATCGTCACCTCCCAAGGAATCATCATCGTCGACAGGAATAAGGTGAACAGCAGTGCCTTACCCCCGAAGCGTAAGTATGCGAAGGCGTAAGCGGCAAGGCTGGAGGTCAGCAGCTGCCCGGCCATAATCGCAATCGATACGATGAAGCTGTTCACGATAAACCGTCCAACAGGGATCAGAGCGCCGACCTCAAGGAAGTTTTGCAGATACAGACTGCTTGGTATAAATCTCGGTGGATACGTAATGGATTCTGCCTCGGTCATCATGGCTGCCGTGAACGCGTACAGCAGCGGGTATAAGATAGCAGCAGCGGCTGCGACCAGGATGATATAGCCGACGATGCGCTGAATTCGCACAATCATTGGTAATGCACCTTCCTCTCGAAGAAGCGGAATTGAATAAGTGTTAATAGGAGGATGATGACGAACAGGACGAGCGCTTGGGCGCTGCCGATCCCGAAGTTATAATTCACGAACGCATCGCGGTAAATATTGAATACGATTACGTTGGTGCTGTTCGCAGGACCGCCCTTGGTCAGGATATGGATGGGTCCGAACGATTGGAACGCCCCGATGATCGAGACCACCGCTGTGAAGAAAAGAGTCGGCGAGATCAGCGGCAGCGTAATGCCGAAGAACGTGCGAAGCGGGCCGGAGCCGTCGATCTTCGCGCTGTCGTAGATTTCCTCCGGTACGCCTTGAATTCCGCTTAATAGGACGATGTAGTTGAAGCCAAGATTCATCCAGATCGTCATGATCGAGATCGAGATGAGCGCCCATGCGGGGTCCGTCAGCCATTGTACCGGCTCCATGCCGATACGGGTCAGCATGTAGTTGAGCGTACCGAGCGACGGATGGAATAGCATCATCCAGATGACAGAGCCTGTACCGACCGATATCGCGAGCGGCAGGGAGAAAATGAAGCGAAACGTCTTCATCCCTCTGAGCTTCTGATGCGTGAGTGCAGCGAGCAGCAGCGCTAATGCAATGCCAGTTGGCACTGTAAGGGCGGTGAAGCCCAGCGTGACGCCAAGGCTCTGGTAGAACAGGTCGGAGGCGAACAGCTCCTTGAAGTTGTCGAGACCTGCATAGGCAGCGATTCGGCCGCGCGGATCAGTTAAGTGAAGGCTTAAATAAACCGATTTCACAAGTGGATAAAAAAGAAAGATCGTAAACAGCACAAGGGATGGGGCTAGAAATAAATAGGCGAGTAACGCTTCCTTATGCTTCAAGGAGCGAAGCGATTGCGTGCGAGCTGCACGGCCTTGACGTGCGTTCGCTACGGGACGCTTGAGAGCGGTGTTCGGATCCAGATATGACATGCGGGACCTCCTACTAAACTTGTCAGAACGTTCCTAATTATATAGATCGTGAATCCGTGACAGCCCGCTCGTGACTGTAGGGAAATGGTAAAAGCATCAAGGTAATGAGCATTTCAATTGAACTTCCTCGCGTGGACAAAAAAAGCACATGTTGAAACACGCCTACGCGTGAAGGCGTATACACCCCTATTAAACATTGAGTCTCAAGTGGTTAGGATGGTGAGATACACACGTCGCAACGTTTGAAACCAAGGACTGTGCGTTCCAAATGCGAATTTGACTTGCCTAGCATGTCTTACGAGTCGTGAAGCATGGTAGATCATATTCTGAATGACCGTGCGAATCCGTCTGCGGCCAACATTGTTTCGAATCGGAGAGTCGGGAATCTGCAGACTGAGTTGCCCCATCAAGCGAAGCATATTGTATGCGAACACGCCCGCATGCAATATGAGATTGTTGGTTGCAAACTTGCCAGCGGGCAAGCGTTCCAGATCAAGGTCTGTCTTGATCTCACTGTGGTACTGTTCACTGGTGCCGTGATCGCGATACAGTTCAATGACCCGCCAAGCCGAGCAACGCAAGGAAGTCCAGTACACCTCGACCTCGATCTCAGGAACGAGGAAGATTTGACCTTCACGGCTTATGGTTCGTTCGATGACACGAAACACTTGACGCAGCGGCTCGTCAAATCCTTGTTCACGAATGAGCATCGACCCGATGTATACCTTCTTTCCTTCGCGTTCTTCGCAGCATATGCCCAGATCTTGTGCGAACAAGAGCCACGTCTCCTTTGGATCTCTTCGCAGATTTTTCTTGATGATGTAATCGGCACGAGTTTCTTGAGTGTGACAGACCTTCAGATTCGCCAAGCAGTCGTTGCCTGCATCCATTCGAACAAGGAGCGGACGGTCTGTGACTCGGCGTGCATATTGAATGCTGGCCTTCAAAAATTCATCCGTGTTCTTCTGGCAATGCACGCTGCCCTCACGCAGTTCCACATGGACGCCGTAGCCCTCTTTGCCCAAGTAAGAGAAGATCGGAGCAAAACCATCATGGCCTTTGTAGGTGCGAGATACGCCTTCTTTTTCGTGCGGGAGTTGTCAAAGGGAGACACATCGATATCGAGCGGCAACAACGTAGTCCGTTCCTTCTCGCCCAGGACAAGAAGATCAACACCCGTAAGCGGGGCGGCCACTCGGCGTAACAGGTCCGCCGACTCTTCCAGCACAATATCTTTCCATATCGACGAACCCGCCATATCTAAGCGCTGGCGCAAGGTTGGACTAGATGGAACATCGCGAATGTCAAGACTGATGCTGAACGCATCGTCTTGCCGGAATGGCTCAATATGATCAAAGTCGCTCTTGCCTTGGCAGAGCAGACCCAAGTAGCTTTTCATCACATCAGCATTCGAGATATCTGGATTCGGGTTCTCGGGCAATACCGTTTTATTCAAACGTGCACCGAGATTAGTCTTTGCTAGCAAAGCTCCAATAGCGGTTAACCCGGTATGTGTGGTTAAGTACTCATTAGATTGGACGAATTCGAACTTCAAGCCAATCACCCCATTGGTGAAAGTATTGGATCGTTATAATCCTTTAATTTCGACACAAAATCTTGGATTCCCTCTATTTTTCTCTTGTTTTCATATTCTTTTATCACGGATTCACGTAGATAGCTTGTTAACAAGGATTCAAATACATGTAAATTTATTATGGACATTCTACATAAATTTACAAAATATTGATGTCGTTTCGACATTAAATACGCTTGTTCATTAGAGGTTTTTATGTTAATTTATTAACAAAATCTATACTCTAGTGCGGAAGAACCGCCAGATCAGCGCATATTATGCCTGATTTGGCGGTTTTTTGTTGTCTTACTGCTGAACCATTCAGGAGAGAGAAGAGGGACGAATACGATGCACAATACACCGAATGCTCTACAGACTGGCACACTTGTGGCCGAGCGATATCGGATACTGGCGCCGCTTGGGAGCGGGGGCATGAGTCGGGTATGGCTCGCCGAGGATCTGAAGCTGCGGGGCAAGCGCTGGGCCGTCAAGGAGCTGAATTGGTGCGGTGCCGCAGCAGCAGGGGGTGTGACCACAGAAGAGGAGCACGCTGTATGGAGAAGGCTGATGGCGGCCGAGGCGGAGACGATGAGTCGGCTGTCTCATCCTAGCTTACCGCACATTATCGACGTCGTGCCGAATCATGCTTCCGGACGTCTATATCTCATTATGGATTTCATTGAAGGCGAGACGGTGCAGGCTCGGTTCCAACGGCAAGGCTGTCAGATGGATGTTCATGATGTGATCGACATGGCGCTGCAGTTGTGCGGCTTGCTCGAATATTTGCACAGCATTCAACCCGAGCCAGTCATTCATCGGGACTTGAAGCCTTCCAACCTGATGATTGATGCAGCCGGCAAGGTAAGGCTGATCGACTTCGGGACCGCCCGAAGCTTCAAGGTCGGTAGAGCCAATGACACGGTGAATCTCGGCACGATCGGCTTCGCAGCGCCAGAGCAGTTCGAGGCTGACCGACAGTCGGACCCGCGCACCGATCTATATGGAGTCGGCGCCCTCATGTACTATCTGCTGTGCGGCGGGCTGCACTATCACCCCGCTCGCCCGATGGAGGAAGCGGAGCAGCGTATTCCGCCTGCGCTAAGGCGTATCGTCCAGCGGCTGCTGCGCGCGGACCCGGATGAGCGATTCCGCAGCGCTGCCGAGACGGCAGCCGCGCTCTGTGGCTGCCAAGTGGAGCTGGCGGGCAAGCAGCCTGGGCAGCGCACAGCGCTGACATTCGAGCCGTCGGCCGGGCCCGGCGGCGTCGGCCTAGTGTGGACGCCGCCGCGCATTATAGCGGTAGGCGGGTTGTATAGCGGAGCGGGTGCGACGTTCACGACGCTTGTGCTGGCGCAAGCGCTGGATGCGCTTGAGGTGCCTCACGCCGTCATCGAGCCCCCGGGGCATGACGCGGAGCTTGCGGCGTTGCTGACGGCAAGCCGCAGGTCTTCCTCGCATCGCCGCTCGTATCAGGAGGAGCTGGAGCTGGGAGCTGCAACGATTGGCCATACGTACTGGCAATCGGGGCACACGCTGTGGCTGCCGGCTGCAAGTGATGAGCTGTCAGCGTGGAAGCAGAGGGACGAGGTCACACTGGATACGGCGGGCAGCTGGCTGAAGCTGTTTCACACGTTGCGAAGACCGGTTGTCATTGTGGACATTGGAGCTGATTGGGAGCGGCCGGCGGTGCAAGCGCTGCTGGAGACGGCAACCGATCTGATCTATGTTGCAGATCCGCTCATTCACAAGCTGCAGCAAGCAGCCTGCAGCAGACGGCTGCGACTGCTCTATGAAGGCGGGGGACACCCCGTCCATGCTTCCCGCCGAACGTTCGCGTTCGCGAACAAGTGTGTGTCCGCTGGCGACAAGTGGCTCAAGCTTCTGCCGGAGCCGCCCGCTTGCCAGCTTCCCGCCGTCTCCTTCGATGAGATCGTCGAGGCATGCTGGAAGGGGCAGCTGCCCTCGGAGCATCCGAGAATCCGGGCGGCGACGGGCCCTCTTGTCCAATCGTGGCTGCGCAAGTGGCTACCGACCGATGGGGTAACACCCGAGCGTAGCAGCGGAGCGGTCCTCGTGAAGCGAGCGCTGCGAAGCTGGTTTAGTTAATGACATCAATCATTTGAATGTGAAGGAGGAATACCGCCATGCGCCGTCTTCGATGGAAGCAGCTGCTGCGCAGTCTGCTCAAGGAATTGAAGCTGCCTCAGCGCTATACCTACGCCTAGTCTAGGCTGGAACGAGCTTTGGAAGGAGGAGTTCATGTCTTGTATAAATCGTGGATCGTCGGCTTGATCGGCGTGCTCTTGATGGCGGGCTCAGCCGCAGGCTATTGGTATTTCATGAAGCATACGGAGCTTGCTCTGCATACGGTCGAGACGATCAAGCCGGTGCGGCTTCTGCAGAGCGGAGAGGTGATAGAACCGGGCCTGCTGCAGACGGTCCGCATCGCGCAAGCGGCCCACCATCCGGAGGCCGTTACGAATATGTCGTCGCTCATCGGCTTGACGGTGCAGGTGCCCATATCCGAGCAGGAGGAGCTGTTGCCCTGGAAGCTGACACACAAGCGAATAACGCCGCTGGCCCAGGAGCGGTACTTCAGCTTCAAGACAGATGCGATGATGAACGTGAACAATACGGTCAGACGCGGTGACAGAGTCGATGTATGGGTTGAGCTGGAGCAGCCGAAGTCCATCATCACTCCAGGCGGTGTGCTGACGAGCGTCGGTGCTGTGAAGATCATCGAGCAGCTACCCGTGGCATCGGTGAAAACAGCGGAGGGTCAAGAGCTGACGGACAGCGCAGCCTTAACCGCAATTGTACCGGGCAGCGCCTCTGCAGTAGAGGACGCGCGCGGGCAGCCGAACGGTAAGCCGGAGCTGAATACTTTTCTGATGAATGACGAAGTATACGAAGCCTATGTGCTTGGGACGATCGGCGGCCAAATTAAGCTCGCGCTTCCTGATTACACGGCTCCTGCGTCCGACGCCGCACGTGTGACCGAGCTGTATCTGCAGCTGAAGGAAGCCGAGGCATTCGTCAAAACGAAGTCAGAGGTAAATGTTCGTTCGGACATACCGAGTCAGCACGTGCAGGCGAAGGAGCCACAGGCAGCAGCCGGAGCCGCGACTGACAAGCACACAACATCGAATGCTCACAAGGAGGTGAAGCGACCATGAACATACTGATAGCCCTGCCGCCACAGTTGGAAGACGGGCTGGTGTCCGGTCTACAGGCTGTGTGGCCGATCGGACAAGACCGGCCGGAGTACGTATGCGGAAGAGAGGCTCTCTCGACACGGATCGAGCAGCCATACGAGGCGCTCGTCGTTCATTCGGCGTTATGGAGCGAGCATTATCCATGGGACTGGATGCGGCAGGTGAGACGCCTGCAGCCGATAGCACGCATCGCGGTGGTGCTGGACGCTGAGGTGTACGATTCGTTCATGCTGGAGGCGATCTGCAGGCTGGCGAATTCGCTGTCGATGACGACTGTACCTGCAGGTCTTCATCGACAGCAGTTGGTCGATGCGCTGTATAGCTTCTTGCTCGGCTCGGAGCCGTCATCCCGTCCGCATCAGCTCGGCTTGAAGGCGGCTGGACAGCTCGTTGCGGTCTGGTCGGCCGCCAGTCAGGATGGCGCCACGACGATTGCGATGAGCGCCGCACTGGCTGCCGCAGCTCGAAGCGGGTTGCGCGTAGGCTTATTGGATGGCAATCTGCGCAACCCGGAGCTGCGGGCGCGCTTCGCGCTCCGTTCGCAGGCGGACTCGTCCCTGATGCTTCGCTCCAAGCTGCAGACGCAGCGGCTGCTCCCCGATGAGCTGCGGCAGGCGTGCAGCCGTTATCGCAATCAGCCGGAGCTATATATTTTGCCAGGTTCACCAAGACGAGATACGGCGCTTGACCTGTCACCGGATATGATGGAGCATCTGCTCGCCGTCTCACGCTCGGCCTTCGACCTGACCTTCGTTGATGTGAGCACATGTCCGGATAACGCGGCTACGATCTGCGCTGTGCGTGAGGCGGACCGGAGGCTCTTGGTTACGCAAAATCGATATGCATCCTACCGAACGAGCTGGGGAGAGTGGCATGCCTCCTACTGGGCTTATTGCGGGCTCTCTCCGGCAGATGTGGAGCTGGTCGTGAATCGCTGCTTGCCAGGGGAAAAGCCGGAGCGTGTCGCTCAATATTTAAATATGAAGCTTGCTGCTGCCGTGCCGAATGTTCCCGGAGGTGTCGGAATCACCTCTGCCGACGAAGGCATCCCGCTCTATGGCATGCCGCAGGCCGATAGCTTCGCAGAAGCAATCGACAGACTGGCGATGCAGCTGCTTCCGTCAGCTGTGGATGAACGATTGCAGCTAGACCAGCCTCAAGTCGCTGGGGCGCGTAAGACAGGCTGGCTGACTCGGCTGTCGGCCATGCTCGGCTAGAATGGAGGAATGACGATGCAGGCTGAACAAGCGCAGCATATCGCGCATCCTCCACGCATTCGCTTCGACGCGAGTCGGTATGCCAAGGATTTGGTGCAGGCGGGGACACCGTTCATCCGCAGGCGGAACGGAGGAGGTGGCGGACAGGCAGGTCCGCTCAGCAGCACAAGAGAAGAGCGAAGCATGAGCTTAGCCGACGCTTCGATGCTCATCTATGAGCATTTGACCGAACGGTCGAAGACGGATCAGCCCTTGTACGACGATATCGTCCAAGCCGGACTCGGCGAGCCGCTTGCTCAGCGGCGTATGAAGGCTGTGATCGACATGCTGCTCATTGAATATCGCATTCATGTCGATGCAGGTACGCTCATTCCGTCGCTGACGCCGACGGAGAGCATTTTCGCCGAGACGTGCGGGGCTGGGCTCATTGAGGATCTGTACCGTCTGCCCGATGTCGAGGAGGTGCAGGTGATCGGTCACCATATTTACTTGCTGAAGGGTGGGCAGATGGAGCGTCATGAGCGTGTATTTGCGAGCTGTGAGGCTGTGCTCCGGCTGCAGGACCGGCTCGCGCTGTGCGGGAAGAAGCCGATTAACGAGCGGCATCCGTTCGTGCAGTCGTACATGTGGAATCGGTCCCGTCTCGTGATGACAAGACCGCCCTATTCAGACGTGCCCAGCATTCATATTCGAAACTTCATCGTGAAGGATGTGACACTGGAGCAGCTCGTGGAGCTGGGCACGCTGAATACGCGAATGGCGCAGCTGCTACGGCTGCTCGTTCGTCATCACGCCAGCATACTCATCGGCGGCGGGACGGCGACCGGGAAGACGACGTTTCTGTTCGCGCTGGCGAATGAAATTCCGGAGCACGAGCGTATTCGGACGCTGGAGAAGGAGTTCGAGGTGGCGCTTCGGGAGCGGCTTCGCGGAACGCGCAACATTTTGGCCGTGCGAGAGGTGGAGGATATGAAGCTGACGATGGAGGAGGCATTCAAGCCGCTGCTCGTCATGAGTCCGCACTGGGTCATCGTCGGCGAGGCGAAGGGGGCGGAGGTGTCGCAGATGGTGCAGGGTGCGCTTCGCGGTCACGATATGATGGGGACGATGCATACGAAGTACAGGGAATCGTTCATCAGCGACGTCGTGGACATGATCAAGCAGGACGGACGGCATCACGATACGGCGGATACGATCTGTCGGGTGGCGCGGGCATTCAATATTATCGTGTTCCTGCGGATCGTTCAGGTCGACGGGAAGCCAAGACGCATCGTCACCGAGATTACGGAGCTATATGTGGATCGGGAAGGGGCAGTGCAGATCAAGCCGCTGGTCGAATGGAGCTACATGAAGCAATGCTGGCAGTTCACGGAGCATCGCTTCAGCCATTCCTTGACCGGACATCTGCTCGCGAACGGAGCGCAGGCTGCCGATTTCGAAGAGTTGGGGGTATGGGAACGATGCAGGGAGCTGTAGCGGACGGTCAGCTGTGGCTGAGCCTCATTCGTGCGCTGCTCCTTGCGATGTGGATCGCCGGTACGCTAGGGGTCATCCTGGTGCTGACCAGACACATCAGCTCAAGCTGGACATACCGCAGCCGTCATCCTGCCCTGTACAGGCTGCAGGCTGGAACGGAAGCGAGGCGCGGCTTGCTGAGCAAGGTGCTGAGGCATCTGCAGGACGAGCTGGACCTTGCCGAGCTGAAGGTCAGCCCTGAGCTTGCGCTCGTTGGGATGGTGCTGACGGCGCTCGTTGGCTTCTTCGGCTCGGACGCGGCTCTGCAGATGATGTCCGCTACTGTGCCCGAGGCGTACAGAACTGGCAGTACGCACGTATGGGCGCTCAGTGTGCTGCTTGCCGGCATAGGCGGATCGCTCCCGTACTTCGCGATACGGTTTCGCGTGCAACGCAAGCGGCACCGCATCGCCCTGCGGATGATCGTGCTCGTTCAGAACGTCATTGGCCACTACAGGCCAAGTCTGACGCTGGCAGAGATCATTGCCGGGAGCAGTCAGGCGATGCCCTATGAGGTTCGTGCCGAATGGAGAAGGCTGGAGCTGGCGCTGCACATGAAGTCGATCGAGGAGGCACTGCATGAGTTCGCACGCAGAGTCGATAACGAGTGGGCGCACGATCTGGTCGATCTTCTGCTTATAGGCGCGCATTATGGAGCGGATATGACCGAATCACTGCACCATCTGGTGAGCAAGATGCAGACGTCCAAGCGGCATGAGGACAAGCGTCTGGCCATGATTACCGTCTATCGGATAGGCACGTCGTTCATGGTCGGCTTTGCTCTATTCGTGATCGGGTTCAACGTCTATGCCGATCCGACCAATTACAAGCATTATTTCGCGGAGCCGGGCGGTATAGCCGTGCTTGCTGCCTCGTTTGCTGTCATGTTCGTATCGATGGTGCTAGTCGTGCGAACTGGTCGTAAATCATTTTGAGGAGGTGATGAACAACGTATATAGATGAAGTAAAAGTCGGATGGCCGATGATAGTATTTGCAATAGCCTTCATAGTAGGCAGCGGCATGCTGTCCTTCGTAGCGGCGTCCGCCTTGTACTGGGGGCGAAAAAGACGACTGGCCTGGATGCTCGAGCAGCTCCATCGACGTAAGCAAGCATACCGGTCATCCTCGGTCGGCCGCGCCATTGCGGAGAAGCAATCGATTCGGGAGCGTCAATTTGCCGAGAAGGCGAGACTGTCCGGCCTTCCGGCGGAGTGGACGTATATCAGGTTCAGGCTGCTGCAAGCGCTGGCTGCTGCTGTCTTGGTGTCGCTGGTGCTCATCCGGGAGGCGATCGACACGGGGGCGCTTGGGGCGGCAGCTGTACCTGTACGCGTCGAGGGCGGCTTCGCATTCAGCTGGACGCTAGCGTTCAAGCTGGCCGTCGCCTCGGGGATCGGCGTGTTCGTGCCTGTCGGCTGGATGACGGTGCTGGCGCAGGCGAGAAGAGGCAAGATGCTGATGGAGATCGCGAAGCTGTCGCATCGGCTATCCGTATGTGTCAGCGAAGGGGCGGATATTCGCGAGCTGCTCCTTCGTGCAGGCAGGCCGCTCGTGCTGATGAAGCCTTATTTGCAGGAGCTGGCGATTATGTGGGGCAACGATCGCCGAGCGTCCATCTACCGGTTCCGCGAATCGATTGGCATCTCGGAGGTGTTCCCGCTTGCTAATGCGCTGGAAGCGATCAGCCGGGCGGACCCTCAGGACATCGCCAAGGTGCTGAAGGAGCAGACGGCCGGGATTGAGGCTGCGCTGTCGGCCGAACGGGAGCGTCAGCTCGAGAATGCGCCGGTGTGGATTAGCATCTATGTCATGGTGCCGTTCGGGATGATCGTGCTGTTGTTTTTGTATCCGTGGTTGTTGACGATATCGGAGCAGCTGACGACGAGCTTTCAAGGGTAGCGTCGGCGCTTCGTACAGGAAGCAGGGAATGGAATGTCTAAGCTCGTCATTGCAGTGATGCTCAGTGTGCTGCTGGGCGGCACCGTGCTGTACGTAGTAGGAGGTCAGCTCGTACCGGCAGCAACAGTATCAGGTGGGAAAACTCGTGTACAAATTCAGAACGCGTTTCAATAACAGTGACCATATTTTAATAATGAAGAGGAGATGGAATCGATGGGTAAATTGGTAATTGCATGCTTATTAACGGTATTGCTCGGAGGAGCAGCGATGTTCGTGGCAGGAACACAGGTAGGGCCGGCGGTAGGCGGGAAGGGCACCAAGCTGAATACGAGCATCTCGACCGCTACTGTGAGTCAGACCGATGGCGGTGTGACGGCTACCGCACCGTAACCGATGAGTAAGCTCGTCACGATGTGTCTGCTCGTCGTGCTCGTATTCGGGGCAGCGGCTTACGTCTTTCGTCCGGGCAGCGGAGGCATGCAGTCTGACATTCGGAGCGGGCATGACACGATGACCCGTACGATACGCAGCTTCGACTACATTACAGACTAAGTCGCTCGTATGAACAGGAGAGGAGGGGACGTCATGCATCGACGGCTGCACAATGAGCGTGGAATGACGAATATGCTGGTGACGCTGATGGTGATGCCGATTATGCTCTTCTTGGCCTTCGCGATCGTGCCCTTCTTCGTCTATGTGATGAAGGCGAACCATATCTATACGGCGGCAAGTCACGCCATGAAGGAGGCGGAGGCCGTCGGCTACGTAAGTCCGCAGGTGCAGCAACGGCTGAGTCAGAGGCTCCAGCAGCTCGGGCTGCCGCCGACCGCTGTCAATGGCGTTTCATTCCCATCCTATGCGGGGAGCACGACCACTCGGGTGCTTCGCTCCTCGGCAGATCCTGCGGTGAAGCTGGAGCTGACGTATCCCGCACCGGGGCTGGCGCGCATGCTCGGACTTATTCGAGGGGGAGGAGGCGCAGCGAGCGATGCAGGCTATTACCGGGTCGTTCTTTATGGAAAAAGCGAGGCGTACTGAGGCGGATCGTCTCGTGCGCTGGCTGAAGCCGCTCCGTAACGAGCGGGGCGGCGTCCATCTGCTGCTGACGGCGCTGCTCGCGATGTCCTTCGCCGTGCTGCTGCTGGCTACCGGCTGGAACTCGCTAGTTCACGGGCACACCGTGAACAAGGCGAAGACGCTGCTCGATCAGGCGGTGCGTGCCGCCTCGCTCAACATCGTTCCCGAGCAGGCCGCAATGGGCAGACTCGTGTGGGACGAGGCGGCAGGACGGGCTGATTTTGCCCAATACGTGCGCCTGAACTTCAAGCTTCATGACGATATGCGGCCCAAGACAAATAGTCCGCTCACAGCGGCACCGATAGTGCATCGACTGGAGTTCGTAACGAATCCGACGTATCCCTACACGCTAAGCCGCTCCATCACGGTTCATTCGGGAACCGACAGGCAGACGACGCGCAGTGTGAGCGTGACCGTATTCGGTCCTTCGGTCGTCGCCATTGTGGAGCTGGAGCAGCGTCAGCTTGGCACCGGGCGGACGGAGCCTGTCGTCATCAGCAGCGCAGCCAATGTGAGATTGCGCTAGCATGGCGTAAGACAGTGAGGAGAAGCTTATAGGCTGCGTGTCACCGCTTCTCACCCGGGTTGTCCCCAGGTTGTCACCCGTATAGCGCTGAGGTTGAAGAGCAGCCCGTTTCGAAGCAGAGACGGCGTTGCTCTTTTTTTTGTCAGTCGTCCATATTAGAATGAATGCTAGGATCGAAGCATAGGACGAAGAGGAGTGTTCAGCGTGACGAACGAATATATAGAACGAATGAAGCGATTGCAGCAGAAGCTGCAGGCGGGAGGCGTCGACGGGATCATGATGAGTCAAAATGTCGACCTCTACTACTTCACCGGCTCGATGCAAACTGGCTATCTGCTCATTCCTGCGGACGGAGAACCTACCTTCTTCGTTCGGCGCAGCGCGGTAAGGGCGCAGCAGGAGTCGGCTTGGCCCGTGGAGCCGCTCGGCTCCATGCGCGAGTTCGCCGCCCAGCTAGCACGCGCCATGCCGGGCATGCCGAACATGTCTGGCGGCGGTGGACGGGTCACGCTTGCAGCGGAGTACGATGTGCTGCCTGTCCTGCAGCTGAACAGGCTGCAGGCAGCGCTTCCGCAAGCGGTGTGGGTCGACGGCTCAGCCTGGATTCGAGAGACGCGTATGATCAAGTCTCCGTCTGAGCTCGCTATCATACGGCGGGCGGCGCAGCTGATCGACGAGTCGTTCGAGGATGCGCTGACGTGGCTAGTGCCAGGCATGACGGAGCTTGAAGTGCTGGCCCGTGTCGAGCTGTTCCTCCGCGTACGTGGTCACCTCGGCATGATGCGGATGCGGGGGTACAATCAAGAGGTCGCTACAGGCATGCTTGGAGCTGGCGAAGCGGTTGCGATGCCTAGCTACTTCGACGGGCCAGCAGGCGGTCAAGGCTTGAGCCCGGCATTCCCGCAGAGCGCGAGCCGAAGGCGCATTCAGGCGAATGAGCCGATACTGATCGATCTGGGCTGCTGCGTGGACGGCTACGTCATCGACCAGACGCGGACGGTAGTCATCGGCACGCTATCCGAGGAGCTGACCCGCGCGTACGATGTCGCAGAGCATATCTTACGAAGCACGGAAGCGCAGCTGCGGCCCGGAGCGATCAGCGAGCAGCTGTATATGGAATCGCTGCGGCTGGCGGCGGAGGCGGGACTGTCTGAGCATTATATGGGCTTTGGCGCTGATCAGGCGAGATTTCTCGGTCACGGCATCGGTCTGGAGATTGACGAGCTGCCTGTTCTGGCCCGCGGCTTCCGGTATCCGCTTGAGCCTGGTATGGTGCTGGCGATCGAGCCGAAGTTTACGTTCCCCGGTCAGGGCGTCGTCGGAGTAGAGAACAGCTACGCGATAACGGAGAGCGGATACGAGAAGCTGACCTTGACGCGCGAAGGAATTATCAGGCTGTAAGCTGGATTGCTTGGGCCGCTGCCACTCTCTTTCTCTCAATTGCCTCTACGAAAAAAAGATGATATGATTAATAGAATTAAACATTTGTATTATGGTGCATGCCCGTTTTTTGCCGAATTCATGTACATGTCGTGGCTCTAGAGGGGAAGACACCGGTTGAGTGAAGGGGGAACGGCCTTGCTGCGCTTAGGTGAGAAGGTAATTATTATCGGTGACAGCTTCGAGCAAAACTTGCCTGTCGGTGAATACGGATATATTATTGCGTACGATCGCAATGCAGATAACGTTTTTGATTACGTCGTTCGCGTGCCGAAGACGAACAAGCACCATTTCGTGCCCGGTGCCGATATTGAGCTGGAGGAAACGCTGCTGATGCAGGAGGCTGAGCGGATTGAACGCGAGGCGCTGATTGACTTCGCGCTGTCTACGAAGAACGAGCAGCTGTTCAAGCGATTAATGAACGGTGAAGCTTACGAAGAGCCGGAAGCGAGCCCGCATGAGCTGCAGTCCCAGCAAGAATTTTTGCGGCAGATTCGTCTGAAGGCTTGGATCTAACGGTTACGGCTTGGAACGATCGTCGTCATGTGAATAGCACCTCACTCTGAATCGGTGTGTCCCATAGTGGATCCGCCCTTGCAGAGGTGAGGTGCTTATTTTTTCACTACGATTCACGGTTGCTTATGATAAAAATGGTCGCACCCACGCTTGACCTTCCAGTGGGAGCGGCGCAGGCTTGCCGAGCAGGTACCCTTGTGCGAGGTCGACGCCTGCCTGTCTGCAATATTCCCACTCCGCTGGGCGCTCCAGCCCTTCGGCAAGCACGAGCGCTCCGAACGACCGGGCGCGAGCCATAATGTCGCGAATGCTCTCCTGCTTCTCCTTGCTTTCATCGCAATGGTCGATAAGCCCGCGGTCAATCTTGACATAATCCGGCTGCAGGGACGAGAGCACGTCTAGCGTCGCATAGCCCGCGCCTACATCATCGAGCGCCACTCGGACGCCATTGCTGCGATATACGTTGAATATTTGCTGCAGGTGCTCGATGCTGTCGATTTGCTCCGTCTCCACGACCTCGAAGATGAAGTCGTTCGGATCGAGGGAGAAGCGGTTAATGGCGGCGAACGTATGGCTTAAGCAGTAATTCGGATTATAGATAGATGATGGCAAAAAGTTAATAAAACGCTTTAAGCCCCGGCGCACGTGCATTGCACTTGTCTGGATGGCCGATATGCGGGCTGAACGGTCAAGGAACGAATGCAGACCAGTCTCGCCTGCCACCTTGAACAGCTCATACGGCTTGAACTGTGGACCGCCTGACGCCGCGCGAAGCAAAAACTCATAGCCATACAGCTTCTGGGATGGCACATGAACGATCGGCTGCATGTAGCTCGTGAATTGCCCATCCGTAATAATCTTGACGATATCGTAATGCTGCATGCGCGCAAAAAACAGTGGAAGCGGTATCGAGCCAACTCGCTCATCTTCCGGCACGTATTCGCTCTTGCGGATGTGCAGCTGCAGCTGTTCTTGATCGGGAACAGCAATTGCTGTTCGTAGCGTATCCAGTGAATGCAGGAGCTCCTCCTTCGAGCTGTAGGGAAGCGTGAGCTTGCCTTCCTGCTCGTTATATACAGCAGCAGGTCGAGCAAAAGGCTCCATGCCGGCTGCCGCCTTGAGGACGTCGGGCTTAAACGATTGAATCGTCACATGTCCCTGATCCTGAATCGGTGCTGTGTATTGACATTGGGGGCAATTCATTCGTATTCAACCCTTTCACCTGTATTCTGTATACACAAGTTTGATTATAACAGCTTCTGTTCCAGAGTGCCTCCGCAATTGAGTTCAATTGTTAACTGAGCTATAATAATAGGAATGATTGTCCAAGAAGCGAGGTGTTGAGAATGAGCATAACGATCAAGGATGTTGAGCATGTAGCCGCACTGGCTCGCCTTGAGCTGAGTGAGCATGATAAGGAGAAGTTCGCGGAGCAGCTGAATGCGATTTTGAAATATGCAGAGAAGCTGAACGAGCTGAATACGGATGACGTGCAGCCGACGAGCCATGCAATTCCGCTCGTGAATGTGATGCGCGAGGATACGGTCAGACCGTCGCTGCCGATCGAGAAGGTCATGCTGAATGCGCCTGATGAAGAGGACGGACAGATTAAGGTGCCGGCAGTACTGGAATAACCGGATTGAACTTAACCGTACATTGAAGGGAGGACGCTCGCTTGTCATTATTGAATTTACGATTGCAGGACGTACATAGCAAGCTGCATGCCAAGGAATTAACGGTAACGGATCTCGTGAACGAATCGTTCCGACGAATCGCCGAGGTCGATGGGAAGGTGCAGGCTTTCCTGAAGCTGGATGAAGAGAGAGCGGCCGCTCGAGCGAAGTCGCTCGATGAACGTCTTGGGTCCGCGGATGCGCGCGGGCTTCTTTTTGGCTTGCCGATCGGCATTAAGGATAATATCGTTACCGAGGGCTTGACGACGACATGTGCGAGCCAGTTCCTCAGCAACTACAACCCAGTCTATGACGCTACCGTAATGAAGAAGCTCGACGCCTCCGATACGGTTACGATTGGCAAGCTGAACATGGACGAATTCGCGATGGGCGGCTCCAACGAAAATTCCAGCTTCCACCCAACCTACAACCCGTGGAATCTGGAGCACGTGCCGGGCGGCTCGAGCGGCGGCTCCGCTGCAGCGGTAGCGGCTGGCGAGGTGTTCTTCTCGCTCGGCTCCGATACCGGCGGCTCGATTCGCCAGCCGGCCTCGTACTGCGGCATCGTCGGTCTGAAGCCGACGTACGGTCTTGTGTCGCGCTTCGGCCTTGTCGCCTTCGCTTCGTCGCTCGACCAGATCGGGCCGCTGACGAAGAACGTCGAGGACAGTGCCTATCTACTGCAGGCGATCGCAGGACACGATCCGCTCGATTCGACCTCGCTGCAAGTGGACGTGCCGGACTACATCAGCGCGCTGACAGGCGACGTGAAGGGACTTCGCATTGCCGTTCCGAAGGAATATATGGGACAAGGCATCGACCCGAAGGTGAAGGATGCGATCCAGACGGCGCTGAAGGTGCTCGAAGGACTTGGTGCCATCGTCGAAGAGGTGTCGTTGCCGCATTCCGAATACGCGGTTGCCACCTACTACTTGCTCGCGTCGTCCGAGGCATCCTCGAACCTCGCTCGCTTCGACGGCGTTCGTTACGGTGTCCGCGCGGACAACCCGAAGAACCTGCTCGATCTGTACGTGCAGTCGCGCAGCAACGGCTTTGGCGACGAGGTGAAGCGCCGCATTATGCTTGGCACGTACGCGCTTAGCTCCGGCTACTATGACGCTTATTATTTGAAGGCGCAGAAGGTGCGTACGCTGATCAAGCAAGATTTTGAGAATGTATTTGACAAATATGATGTCGTCATCGGACCGACGGCCCCGACAACAGCATTCCGCATCGGCTCGCAGGTCAGCAACCCGTTGACGATGTATTTGAACGACATATTGACCATTCCGGTCAACCTGGCAGGTGTTCCGGCAATCAGCGTGCCTTGCGGCTTCGCGGACGGCATGCCGGTCGGTCTGCAAATTATCGGCAAGGCGCTGGACGAATCGACCGTGCTTCGCGTAGCACATGCCTACGAGCAGCATACGGAATTCCATAAGCAGCGTCCGCAGCTGTAAGGAAAGGAGTGAGATCACTTGACAACGACTTCCAGTAAATACGAAACGGTCATCGGGCTAGAGGTTCACGTAGAGCTTCATACGAAGTCCAAAATTTTTTGCGGCTGCTCCACGTCCTTCGGTGCCCCGGCCAATACCCATACATGTCCGATCTGTCTCGGTCATCCCGGCGTGCTGCCTGTATTGAACAAGCAAGCGCTGGAATATGCGATGAAGGCGTCGATGGCGCTGAATTGCCAGGTCGCGTCTGAGACGAAGTTCGACCGTAAAAATTATTTCTATCCCGATTCGCCGAAGGCTTATCAGATCTCGCAGTATGACAAGCCAGTCGGCGAGCATGGCTGGATCGAGATTGAGGTCGGTGGGCAGACGAAGCGGATCGGCATTACCCGTGTCCACCTCGAGGAGGATGCAGGGAAGCTAACGCACGTCGATGGCGGCATCGCGTCGCTCGTTGATTTCAACCGTGTCGGTACACCGTTAATCGAGATCGTGTCCGAGCCGGACCTGCGTTCTCCCGAGGAAGCAAGAGCGTACCTCGAGAAGCTGCGGGCGATCATGCAATATTGCGACGTATCGGACGTGAAGATGGAGGAGGGCTCGCTGCGCTGCGACGCCAACATCTCTCTGCGTCCGTACGGACAAGAGCAGTTCGGCACGAAGGCCGAGCTGAAGAACATGAACTCGTTCCGCGGCGTACAGCGCGGACTTGAGTATGAGGAGTGGCGTCAGGCTGACGTACTCGACAGCGACGGCAAGGTCGTTCAGGAGACGCGCCGCTGGGACGAGTCGCAAGGGAAGACGCTGTCGATGCGCAGCAAGGAGCAGGCGCATGACTACCGCTACTTCCCAGACCCGGATCTCGTATCCGCTCTGATCGACGAGGAGTGGAAGGAGCGCGTCCGCGCGACGATTCCGGAGCTTCCGGATGCGCGCAAGACGCGTTACGTCGAGCAATTCGGCTTGCCGAGCTATGACGCGGAGGTCATTACCGCTTCGATGAAGCTCGCGGATTTCTTCGAGGAGAGCTTGAAGTACACGAGCGACGCCAAGGCGGTTGCCAACTGGATTATGGGCGATCTGCTCGGCTACTTGAACGCGGGTAACCTAGAGCTTAGCGACGTGAAGGTAACGGGACAGGGCCTCGGCGAAATGATCGGCTTGATCGAGAAGGGCACGATCAGCACGAAGATTGCGAAGACCGTATTCAAGTCGATGCTGGAGACGGGCAAGGCGCCGCAAACGATTGTCGAGGAGCAGGGGCTCGTTCAGATCAGCGACGAAGGCGCGATCGCTGCTGTCGTCGATAAGATCGTCGAAGCGAATCCGCAGTCCGTGGCCGACTTCAAGGCCGGTAAGGATAAGGCGGTCGGCTTCCTTGTCGGACAAATTATGAAGGAAACGAAAGGGAAGGCGAATCCGGGTCTTGTCAATAAGCTGATCCTTGAGCGTCTTAATCGTTAACCTGATTGAATATGAATAGCATGAAGCAGTACGCCGCTATAACGCGCCTTACCTAGGTGCTATAGCGGCGTTTTGCCGATACAGGAGGCAGTGGTAGTCGTATGAGCATTGAGCGAATAGATCTGTATGATATACATAAGACGCTACCGCTGCTCGAGCTGCAGCAGCTGGCGTACCGGATCGAGGTTGAACGTATGCGGTATACGGAGCCACCGCCCTTGCTCGATTCGCCGCTGACGCTGCAGCAATCAGGCGAAGCATTCCTTGGCTACTGGGACGATGAGCGTCTCGTGGGGGCAATCGCCTACAGGCTGAGCGGGAGAGCGTGTACGATTACACGCATGATGGTACATCCCGATTTCTTCCGACAAGGGATTGCGAGCCGACTGCTCGAGACGATCGGATCGATGCTGAGCAGCGGAGATACGTTATCTGTGTCCACCGGAGCTTACAACGAGCCTGCGGTCAGCTTGTATCGGAAGCATGGCTTCGAGCCTGTCGAGCAGCAGGAGCTGGCTCCAGGCATCTTTCTGACGCGATTTACGAAATCCTTGTGAGCATCTGCAAGGATTTTTCGTTTTTTTTCGGCGATAATCGGGAGCAGACAGCCCTGAGCATGCTACAATATAGCTCAAATGCTCCTGCATCGAAGGCTAGGCGGCACGAAGGAGGGACACCCCATGAATGATCCGTGGTTTATTGATTCGTACCATATTACGCTCCGCCTGTCTCTGGCACTTCTGCTCGGAGGCGTGATTGGCTTCGAGCGGGAGTATAGCAGCAGAGCGGCGGGCTTGCGTACACATATGCTCGTCTGTCTCGGCGCAACGCTGATCATGCTGCTGTCCATCTATGGCTTTGCAGATTTTGCCGAGCTGCCCAATGTTCGTATGGATCCGGCCCGATTAGCTGCGCAGGTCATTAGCGGAATTGGCTTTCTTGGAGCGGGGACGATTCTGTTCACAGGCAAGACGATTACCGGCCTAACGACGGCAGCCTCGCTCTGGGTCGTAGCGGCCATCGGCCTTGCGATCGGAGCGGGCTTCTACTATGCTGCCGTGCTGGCTTGCTTCTTCGCGCTGATGAGCCTATTCGTGTTCCACACCGTTGAGAAGCGACTGATGTCGAACAAGCGTTCTCGTAAGCTGATTATGGAAACAGCAGATGTGCCAAGTTTGGTCGGGCGTGTGACGCATGTGCTACACGATCAAGGCTGCGACATTCAGAAGTGGTCGGTGGAGGAGCTGGAGGGTAAGTCCGAAGCCAGCCTGCGTATTACGCTAACGCTGCGGCTATCCAAGGAAATGAAGGTTGCTGCGGCGATCGAACAATTACTCAACATTGAAGGGGTTCGGTCGATTAGTATGGAGTAGCTTTTTTTATCACATAAAAAATCAGTAGCGTTGCATAAAAACTAACACGCGAACAGCTTGGACAAATTGTGCTATTATTGTAATAAATAGGTCGTCCTCTGCAACAAAAAACTCCTAAAATTAGGGTAACAGGTAGCCCTGTCCAAATCCCTAACTTAGGAGATACGCATGGACAAGGATACACTATTTTCTGCATTTGGTAAATGGGTTGCACCAATAAATCCAAACATCATCCCGAATTGGCAAAGCACGACTACGCTCGACCGTTATGTGAAAAAGCTCGACACCTTAGTCTTTCTGTACATCTTCATCGAAGCACAGTTAGAGAAGCGAAAGGGTCTTCGTTCCATCATGCGAAAGCTGGAGCACGACGAGGAATTTCAAAAGCAACTCGGCATTGCTTCGATCAGCGCATCCCAGTTGTCCCGTAAAAATAATCAACTGGACCCAGAAGTACTTCAAGCCATCCTTTGTAATCTCATTACACAGTTGCATCGAGATGCTAGGCCGGTATCAGGGCGCATCGGAACGGTCAAGATTATAGACTCTTCTACGATCAGCGTTTGCCTACAGCGGTATAAATGGGCGACTTTCCGAAAAACGAAAGCAGGCGTGAAACTGCACCTGCGAGTGGCATTTGCTGACCCCGACCATGTTTATCCGGATAAGGCAGTGGTTACGCCTGCAAGGCCCGCAGACCGCAGCCAAATGGACGTCCTGATCGATGAGTCGGACGTCACGTATCTGATGGACCGCGGGTATCTGGACTACGGCAAATACGACAGTTACTGCGAGCGTGGCATTCGATTCGTATCACGATTAAAGGACAATGCTGTTGTCGAAGAAGTGGAAGAACTTTCGGTGAACACAGATTCAGACATCATCCGCGATGTCAAAGTCGTGCTAGGCAAAGCTCACAAGCGCATGCAGCACCCCCTTCGTATGATCGTCACCACAGACGGTCGCGGTAATGAGGTCCGTATCATTACGAATCGGTTCGACCTGACGGCAGAAGAGCTTGGTGACCTGTATCGTAGCCGCTGGCAGATCGAGATGTTCTTCCGGTGGGTCAAGCAGAACCTGAAGCTAACCTGTTTTTACGGTGACAGCGAGAACGCAGTGATGAATCAGATTTGGATCTGTTTAATTGCATACTGCTTGCTGCTGCTTATGAAGGTAGAACTGGGAACGAGTCGAACGTTAACGGAACTCATTGAGGCTTTGAAAGAACTCATGTGGCAACCGTGGCTGAGGATGGTCGCAGCAGTAGAGCGAAAACCAAGTCGAACTTCGAGAGGGCGACAGAAGAAACAGAAAGACCAGTAAGTCGCCTAAGTCGAAAAAAACCAATCATCAACTTGAAAAGGATGAATATTACAAAATGGACAGCAACTGCCTGTTTCAGGGGTACCCCGTAAGTTTTTGGCCCTTGGAATTTGAAAACTAATTTCTGAATATTCCACCATTTTAGATGTCATGATTTATGCAACGCTACTGATAAAAAATGAATCATGAAGGGATAACTCTTGCTTCGTCGTCTAAGTCATTGTTAAGCATTGAATTGGGAAGGCGGTGAACCGATGGAGGGCATGACGGATGAGCAGCTCGTCGAACTCATTCAAGAGGGTGATGAGCAGGCGTACCGTATTCTGATTCAACGCTATCAGGATTACATCTATACGCTCGTATACCGTATGGTCGAACATCGGGAAACTGCTGAGGATTTAACGCAGGAAGTGTTCATCAAGCTGTTTCGGTCACTGGCTCGATTCCGTGGAGACTCGCTGCTGAAGACGTGGCTGTACCGGCTCACGGTCAACCTGGTGACCGATTACCGCCGCTCGCAGAAGCGTAAGCCGTACGAGGCTGTACTGGATAAGGTGAAGGGATGGTTCGGTGACCGCAGGGAGGAACCGGAGGCGAAGGCCGTTCAGCAGGAGGAACGGGAATCGGTGCAGCGGCTCCTAGCCGGCATGCCGGACAAATATAGGCTCGTCCTGTACTTGTATCATTATAAGCAGCTGTCTTATCAAGAAATATCCGATGTAACCGGGCTGCCGTTAAAGACGATTGAAACGAGATTATATCGCGGGAAATCGATGCTGAAGGACCAATGGCTGAAGGGGGGCTCTCATGACACACACGCATCCGAACGATCACGCGCTGCAGCACTATATGAATAACCAATACCCAGAGCTTGAGGCGTGGCGCATTCATCGTCATCTGCACGGGTGCCGACTATGCAAGGAACGGCTTGCAGCATTAATCGACGTCGAGCTCATGCTGGATGAGCTTCCTATAGTCAGGGCGCCTGAACAGCTCGAGGACCGGATTATGCAGCATCTGAGAGAGGACGAGGCTGCTGTAGTTGAGAGTACTAAGCGCTCATCTCGCACACAAGCAACTAGCACCCGCAGGAAGCGACACGCAAGGCCGGAGCTCGTGAACGGTTTTGTAGCGATCACAGCGACCTATCTGTTCATATCGTCGGGCGTGATTGGCGCAATTGCTTCCTTCAACGAAGGAAGGCTGCAGTACGGCATACAAGTGGGCACTCTGCAGTTGCAGCAAGCGGTCGAGACGATATCGCGGCAATTTTTGTCCTAGAGGGAGGTAAGATGATGGAGGATGAATCGAAGTTTAATGTGAAGCAGCACAAGCTGGACGATGCGGAGGACCAGTTTTTGCGGGAACGAATGGAACGATGGGGGCAGAAGGGAAGGTATCTGCATGAGCCTTATCTTCGTCCTGTAGCTCGTAAGTCCAAGTGGCTGGCAGGTCTGCTGTCCTTCCTGTTCCCAGGCACCGGTCAGCTATATCTCGGCTTGATGAAGCATGGACTTGGCATCATGGTGCTGTTCGTACTCAACATATTTGCGATCGTGTTTTTTGGCATTAGCGAAATCATCCCGTTAAGCGTGCTATTCTCGCTTCTGCTGCCGGTGATGTACTTCTACAACATCTTTGATGCGCTGCAGCAGACGGATCGGGTGAACGGCTGGGGCTATTTCGACGCTCGAGGCGAGGGACCCCAGAAGGAAGGAAGCTTCAGAGCTGCGGAGGAACGGACGACTTCTCCCTTCTACAAGCGATGGAGCAAGGGAAATAATCTCGGCTATATGTTGATTGGCGCTGGCGTTCTCATATTTCTTACGGCCGGCAGGCCGGCGTGGCTGGAGCAGCTGTTCGCCTTCTTCGGCTCGACCTTCGGTGCGCTGCTATTGATCGGATTAGGGCTGTTCCTGTTCGTGCGGGAGTCCCGCAAATAATGAGGAGGTGCTCGCGATGCAAAAGGTAGGCCGCTATACGGCGGCGCTAATGCTCGTGACCGTTGGCGGAGCTGCGCTGTCCGACCGGCTGGCAGACACAGATCTGACAGTTCAGCTTCTGAGCGCCTGGCCCGTCTTATTGATCATGCTCGGTCTGGAATATGTATATGTCAACCATAAGAATAAAGCAGCTGAACGCTCGATTCGTCTCGATATAAAGGGACTGTGTCTCGCGCTCATTATTTCAGCGATAGCCATCATGAGTCTGCACAGCATTGGCTTGATGGACCGGCTTGAGGCGGTACACGTGACGAGTTCGCCAGAGGAATCTCGTGGCGCAGCTGCAGCATCGCATGAGCGGTCGGGACTCGGGAGTCTGCTCGCTGGCCTTGTAGGCGGCGGTGCAGGAGGCGGGCATCGTTTCGAACAGGGCACAACTTCGATAGAATTGCCACAAGGGGTGCAAGCAGTTACTGTTAACAATACGAGCGGGTACATGTCGCTGAAGACGGGGAAGGTCGATCAACTTCAGGTTGAATTGACCGTATATGTAGATACGAGCAGCGAATCCGAAGCGCAATCGATTGCCGAAGCCTCGACTCTGCAGCACAGCGTGAAGGGCAGTCAGCTCGATATACGCACGAATCCGATGGAGTACGGCTCGGGCTTCTGGGGCAAGCGCAAGCCGCGAATGGACCTCGTCATTACGGTGCCGGAGCAACAACGCTTGAATTGGGACATTAGCCAAGCGATCGGAGATATTGACATTGTCGGGTTGCCTCTTGTCCAGAAGCTGAAGGCGGAGACGACTAACGGCGAGCTGGACGCACAGGGCATGGAGGGCGATCTCACCCTAATTACGACGAATGGCCGAATCCAAGTATCGCGCTCTAAGGGTGCCGTGAAGCTGGAGACGGTAAATGGTAAGCTGACGCTGATCGATCATATTGGAGCAGCAGAGCTGTCATCGATGAATGGTGAGCATGCGGTCATCAGGCATCAAGGCTCCTTGAAGGCAGAAACGGTGAACGGAGCCGTGACAGCTGACGGCGAGCTGGATCGGCTCCAGGTGGAGACGGCGAACGGCGCTGTTAATGTGCGAGCGACTAAGCTTGGGGGAGATTGGGACGTCGAGACGATGAATGGTAGAATCGACCTAGAGGTTCCCGCAGACGCCAGCTTCCGCGTAGAGGGCGAAGGCGGATACGGGGATCTGGACACTAACCTGCCACTTACAATTCACGAGAAAACGCTGCGCGGCACAGTAGGTACGGGCGCGTATCTA
The DNA here is from genome assembly GCF_027923405.1 of Paenibacillus sp. YYML68. Taxonomy (NCBI): domain Bacteria; kingdom Bacillati; phylum Bacillota; class Bacilli; order Caryophanales; family Paenibacillaceae; genus Paenibacillus; species Paenibacillus sp. YYML68. The sequence continues at coordinate 4,288,230 of NZ_BQYI01000001.1, read as the reverse complement.
CTTGCGATCGATACGAACAGCTCGATAACCGTTCGTGCGGCTGATTGACAATTTTCAAACCGACCGAGTACAATATACACGTCTGGTGTACGAAACAGCTATATGCGCTCGTACCTTCCAGGCGTGTATATGTATTTCTAAGCGAGATGAGTGTACTGGACATTACAGCTTTCACGGCGGGACGGTGAGCATCATGAATACATTGGAGCAAGCATTAAGCAAGCTGAAGTCGATGGGAGTTCGGATGACCCCTCAACGCCATGCGATTCTTTCCTTTCTGATCGGCACACGAGCACATCCTACAGCGGACGATATTTATAAAGCGCTCTCACCTCAATTTCCGAGCATGAGTGTCGCGACCGTATACAATAATTTGAAGGTGTTTATTGAAGCGAGACTTGTGCGAGAAATGACGTACGGCGATCATTCCAGCCGCTTCGACGCCGATATGTCCGAGCATTATCATGCTTTGTGCGAGCAGTGCGGCAAGCTGGTCGATTTTGCTTACAAGCCGCTGAATGATCTGGAGCATGCCGCTGAGAAGATGACAGGCTTTCATGTCAAGAGTCATCGCATCGAGGTATATGGCGTATGTGGGGAATGCAGCTTGCAGCAAGTATGAATGATCAACTTATAGAGTTAACGTATAATGGACGTGTACATGCGGGGCCTTGGGGCAAGCTGGACACGTCTATTTATTTACAGTCTATCAGCCGACGTCATAGATTATCGTTATCAGGAGTGAACATATGCTACAGGAATCGAATGAACGGAAGCAGCTTAGGGCAAGACGCCGCAAGCGAGCAGTGGCACTTGCAGGCTTGACCTTGCTTGTTGCGATTGCGTGGGGGATCTACTATGTCATAGTCCTTATGCCGAGCTGGGAGCGTGAGACGCCGCATTTTCACGGCAATCCGAAGCCAGTGTTCTATCAAGGCTCCATGCTGAAGGATGCCGCGAGCGGCACGGGGGAGACGTTGAAGCTGACCTTCGACCTCGTTCGGGAGCAGATCGACCCCGCTATTGCTTATGAGCCGAAGACGGAGTCGACGATCATTACGACACAGAACAAGGTCGTTCGGTTGCGGACGAGCGAGCTGACAGGATGGATCAACGAGAAGCCATTTACGCTCAAGTTTCCGCTTGAGAAGGCGGGCGAGAAGCTGTATGTACCTATTGAGCCGCTGAAGAGCTTGTACGGGATTGAGCTGCGTGAATCGGCGGATACAGGAGCTGTGCTGCTGTTCAAGCAGGGCGAGCGCATACGCTGGTATACGGCGGGTAACGGAGCGCCCAATGACGATAAGACCGTCATCCTGCGCCGCGACCCTTCCATGAAGTCACCGATCCTTGCTGAGATCGCTCATGGAGAGCGCTTGATCGTATGGGGCGAGCAAGGGGACTGGCATCGCGTCCAGCTGACCAATGGTCATATTGGCTATATGCACAAGCAAGAGCTTACATCTGCGGATATCGAGACGATCCCGTTGCCTGCGGCAGAGGCGAGCTTCAAGCCGAAGAAGCCGATTACGGGGAAGATTAATATGACCTGGGAGCACGTCGTCACGAAAAATCCGGACACCTCCAAAATTGGCGAAATGCCCGGAGTGAACGTGATCAGTCCGACATGGTTTCATCTTCAAGACGGAGATGGCAGCTTAAGCAATCTGGCAGATGCATCCTATATGAAATGGGCGAAGGCGCAAGGCTACCACGTATGGGCGTTGTTCAGCAACGGCTTCGATCCGGATCGAACAAGTAAGGCGCTTGCCACGTATGATACGCGAATGAAGATGACGAAGCAGCTGCTATCGTATGCACAGATGTATGGGCTTGATGGTATTAATATCGATTTCGAAAATGTGAGAACCGCCGACAAGCAGCCGTTCGTGCAATTCGTACGCGAGCTGACTCCGCTTCTGCATGAGCAGGGACTCGTCGTCTCGATTGATGTGACGCCCCGCTCGAACAGTGAGATGTGGTCGTTGTTCTACGACCGTAAGGCGCTGATCGAATCCGTCGACTATATGATGCTGATGGCGTATGACGAGCACTGGGCAAGCAGTCCGAAGGCTGGCTCCGTCGCTTCGCTTCCTTGGGTGGAGGCTTCCATTCAGGGGCTGCTCAAGGACGATCGCATCCCACCGGAGAAGCTTGTGCTGGGCGTTCCCTTCTATACTCGTGTATGGACGGAGGAGGAGAAGGACGGCAAGCGGCAGGTGAAGTCGCGGGCCGTCTATATGGAGATGCCTCAGCGCATCATCCGTGAGCATAAGCTGAATCCCGTATATTCGGAGGAGACAGGTCAGAACTATATCCAGTACGAGGAGAACGGCAAGCCTCACCAAATATGGATTGAGGATGAGCGCAGCGTGCGAGCGCGCATTCAGCTTGTGCATAAGTATGGGCTAGCCGGGGTGGCCTCGTGGCGGAGAGGCTTCGAGCTGCCAGAAGTATGGAGATGGATTCAGGAGGAGCTTCAGTAGAAAGCTGTACATGCAAAAGGCCTGCCTTCACAGATAAGTGAGGGCAAGCCTTTTTTGTCAGGAAGTAGGCTTATTACTCGTATCGCCGTTATTGCTGTCTGAAGCTTGTTCTACTTCCTTGTCAGCGTCTGCTTGCTCCTTCGCTTGCGGCGCATGAGCAGGGTCGAGCGACAGGATCGTTTTGCAGAACATGCAGCGGTCGGTCTTGCCAATAATCTTGGTCGCCTTCCCGCACTCTGGACATACGACGACCGTTGCGCTGGTTGACATCATGCCCGCTGCGAAATAAATGCCCATGCTCGCCAGCATCATAATGGCCCCGATGACCATGCCGAAGGCGGCAATGACTTGTCCAAGCGCTCCCCACTTGAAGACAATCCCGGCCAAGCCTGCGATCATAAACACCATACCGAACATGGTGAGCAATAATCCCCATAAACGGAACTCGTTAGCCTTACTCGATCTAAGTAGCACGTTTTTTCACTTCTTTCGCCAAAAGTTTGAGTAAATCGCGAAAATATTGCAGGAAACGACGGATGTTTGTAGAAATATAACATGACTAAAGTGACTTGACTGTCAAACGTCAGGAGGCCGTTTCCATCATGCATAATTTCATCGAACAGCGCTTGGAGGTCATTCGAGAGCACAATGCCATTGTCAGCGTATTGGCAGTGCATAAGCCTTCGTTGTATTCGGCTGTGACCGATGGCTTCGATTGCTTGCTTCTCGTCGTCACCCGTCAGGACGGACAAGCACAGCGGCACCATGTTCATTATATAAAAGACAACTTTCGTATACAAGAACGTTGGATCACCCCGGAGGCTCTGGAGGAACAAATTGTTCATGGCGTAGAGCGAAGCTTTATTTATTGGGTTCTCAAAGGGGAGATTTTATTGGATCGGGAGACATTCTTGGAAGGCCTTCGTCATCGTATGCTGGAGTTTCCGGAAGAAATTCGGGATCAGAAGCTGCTTATCGAGTTTTCCAGATTTTTGCGCTGCTACATGCGCAGCAAGGATTACTTGTCAGAGGAGCATTTGCTCGATGCTTACCATGATATTCTGGAGGCGCTGCACCATTGGGCGCGCATTGCGATCATCGAAGCCGGCTTTCATCCGGAGGTCACCGTATGGAGTCAAGTCAAGCAGATTAATCATGGCATCTATAAGCTGTATGAGGAATTGACTTTGAGCAAGGAGACGCTGAAGCAGAGAGTTGAGCTTGTGTTGCTTGCTTGCGAATTCTCTGTTATGTCCAAAATGGCCGCATGCTGCAAGCCGCTTCTTCAGCAGCTTGGCAGCCGAAGTGAAGCTTGGAGTCTGGAAGAGCTGCAGCAGTGCCCTCAGTTGACAGATGTGCGTAATGAGCTGCCGCTCCTGCTGAACAAGCTTGTCAAAAAAACATTGGCCAAAGAAGTAATCGCGGCAGCTGACCCGGAGCTTTCTAGCCTTGAGCTCAGATACCAGGATGTCAAACAAGCGGTAGTATGATATAATCAATTTACAATTTCATAACCACTAGGGGTGCTCCACATTGCGGAGCTGAGATAAAGAAGCGTTTCTTTGACCCTTGGAACCTGTACAAGCATTCGATTGCTGCTGAATGGACATTCGGATGCTACTGGATCATGCCAGCGTAGGGAAGTGGACGAGTGCTGATGCTTTCGAACGGGGCTGTGCATTCAGGAAGTCAACTCCTAGCGGGTTGGCTTTTTTGAGCGACGGGCTTCGTTTCTCATGTCAGGGCGAAGGAGGTATGGCTATGACACTAGTCGTTAACGGAGAGAAGCGTGAGCTAGAGGGTGTTCATACGGTCGAGGAGCTTCTCGCATATTTCAAGCTGGAGAACAAAATATTAGTCGTCGAGCTCAATCGGAACATTATTGAACGTCAGAACTATGCAATGACACAGCTGCAGGATGGCGATCAGCTGGAAATTGTACATTTTGTAGGCGGAGGTTAAGGAGTCAGGCTCTGCTACGGTCATAATGAATCCAACATCTATTAAGGAGACGATACTCAATGAGTGAAGTATTAAAGATAGGACCGTACGAATTTCGTTCCCGCTTGCTGCTCGGTACAGGGAAGTTTGCGGCGCTAGACGTTCAGGAGCGGGCTGTTCGGGCTTCTGAGGCGGAGGTACTGACCTTTGCGATCAGACGTCTGCCGATAGACAACCCGGATGCGCCGAACTTTCTGGAAAGTCTTGATCTGAAAAAGTTCACATTGCTCCCGAATACGGCAGGTGCTTATACGGTGGAGGAGGCAGTGCGTATCGCTCGACTCGCGAAAGCGTCCGGATTGTGCGATATGATTAAGGTCGAGGTTATCGGCGATCCGAAAACTTTGCTGCCAGATCCGATAGGCACCCTGGAGGCGACTAAAATCTTAGTAGATGAAGGCTTTATCGTGCTTCCGTATACCTCTGATGATCCAATCCTTGCTCGCAAGCTGCAAGAGGCGGGGGCAGCTGCCGTTATGCCTGGCGCATCACCGATCGGGTCTGGTCAAGGTATTGTGAATCCGGGTAATTTGCGTTTCATTATTGAAGAGGCTAAAGTTCCGATTATTGTGGATGCTGGCATTGGCGGACCTGCGGACGCTGCACTTGCGATGGAGCTTGGCGCAGATGGTGTGCTGCTGAACACGGCTGTTGCTGGTGCAACTGATCCAGTATTGATGGCAGAAGCGTTCAAGCTGGCCGTAGAAGCGGGCCGTAAGGGCTTCCTTGCAGGGCGTATCCCGAAGAAGCGTTACGCGTCTGCTAGCAGCCCTGAAGTAGGTATGATTGAGTAGTGCATGAAGGGGCTTGGCGTATGCCGAGCTCCTTTATTAATTTTTTTGAGACAGACACTTGACTTTACTCTTGAGCTTATGATAAATTAAACCTCGCCGCTTGAAGGACTTGTCCTTCTGCCGCTGAGGAAAAGAGCTTCAAAAAAGCTTTGAAAAAAAGTTTTAAAAAAAGCTTGCATCTCAGATGGTGAATGTGGTATATTAAAAAAGTCGCCGCTAAACAAAGCGACAAGAAATGACAAGTACAACTGATTGATTTGCCCTTTGAAAACTGAACAATGAGTGAGTGCTTTATATGAGATCTTAGGATCTCAGATAGCTTTGAATGAGCAAGTCAACTCAACTTAAGCCCTTGGTGGAGAGTTTGATCCCCGATCAAACTCGGAAATATCGAGGAACTATATTGGAGAGTTTGATCACCGATCAATCTCGAGATTATAACTATAATG